>JAYTMG010000427.1:0-7498 GCA_043728745.1 Verrucomicrobiaceae bacterium
ACGCTCGACGAGAACGGCCATTTGGAAACGGTCACCGAAGCCGACGCAACGGTTGCGAGGCTGGCTACACAAAATCGGATGATTTCCACCCCTTACCGCGACATGTTCACGGTCGAAGCGATTAAGCGTATGATGGACCAAACCATGATTCGCTCACCTCGTGGAGTGATTCTGAAACCAGGAGACTCGTGGCCGCTCGTGCAGGAAATCCCGCTCCCAGGTCTCGGGAAGCTAAACGTCACCGGCACCTACAAACTCGTCGGCAACGCAGACTTCGAAGGCAAGCAGTGCCTAGAGATCGCCGTCGAAGCCAGCATCACTCAGCAAGCGCTTGAAGCCACGAAGGTTGACCTTCAGGATAATGATGAGTTCGGGAGCCTCTCCCGCCAGATGAAACTCAAGCTCGATGGCAGCATGATGACCGGCACCATTTACTTCGACCCCGCGATTTCATTTCCGCGCGCGCTTAGCATGACGCAGTTCGTAAACATCACGGCGAAAATCCCCGACGGCACAGCGAACGTCATTAAGATGCCGATCAAGCAGACGATCAGCGTGAAGCTGTCGGAGATGACCGATGTGCATTCGCAATAGATGCCGGTGCATTTTTCGCAGGCGATTTTACTCACTGCATCGTCCATTGCACGATTGTCTGCCTGCCCGCTGAAAGCAGCGGCTATTCCGATTTCCAACACGTAAACCAACCAAGAACCATGAAACGTCTCATCGCATTCGCATCATTCGCCGCACTGGCGATTGCAGCACAAGCAGCCGACCCGCTCCGCGTCTTTATCCGCGCCGGGCAAAGTAATCGCGGCAAGGAAGTCCACGCGCATCCGCGCTTTCTCGAAGAATGGAAACCGATGCTCACGGAGCGCGGGATGAAAGTGGATGGCGCACTCGATTGGCCCACGGCGGAGCAGCTCAAAAATACGGATGTCGTTTTGCTTTACGCGCAGGAAGGTGGCGACGCGACGCCGGAGCAGGAAGCGGCGGTGAATGAATATCTCAAGCGCGGCGGCGGGCTTGTGGTGCTGCACACGGCGGCGGTTTCGATGAAAAATCCCGGCTGGTGGCGCGAGGTGCTCGGCGGTGCTTGGAAGCCCGGCACGACAAAGTGGAAGGAAGGCCCGATGGACCTTTATTATACGGAAAGTCAGCGGCTCGGCGGCGGGCATCCGATCACGAAAGACGCGGCGAATTTCCATCTCGATGACGAGATTTACTACGACATGGATGTGAAGGATTCCGTGCGCGTGCTGGCGTCGAGCTACACGCCGAAAGTGCGCGAGGGCCGGAAACCAGCGGAGGGCGGCAAGGCGCATATTTACGACATTCAGCCGCAGATGTGGACGTACGAAAATACGTGGGAAGGCGGCGCGAAGCCGTATCGCGCGTTCACGTCGATTCCGGGGCATCTTTTCAAAACGTTCTCGCTCCCAAATTACCGCGCCGTCGTCTTGCGCGGGCTGTCGTGGGCGGGCAAACGCGAGAACCTCGACGAGTATGTAAAAAAGGACGAACTCGACTCGCTCACGTATCCTCCCGGTGGCCCGCAGAAACCTGCGGATACGCTCAAAAATCTGGAGATTCATCCCGACTTTAAGCTCACGCTTGTCGCGGCGGAACCGCTCATCAATAAGCCGATGAATTTCGACTGGGCGCCCGATGGCTCGATGTGGGTCGCGGAGACGCCGGAGTATCCAAACGGTCGTCGCGGGATGCGCCCGGACTATCGTGGCAAGGAGTGGAAAGACCACGGCGGCATCGATCCCACGCCCGGCGAACAGGACCGCAAAGCGCAGGATAAAATCTCGCGTCTCACGGACACCGACGGCGACGGCGTGATGGATAAAAAGGAAGTTTTTTACGAAGGGCTCGACCTCGTGACCGGCCTCGTTTTCCACAAAGACGGCGTCATCGTCACGCAAGCGCCGGACATTCTCTGGCTTCGCGACACGAACGCCGACGGCAAAGCGGACAAGGTGGAAAAACTCTACGGCGGCCTCGGAACAGGCGACACGCACGCCGTCATCAACAACCCGCGTTGGGGCTGGGATGGCTGGATTTATGCGACTCACGGCTACAGCGGCTCGGGCAATGTCGTGAACGCGAAGGGCGAAAAACAGCCGACCATCGGCAGCGGTGTCGTGCGTTTCAAACCAGACGGCTCGGCGATGGAGCAGTATTCCAGCAAGGGCGGAAATACGTGGGGACTTCAAATCACCGCCGACAATCGCGTGATGTGGACGCAGCCGACGAGCGGCGAATTGCTCATGCAAACAGTCCTTCCCGAATACGCGCTGGCGCGTGGGAAAATCGGCAAGACGCCGAGCTATCACGTCGTGGAAAAATCCGGCAAAACATTCCCCGCTGTGCCGTGGGAGCAGCTTGCGTATGTGCAGATTGATTGGGTCGGTTCGTTCACGGCTTCGGCAGGCACCGTCATCTACGACGGCGGCTCGTGGCCTGCGGAATACAACGGCGATTATTTCACCACGGAGCCGACGATTAATATCATCCACCACGCGAAGCTCACGCCGCAGGGATCGAGCTACACCTTTGCAAAACAGAAGGGCCGCGAGGAGACGGAGTTCATCCGCAGCAAGGACATGTGGTGGCGTCCCATCGAAGTGCGCGTCGGCCCGGATGGTGCGGTGTATGTCGGCGATTTCTACAACCAAGCCGTCATCCACAACGACACGCGCGGACCGGATCACAACAAGGTCAACGCAGCAGTGCGGCCAGACCGCGACCATTACTTCGGGCGCATCTGGCGATTGGATCATAAGGATGCGAAGAAGATCGCGGTGCCGAATCTGGCGAAGGAAAAACCGGGGACTTCGGAAGCGTTCATTACGTTGATGAATGGCCTCGCGCACTCAAACCGTCACGTCCGCATGGAAGCCAGCCGTTTATTGGTGGAAGGAAAATACGACCTTGAAGGTGCAAACACGATGGATGCTTTCATCGCCAAAAACGGCGACGACCAAAAAGCCGCCGCCATATGGACTCTCGCACGTGCTGGCATCTCTTACATGCCGGTAGGAATGCCGCAGAACAAACCATCCGCCGTGGAACTGCGAACCGTGTTGCTTGCTACGGAGGTTTTGAGTCAGGCGGGCAAGCCTCAAAGTAACTTCCTCGGCCTGATTTCATCATCGTTTTCGCATGAGGACGCTGGAGTCCGACTCGCTGCACTTCGTGCGCTCGCTGCTGGAGAAGTCTCCGACGTTGCCGCGAAAGCCCTCGTCGCCGCATACACAAAATTCGACGACGACTTCCAGCGCAGCGCCGCAGTCGGCGCTGCTTCGAAGAATCCCGCCGCAGTCATTGCCGCTGCTCTCGACAGCGCCGATGCGCCCGCCCTCGCGCCGCTCGTTGCTGCGCTGACTCAGAATCTCACCAACCCCGAAGACGCCGCGAAGCTCGCCATCGTCCTCGCAGGGAAACCCGCCAGCGCGGATTCGCTCAAAGCGAGCATCCTCACTGGACTTGGAAAAACCGTGCAGGGCGAACCCGCCATGACGCCGGAACTTGCTGCCGCGCTCACCAAATTGCTCGGCAGCGGAGCCAGCGGCGCAGTCCTGCCCATCGCCGCGAAGTGGGACAAAGCCGGTGCGCTCAAAGGCGCGACCGAAAAACTCATCCGCGACCTTTTCTCCAAACTCGCCAACGGCACTGAAGCCGAACGCCTCGCCTCCGCGCAAAGCATCATCGGGCTTCGCAGCGCGAACCAAGAAGTCTTTCCGGCCATCGAAGCACAACTCGCCGGAGACAAACTCTCCGATGGTTCCAAGCAAACGATCATCGTCGCCGCAGGCGAAACGCAGGACAACGAAGCGGGCGCGATGCTCATTCGCGTCTATGGCAAACTCACCGCAGGCCCGCAGACGTCCGCTTTTGATCAACTACTCAAAAGCAGCAAATGGACAGGCGCATTGCTCGACGGCGTGAAAGCGAAAACCATTTCTCTCACCAACCTCGGCCCCGCCAACATCGCCCGCTTGCGCACTCACCCGGACCCCGCGATTTCCAAACGCGCCGCCGCGATGCTCGAAGAATTGAACCCGATGGCGAAGCTCAAAAACGACGCCATCGCCAAACTCTCGCCAGTCGTCGAAACCGCTGGCGGCGATGTCGCGAAGGGCAAGGTCGCATTCACCACG
Source organism: Verrucomicrobiaceae bacterium (assembly GCA_043728745.1). Classification (GTDB taxonomy): domain Bacteria; phylum Verrucomicrobiota; class Verrucomicrobiia; order Chthoniobacterales; family Chthoniobacteraceae; genus SXWH01. The sequence continues at coordinate 4,170 of JAYTMG010000427.1, forward strand.
ACGTGCGCGATTTGCCACGTCTTCGACGGCCAGGGCAAAGACATCGGACCCGGCCTCACCGGCATGGGCACACACGGCCCCGGCGAACTTCTCACCGCAATCGTGGACCCAAATCGCGAAGTCGATCCGAGTTTTGTGACGTGGAATTTCGAGCTGAAAAACGGGCAATTTATGTCCGGCATCATCGCCCGCGAGAACCCCGCCAACATCATCATCCGCAGCCTCGCGGGTGAGCAGGAAATCAAAGTCTCCGACATCAAAGCGCGCACCAACACCGGGCGCTCACTCATGCCGGAAGGCTTCGAGGGACTCGGCGGCGAGCAACTCCGCGACATCATCGCATACATTGCGAGCGTGGATGGCGGGAAGTTCCGCACCGTCGATCTCCGCGACGCTTACACCGCCACGACAGCGCGCGGCCTTTACCTCACGCAGGAAGCGAAGAGCGATACGTTCGTCTTTTCCAAACACGGCACCGTGAACGTTGGCGGCGTCCCATTTAACATCGTCGCGCCCGAAAAATCCGTAACCGGCAACAACATCATCGTGCTCAAAGGCGGCCCTCCGCGCGCCTACGCGAAATCGATGCCGCAAAAAGTCGATGCCAAAGTCGGCGGCTTCAAAGCGAACCGGCTGCACTTCCTCGGCGGCGTGACCGGCTGGGGCTTTCAAAACAACGGCGACACGAGCGACGTGCTCAAAGTCACCATCCACAGCACTCAAGGCCAACGCGAAGCGCTGCTGTTCAAAAATGGCACCGAGTTTTCCGACTACTACACGCGAGTGGATGTGCCCGGCTCGAAGTTCGCCGAAGGCCTCGTGACGAACGGACGCCAAATGCGGTGGTTCAGCAAACAGCTCGCGCAGACGCAGGAGATTGACCGCATCACCATCGAGAGCTTCGACGGACAAGCCGTGCCGACCATCGTCGCCATCACCGCCGAACTCGCGGATGCAAATGCGCCGCTGCAAAGCGGAGCGCCGAGCACAGCACCCGCGCCGCCGAAACCGAAGGCCGCAAAAGCTTCCGGCGACGACGACGCAAACTTCAAACCGCAATTCAGCGACCCAGTCCCGCAGCCGCCAGCAACGAAGCCCGCAAACGGCCCACGCGTGCTCGTAGTCGGCGGCGGTTCGTCGCATGACTTCGTGAAATTCTTCGGCGGCACCGACAAAGACACGCTCAAGCCCATCGCAGGCTGGGTGGACTTCACGCAAAACCTCAACGGCATCGCGCCGATTCTCGACCGTGTGGACGTGCTCGTGCTCAGCGCAAACCAACCGATTTCATCCGGCACAAAGAAAGCCCTACTCGACTACATCAATCGCGGCGGCGCACTCATCGCGCACCATCCCGGCTGCTGGTACGCGTGGGGCAATTTCCCGCAGTGGAACAAAGAAGCCATCGGCGGAGGCAGCAAAGGCCACGATAAATTCGGCGAGTTCGAAGTCACCGTGACTGCAAAACACGCAATCACCGAAGGCGTCTCGGCGAACTTCAGAATCACCGACGAGTTGTATTATTACCTGCCCGCCGAAGGAGCGACGCCCATCGAAGTCCTCGCCACCGCGACCAGCACGCAAAAGCCCGGCACGTATCCGCAAGTCTTCATCGTGAAACATCCGAAAGCCCGCATCGTCGGCCTCACGTTAGGCCACGATGCGAAAGCGCACGACTTGCCTGATTACCAGAAGCTGCTGCGCAACGCAGTCATCTGGGCGAGCGGGAGGTAGTCGCCACTCGCGCAGCCTCAGCCTTCGAGATACTCGCGTAGTTTCTCGCGAAGCTGGCTGCGGGCGCGAAAGAGCAGGCTCTTCACTGCGGGGAGCGTCAGTTTGAAAATGTCCATGATCTCCTCGTAGCTCACATCTTGGTAGCGGCGCAGGACGAGCACTAGTCGCTGGGCTTCCGGTAGCTCTTGGATTGCACGTTCAATGGCGGCCTGATGCTCGGCTTCAAGGACCACGCGGTCCGGCGACTTCATACTCTCGTCGGCGTGCTGATGCTGATACGTGTCGTCATCGACTTTCGTCTCCAGCGGGAGCGTGCGGCGACGGGAGCGGCGGCGCTGCTCGTTGAAGACGAGATTCTTCATGATGGTGAAAGCCCACGTCGTGAACTTCGCCGATGGCTCCCAGCGCGGTGCGCTTTTCCAGATGCGCAGGAAAACTTGCTGCGCGATGTCCTCGGCCTCCGTCCCATCGTCGATCATCCGGGCGACAGTGCTCACGATTCGATTTTGGTGCGCCTCCACCAGCTCGCGGAATGCCTCCGTATCGCCAACCTTCACGCGTAGCATCAACCGCAGATCGCGCGCGGAGTCTTCTTCCCCGGAGGGAGCGGTGTCGAGGCTGGCGTCTTCGTTCATGTGCGTCTGCGGGGCAGACTTCCGCAGGTTGAGAGGGGAAACGCATTCATGGCAAGTCGCAGTTGGAAGATGACAATTTTTCTTCGATTGAAGTTCCCCGTTTTCCGCTATGACACCGCCCATGCTCACTCGCATCATCCTGCTCATTTCCGCCACAGCCGCCATCGCAGCCGACGCGCCGCTCAAATTTAGCGACCCGACCCCGAAGCGCTACGAACTCACCGCCCGCGCCAGCGTCATCGACCCACGGGCGAAGGCACATCCCGAAATCGAGTTCGTTTTTGAAAAAGACGGCAAGCCGCAGGACACCGAGCACGCCTCCGTGGACACGCGCGTGAAGCCGCAGGGCCAGCTCGTCATCTGGCTCATGGGCCCTAGCCCCGCGCTGTTCGAGCGTGTGAACAGCTACGGGCTCCACGCCATCCGCGTCCACTACGCGAACGGCTGGTTCGGCAAATTTGGCAAAGAGCCCGCGCCCGCCGACGACAAGTTCCTCGGCAAAATCCGCCTCGAAGCCGCCATCGGCGAAAACGTCAGCGACGTCGTCGCAATCCCCAAGCCCGACAGCATCCACGAGCGCTCCGTGCAGTTCGTGAAATGGCTCGCCAAAGAAAACCCGCAGGGCAAATGGGACACCTTCCTCACGCCCGACAAAAGCGACCTGCGCTGGGAAAAAGTCATCCTTTCCGGCTCATCGCACGGCTCCACCACCGCCGCGCGATTTGCAAAACACCAGCGCGTCGATCGCGTCGTCATGTTCTGCGGACCCCGCGACCAGTATGAGACATGGCAGGGCCTCCCCTCCGCCACGCCCGCAAACCGCTTCTTCGGCTTCAGCCACACCCTCGATGGCGGCTGGAGCGGCGACCACTACTGCCGCTCGTGGGAGCTGCTCGGGCTCCGCGAATTCGGCCCCGTCGTCGATGTCGATAAAGAGCCCGCGCCCTTTGGCAACACCCG
>JAYTMG010000428.1:0-1868 GCA_043728745.1 Verrucomicrobiaceae bacterium
GCGTGGGTCGCGCCCGCGAATCTGGAGCAGGGCGGCGGCGGCGTGCTTACCGTGGAGTCGCAGGATGGCGCGGTGTTTGACTCCATTGTCTTCGCCGAAAAGGAGCCGCGCAAATGGATGGCCGGCAGCGACCTCTTCCGGCGGGGCAAGAATCTTACAGCCCCGGATGAATCCGCGAAGCCGGGCGAACTCGTCCACCTCACCATCGTTTATCGCGCGGACCACAGCATCGCAGTCTTCCGCAACGGCGCGGCTTATGGCGCAGCTTGGACGCCAGCGGGTGAGGGCAAGGAGTTGCAGACCTTCGCGGAGAAATCCGCGCGCGTGTTGCTCGGCCAGCGGCATACCGGTGGCGGCAATGCTTTCTTCGCCGGTGAAATCGAGGAGGCACGAATTTACGATCACGCGCTCTCGGCCAAGGAAGTGGAAGTGTCGTTCACAGCCGGGCCGGGATTGATTTCGCCCGCTGCCATCGCCCAAGCGCTCACGAAGGAGCAACGTTTGAATCGCGCACAACTCACCAACGAGATCGCCAGCCAGCGGGCGGCTTTGGCGAAACAGTTTCCTGATTACGCGGAGCGTGGTGCCGTGCGCACTCGCCTGCTTGCGGCGTTTGATGCAGCGGCGACGAATCAGAATCATCCGCTCGCGGCGTGGTTCCAACTGCGCGACCAGACCGGCGACGCCTTCCTCGCAAGCTGGCAAAGTTTCGCGAAGAAACAGACGGACGAAACGGTCGCGCGGCAGAAGTTCAACGCGGAGACTTTTCGTCCGGCGTGGGATTTTCGCGGCGAGGGCGTGAAGGAATGGTTTCGTCATGGCGTGAATCCGCCCGAGGCGTTGGCGCAGCCCGGCGAGTTTGCCATCGAACCGGAAGGGGAACGCCTCTTCGGCAGTCTGCTGCCTGCGGGCGTGTTCACGCACCGGCTGTCGCAGAAGCACAACGGCGTGTTCGCGTCACCGCGTTTCAAAATCACCAGTGACAACATCAGCGTGCGCGTCATCGGCGGCAAAGGCGCTGGCGTGCGGGTTGTGCTCGACCATTATCCGCTGGGGCAGGGGAACATTTATCCGGCGGCGGATTTGAAGAACGACGCGCCGGCGTGGGTGCGCATTGATGTCGCGTATCGCAAAGGCAGCACGGCATATCTGGAGTTTGCGCCGTCCGCTGAACTGACTTCACGCAATCGCGGAGCGGCGGGGCCGGGCGAGCGCTCGTTCTTCGGCGTGGAGCAAGTCGTGTTTCACGATGCGAAGACGATTCCGAAAGACGAGATCACACCGAACACGCTGGTGGTCGGGGGCGACGCTCCGAAGTCAGCGGAGGCTTTGGCCAAGCGGTTCGGCAATCAACTCACGGCTGCCATCGCCGCGTGGCGCAGTGATTTCATGAGCGAGGAGCAGCGCGTGTTTCTCGACGCATTCCTGCGCGGTGGGTTGTTGCCGATGACGGTGAAGGAGCTGCCGCAAGTAGCATCGCTTGTCGCGGAATATCGCAATCTCGAAGCGGACATTCCCGCGCCGCGCCGCGCGCCGGGCGTGCTGGAAACCGTGGGCTACAACGCGCCGCTGCTGTCGCGTGGCGATCACTTGAAACCGCTGGCTCCGGAGCCGCGCGGTTACCTGCAACTCCTTTCAGCGCGCCGCTACGAAACGAAACTCAGCGGGCGGCTCGAACTGGCGAACGACATCGCGAACGCAGCGAACCCACTCACGGCGCGCGTGCTGGTCAATCGCGTGTGGCAGCACCTGTTCGGGCGCGGACTGGTGGCCACGGTGGACAACTTTGGACGGCTGGGCGAGAAACCGTCGCATCCGGAGCTGCTGGATTTTCTCGCCGCAAAGTTCGTCGAGCAGGGCTGGTCGGC
>JAYTMG010000429.1:0-4988 GCA_043728745.1 Verrucomicrobiaceae bacterium
GAGGCCATCGCATTGATTCAACTGAAGGACGAAAACGATGCTGTGAAGATTGCCGCGTGCAACGAACTCGGCGCAATCCGCTCCATCCCCAGCCAGGATGCGCTGAAGGCAATCGTCGCTGAAGCTACCGCTGAATCAAAACCGCAACTCGCCAACGCAGCCCAACTGGCGCTCAATGAAATCGCGAAGCACGTAACTTTCGTAAACACGGCAGGCACCGCATTTCGCGGGCTCTCCTTGGGCAGCATCCTGCTCATTGTCGCGATCGGACTCGCAATCACGTTCGGGCTGATGGGGGTCATCAATATGGCGCACGGCGAAATGATCGCCATCGGAGCATACACGACATACGTGGTGCAGTGCGTGTTCGGTCCCGGCTTGGAACTGTCACCGTTCGGCATCCACATCGCACTTCCCGGAATGAACGCGACCGGCACGCTCTACAACTGCTACTTCGTTCTGGCGTTGCCCCTCAGCTTTCTCACCGCCGCACTCGCAGGAATCGCACTGGAGCGCGGCATCATCCGGTTTCTCTACCGCCGCCCGCTGGAGTCGCTCCTCGCGACTTGGGGCGTCTCGCTCGTATTGCAGCAGCTTTTCCGGCTCACGTTTGGCGCAAACAACGTGCAAGTCTCATCGCCAAGCTGGCTCAGCGGAAACTGGACGGTGAACGACGTGCTGTTCGGCTGGAACCGTGTTTTCGTCATCGTTTTCGCAGTGGCCATCGTCTTTGGAGTCACGATGCTTTTGAAGAAAACACCGCTCGGCCTGCTCATTCGGGCGGTGATGCAAAATCGCCAGATGGCCGCCTGCATGGGTGTCCGCACGGAGCGGGTAAACATGCTCACCTTCGCGCTGGGCAGCGGCCTCGCGGGGCTCGCGGGCGCGTTCATCAGCCAAATCGGAAACGTCGGTCCATCGCTCGGGCAGCTCTACATTGTGGACTGCTTCATGACGGTGGTAGTCGGCGGCGTGGGTAATTTGATCGGAACCGTGATCAGCGCGCTCGGCATCGGTATGCTCGACCAATCACTCCAGCAAATTCTCGGCAACCCTGTGCTCGGAAAAATACTCGTTCTGCTCGGAATCATCCTCTTCCTCCAATGGAAGCCCGCCGGACTGTTCGTGACAAAAAGCCGGAGCCTCGAAAACTGATGAAATCCAATCGAAACAAGATCGAGCTCATCATTGTCGCAATCGCTGCCGTCATCCTCATCGTCCTCCTGCCTGCGCTGAATGCCGCAGGAGTCGTGAGTAACTTCACGATGAGCGTATGGGGCAAATACCTCTGCTACGCGATCCTCGCCATCTCCGTGGATTTATTGTGGGGCTACACGGGACTTTTGAGCTTGGGCCAGTCGCTCTTTTTCGCGCTCGGCGGATACATGATGGGCATGCACCTCATGCGGATGATCGGCGACCTTGGCCAATACAAGAAACCCATCCCGGACTTCCTCGTATTCCTAGGCTGGGAGCAGCTTCCCGCCTTTTGGGCACCGTTCTCCAGCTTCGCGTTTTCGATGCTCATGGTCATCGTCCTGCCCGCCATTGTGGCGAGCGCGTTCGGCTATCTCGCCTTTCGCTCGCGAATCAAAGGAGTGTATTTTTCCATCCTCACGCAGGCGCTTACCTACGGCGCAGCGCTGATGTTTTTCCGCAACGACATGCTGCTCGGCGGGAATAACGGCTTTACCGATTTCAAGTTCCTGCTGGGTGCAGACGTTCGGGCGGCCGGGACACAGCGCGGACTTTTTATAGCCACCGCGATCGTGCTCATCTCCGTCTATGGTTTCTGCCGTTGGCTCACCACGACGAAGTTCGGCCTCGTGCAACGGGCAGTGCGCGACAGCGAAACGCGTGTGCTCTTCAGCGGTTACGCGGCGGCAAACTACAAGCTCTTCGTATTTGTAATTTGCGCGATCATCGCGGGGGTCGCCGGCGCCCTTTACGTGCCGCAAGTCGGCATCATCAATCCCAGCGAGATGCAAACGGACAAGTCGCTGGAAATCATCGTTTGGGTCGCCGTCGGCGGACGCGGAACGCTGCTCGGACCAGTCGTCGGAGCCGTCGTCATCAACGCGCTCAAATCCTGGGCGACCCGCGCCTATCCGGATCTTTGGCTACTCATGCTCGGCGGACTTTTCATCCTCGTCGTTCTCTTTATGCCAAAAGGAATCGTCGGACTGCCCGCACAAATCCGCGGCCTGCTGAAGCGAAAACAAACCACACCCGCCCTCGCATCCGACACCGCGACCGCAAGACCATGAGCCGAAAACAATTCATCATTTCCGCAGAGGGCGTGAACAAGTCATTCGACGGATTCCAAGCCATTCGCGAGCTCACATTTTATATGGATGTCGGCGAACTCCGCACCGTCATAGGCCCCAACGGTGCGGGGAAAACCACATTCCTCGATCTCATCACCGGGCGCACAAAACCCGACGACGGGAAAATTGAATTCATGGACTCGCACGACCTCACACGATTGAGCGAGTATGAGATTTACCGTCTCGGCATCGGGCGGAAATTCCAGACACCCACGGTCTATACCGACCACACGGTCCACGAAAATCTCGTCCTCTCGCTGGAGGGCAGTCGCGGCGTCTTCCGCTCGCTTTTCTCAAAACTCAACAGCACCGAGCGAGATCGCATCGAAGACATTTTGAAAACCATCAACCTCGCCGCCCACAGCCAACGCAAAGCCGGAGCGCTCGCGCATGGCCAAAAGCAGTGGCTGGAAATCGGGATGCTGCTCGCGCAAAACGCGCGCCTTCTTCTCGTGGACGAACCAGCCGCCGGAATGACCGACGAAGAAACCGCCAAGACCGGCGACCTCCTCCTTGGTCTCGCTGGGGAAAAGCACAGCATCCTCGTCATTGAACACGACATGACATTCGTTCGCCAAATCTCGCAGGGCCGAAAAGTGACCGTGCTTCATCAGGGCCACGTCCTCTGCGAAGGCCCGGTCGATGAAGTGCAGAACGACGAGCGCGTCCTCGAAGTGTATCTCGGCCGGAAAGCGAGGGCCGCGTAACCATGCTCACCGTATCCAATCTCAACGTCTCCATCAGCGGCAGCCAGATTCTCCGCGGCGTCAATTTCACCGTGCCGCCCAACAGCGTCTTCTGCCTCATGGGGCGCAACGGCGTCGGCAAAACCACCACCCTCAAAAGCATCGTCGGACTTCAGGGATCCGATAGCGGCTCCATCACACTCGGCGGCCAGGATGTCACACGCGAACGAGCCGAACACCGCGCCCGCGCCGGGATGGGCTACGTGCCGCAAGGACGCGACATTTTTCCTCACCTCACCGTGGAAGAGAACCTCGACATCGGACTCATGGCGCAGGGGAAAAGCGCAGGACGAAAGGAAAAGTTGGCCCGCATTTTTGCACTCTTCCCAATCCTGAAAGACTTCCTGCCGCGCAAAGGCGGGATGCTCTCCGGCGGCCAGCAGCAGCAACTCGCCATCGCCCGAGCACTGCTCACCGACCCGAAAATCCTCATCCTCGACGAACCCACCGAAGGCATCCAGCCCAACATCATCGATCAAATCGGCGATACGATCAAAATGCTCCGTGCGGAGGGCAAAATGAGCATCCTCCTCGTCGAGCAATACCTCGAGTTCTGCCGTGAACTCGCCGATTGTTTCGCCATCATGGATCGCGGAGTCGTCGTAGCAGCCGGCCCTGTCGCCGACCTCACCGACGCCGTAGTCCGCAGCCATCTCACCGTATAACTCATGCCCGAACTCATTCATCTCGCTGTCAACGGCACGCTCATGCGTGGCCTAGAACTCAATCCGAACATGCTCGCCGTCGGGGCAGAGTTTGTCCGCGAAGACCAGACTGTGCCAAACTACCGGATCTACTCCATCGGTGATCGGCATCCCGGCATGGTGCGAGTTGCCGGGGGCGGTGTAGCGGTTGCGGTTGAAGTCTGGGCAGTGCCGCCCGCTGGTCTCGCCAGCATTCTTTTGAAGGAGCCTGCCGGACTGAGCATCGGCAAAGTGCGACTCGCAAATGGCGACGAGGTTCTCGGCGTCCTTGCGGAGCCGATTCTCTGCGTGGGCCAACGCGAGATCAGCGAGCACGGCGGCTGGCGCGCCTACTGCGCCTCTCGCTAATTCTCCAGAATCACGAGCAACGTCTGCCCCGGTTCGACCGTTCGTCCCTTTGTGCTCAGCACTCGGGAAACAACGCCTGCACAAGGCGCGATGATGGCCGTCTCCATCTTCATGCTTTCCAAGATGAGAAGTTTGTCTCCCTCGGCGACGACCGCACCTTCCTCGACAAGCACCGCCCATACACTCCCGGGTAGATGAGCGGAGACGGCGCGGGAGCCTGCTGGGAGCGTCACTTCCTCAGGCGGAAGATCGGGCTCGGCTGCAGCTTCCGCGAGGTTTTGACCTGCTGCTTCCCAGCGTCCGCGCTCGGCGGCAAACGCAGCGCGTTGTGTTTCGCGGAACGCCGCGATGCTTTCCGACTCACGCTCCAGAAAGGCGCGGTAATCGTGCATCCCGAATGTGGTTTCCTCGACGCGCACTTTGAATTGTCCGCGCAGGAAATCCGCGCGCATTTCCAGCAGCTCGTCGGCACTCACAGGATAGAAGCGGACTTGATCAAAGAAGCGGAGCAGCCACGGTTTTCCAGCCTCGAAGTTCTCGGTCGTGCGCCACGAGTTCCAGCACTGCACAGTGCGACCGACAAACTGATAGCCGCCCGGACCTTCCATTCCGTAGATGCACATATATGCGCCGCCGATGCCAACCGCGTTCTCCGGCGTCCATGTTCGCGCAGGATTATATTTCGTGGTGACGAGACGGTGCCGCGGATCGAGAGGAGTGGCCACTGGTGCGCCCAGATAGACGTCGCCGAGGCCGAGCACGAGATAGCTCGCATCAAATACGATGCGCTTCACTTCATCGAGATCCGCGAGTCCGTTGATGCGGCGAATGAACTCCAGATTGCTCGGGCACCACGGAGCGTC
>JAYTMG010000430.1:0-4700 GCA_043728745.1 Verrucomicrobiaceae bacterium
GAAGAACGGGAAGGTGCCGAACATCGTGCGACCTATTGGGAATATTCGCAGACGAGCGGCAAGTGGGGCATCGTGTGCGACGTAAGAATCCCCAAAAGCATCACGATCCGATATAAAGACAAGTCGCCCGCAATCGTGCCCGCGAGGGGTTTCGGGAAGGACTTGTAGGAAGGGCATGGCTGGGTGTTTGCGGAAGTGAAGGACGGCGGTGCGACCTTGAAAAGAACTTTCAGATGCCGGTCCGCCTCCGCAGTTTCCCGACCAATGGACGCGGGAATAAACCGATTGCCCGATGCGGGTATTTGAGAGAGAAACAACATCGTTGAAGCCGAGTCTTGAACGTCCTTCGTGATTCCACTGCTATGCGATGACACCAGCAAACAAAGAAAACTGACTTATGGATATTGAAAAAACTACAGCACTCCGAGAAATTGAAGGGTTTAGTCGCGCCAACGAGTACCTTGCTGCCGGCTGGATTCTCTTAAATCACTACCTGACTGACAATGGCATTCCGGGCATGGGTGCCAACCAGCAGACCCACTACGTGCTCGCATGGCAGCAGATTGATAAAGCCCCGATTGACCCACCTTTGACCACGCGTGACTATTCCGATGGAGAACTCTAAACAAAACGATGAGAGCACTCCTCACATTCTTTGCATCGTGGCATTCTCTATCATCCTAACTCCGGATTCTCCTTTGTTACCTTGATCGCTGAATAGCCCGTCGCCGCGCAGACGGCGGAGACAAATCCATAATTTCTGTTTACCACAGACTAACAAATCCACTCTGATGAAAACCATAATCGCATTTCTTACTTTCTTCGCCCTCGGATGCCATCCGTTGGTCACCGCCACCGATACTTTAAGCGGCAACGGACTGGAGGTCGACACTACGAGTAAACTTCGTGTCGTAGTAGAAAACCCAAGCCCGGATGCTGAGAAGCTTGGTCTCACACGTGAGCGCATCGAAGCGCGGGTGAATCAAATTTTACGTAAGGCCGGAATCACGCCAGCGGCCAAAGAAGACCTTGAGGTCGGCGACCGATTTCTTTACGTCAACATCAACGTCGGTAGCCCGAGCTTTTCTGTTACGATTCAATTCGAACGCCGTGTTTTCTACCAAGTGGGAAATCGGTCAGTTACGAAAATCGGAACAACGTGGCACGGGGGTTCTACTGGCACGCATGGCGGCAAACGTGATTTCATTCTTGATGGTCTCGCTGGGCACATTGAAATATTTTGCAATGAGTTTTTGAAAGCGAACGGCAAATAGACTGCGGAACCGTTAGCCGACCCTGACAGCGCCCGTGCTTCTCCTACCGTTTCAAGGACAGCGGAGACTGAACAATATTTTCCGAGGTGCGGCTGGGCTGGGCGGTGTTTTTTTACCCCGTGACGACGCAATTTCGGAAGTTCGCCTTGCCCATTAGCGCGGTTTACCAAAAGGTGCGGACCTTTCACACATGATCGAGCCAGCAATCACCAAGGAAGCCATCGCGAAACACGGACTCACGGACGAGGAATTCAAACGAATCCAGGACATCCTCGGGCGTGATCCGAACTACACGGAGCTGGGCATCTTCAGCGTGATGTGGAGCGAGCACTGCTCTTACAAGAACACGAAGCTGGAGCTGAAGAAGTTCCCGACGAGCGGGCCGGGCGTGATGGTGAAGGCGGGGGAGGAGAATGCGGGCGTGATCGATATCGGCGACGGCTGGGCGGTGTGCTTCAAGATGGAGTCGCACAATCATCCGAGCGCGATTGAGCCGTTTCAGGGCGCGGCGACGGGCGTGGGGGGAATCATCCGGGATATTTTCACGATGGGTGCGCGGCCTGTGTTTTCGCTGAACTCGCTGCGGTTTGGGTCGATTCAGGGCGACACGGAGCAGCACAAGTGGAACCGCTCGCGCTTTAAGGGCGTGGTGGAGGGCATCGCGCATTACGGGAATTGCATCGGCATCCCGACGATCGGCGGCGAGGTGTTTTTTGACGACAGCTATAATGGGAATCCGCTGGTGAATGTGTTCTGCCTGGGCGTGCTGAAGCATGAGCAAATCGCCCGCGGTGCGGCGCGCGGTGTGGGCAATCCGGTTTTTTACGTAGGCGCGGAAACGGGACGCGACGGTCTGGCAGGCGCGGCGTTTGCATCGCGGGACTTGACGGAGGAATCGAAGGAGGATCGCCCTGCGGTGCAGGTGGGCGATCCGTTCCGGGAGAAGCTGCTCATGGAGGCGTGCCTCGAATTGCTGACGACGGATGCGGTGGCGGGTATTCAGGATATGGGAGCGGCGGGGCTGACGTGCTCGACTTGCGAAACGGCGTCGCGCGGCGGCACGGGCGTGGAGATCGAGCTGACGAAAGTGCCGCGTCGCGAAGTGGGGATGACGCCTTACGAGACGATGCTCTCGGAGTCGCAGGAGCGGATGCTCATCATCGTGAAAAAGGGACAGGAACAGACGGTGGTGGACATCTTCGAAAAGTGGGACCTGCCATACGCCGAGGTCGGCGTGGTGAAGGACGACGGGATGATGCGCGTGACGGACCACGGCAAGACGGTGGTGGAAATCCCGGCGGCAAAACTCGCGGACGACGCGCCGGTTTACGCCCGCGAATGGAAGGCGCGGCCTGCGCCGGAGATGCTGGATTTTGATAAGCTGGCGCCGGTGGATGAGAAGGAGGCGCTGCTCCGCCTGCTGGCGCATCCGAGCATCGCGAGCAAGCAGTGGGTGTGGCGTCAATACGACCACATGGTGCGGATCGGCTGCACGGTGCTGCCGGGCAGCGACGCGGCGGTTTTCATCATCCGCGAGGCAAACAAGATCGTCGCGGCGACGAGCGATTGCAACTCGCTCTACTGCCTGCAGGACCCGCGCGAAGGATCGCGCATCGCCATCGCGGAAGCGGCCCGCAATCTCACCTGCTCCGGCGCTCGCCCCATCGCGGTGACGGACAATTTGAACTTCGGCAATCCGCACAATCCGGAGAATTTCTGGCAGCTCCGCGAGTGCGTGGAGGGACTCGCGGAGGGATGCCGCGATTTCAATACGCCGGTCGTGGGCGGCAACGTGTCGCTTTACAACCAAAGCCCCGCGGGAGCGATCGACCCGACGCCGACGGTCGGCATGGTGGGACTCATCGACAAGCCCGAGCACGTGACGACGCAGGCGTTCAAGGCTGCGGGCGATGTGATTATCCTCGTCGGCCCAATCATCGATCCTGCCGCCGGGCAACTCGGGCTGGGAGCGTCGCATTATTATAAAGTGGTCGCCGGACAAAAGGCGGGCATCACGCCGCGACTGAGCATCACGCTGGAGAAAGGCGTGCAGGCCGCAGTGCTGGGGCTCATTCAGAGCGGCCTCGTGAAGAGCGCGCACGATTGCAGCGAAGGCGGACTCGCAGTGGCCATCGCCGAGGGCTGCATGAGCGGCAACATCGGCGCCACCGTGGAGCTGGCGAGCGGACCCGCCCTCGCAAAGTATCCCGACCACGCCGCACGCGCCGGTCTTCTCTTCGGCGAGAGCCAGTCGCGCATCGTCATCAGCGTCGCGCCGGAAAACGCGGACGCCGTGCTCGCGCAACTCAGCGCACTGCCGCACAGCCGCATCGGCACCGTCGGCGGAGACACCGTCGCGATTTCGGCATACGAAAAAACAATCACCGCCACCGTCGCCGAGCTTCGCGAGACGTTCGAACAGAGCATCGGGAAGGCGATGGCATCGTAGCCATGAATCTTCGCGATTCGGAATTGCGTGCGGTGGGGCGGACCGCTTAGCTCGCGGTTGAATTTCCCGATGAAAAAAACGGCCATCATTCTTGCAGCGTTCTGCCTGTCGCTCCGCGGCTTCGCGCAAGTGCCCGGAGTGAAGGAGGAAGACGAGACGGATGTCCTCATGGGCGGCTCGGACGTAAAGGTCTCCGCGCAGCAGATGAACCTCGACGCGGCAGGCAAAACGGAGACCGCGGAGGGCGACGTACACATTTCCCGCGGCGGCACGACGATCTACTGCGACTACGCGAAGTTCAACCAAACGACCAACGACGTCATCGCCACCGGCAACGTCCGCATCTATCACCTCGGCAAGCTCATCAATACCGAGCGAGCGGTCTATAACCTCGTAACCGAAGAAATCACCGGTGCCGACGTGCGGGGCTCGGCGCAGCCGTTTCTGTACTCGGGAGCATCGTTCGCGAACATTCCAGGTGGCCCCGGCTACCTGATTAAGGACGCACTTTTCACCACCAGTGATTCCGGACGTCCCGACTGGAGCATGCGGGCGAAGAAAGTGCGCGTGTATCAGGACGACCGCGTCATCCTGCAGAATGTGAAGCTTTACATCGGCGAGACCCCGATTTTTTGGTTCCCCTACGTCTATCAGTCGCTCAACAAACAGAACGGCTTCACGATTACCCCCGGCTACAGTTCCGTCTGGGGAGCTTACGTCCATACGAAATACACCTTTCCGTTGGGCGAGAAAACGAGCGCGGAATTGCGCCTGGACTACCTCTCCGAACGCGGGCCTGCGCTGGGCTTCGACGTGGAGTGGGAGGACGGTGAAAAGAAGGAAAGCTGGGGCCGGTTCCGCTCCTACATCCTGGAGGACTCCAATCCGTCGCTCAACAAAACAGGTGTCAGCCGTGAAGTGATCGACCCCGAGCGATATCGTGTTTCGTTTCAGGCAAAGCAGTATTTCACCGACGA
>JAYTMG010000431.1:0-14606 GCA_043728745.1 Verrucomicrobiaceae bacterium
GGGCGCTATGAACGAACTCACCGCCATTATTCAGGCCGAAGCGGCAAAGACAGGCTCCATTCCATTCCGGCGATTCATGGAGCTCGCGCTCTATCATCCCGAGCACGGATACTACACCTCCGGGCGCGCCCGTGTGGGGAGAAAAGGCGACTTCTTTACCAATGTGAGCGTGGGTCCGTTATTCGGACGCTTGATGGCGCGGCAGTTTGCGGAGTTATGGCGGCTGCTGGGAGAACCGGCGGAGTTTACCATCGTGGAGCAAGGTGCGCATGGCGGCGATTTTGCGGCGGACGCGCTGGAAGGGCTGCGGGAGTTTGCGCCGGAGTGTTATTTCGCGACCCGATACCGCATCGTGGAACCCTCGGTGGCGCTGGCGGATTTGCAGCGCGAACGCCTCACAGGATATTTGACGAGCGTGGAATGGCATGATTCGCAGGCGACGCTGCCGTATTGGACCGGCGTGCATTTCTCCAACGAACTTGTCGATGCGTTCCCGGTTCACGTGGTGACGTGGGATGGCTCGGCGTGGCTGGAGCGGTATGTGGCGTGGTCCGGTGAGGAGTTTCGTTTTATCGAGGGCGAATTGTCGTCCTCCGAACTCGCAGCGGCCTGTTTGAGAATTCCGACACCGCTTGCGGGGACCGTCACGGAGGTGAATCTCGCTGCCGCCGAGTGGCTCGCCGAAACGGCGCAGCGGATGGCCCGTGGTTACGTCCTGCTCGTGGACTACGGATGGCCGCGTGATGAGTATCATTCGCCGACTCGCACGACGGGAACGCTCAGTGCGTATGCGAATCATCAGCGCGTCGAGAATCCGCTGAGTCGTCCCGGCGAGATCGATCTGACTGCGCACGTGAATTTCTCCGAACTTGCCGACGCCGCGCGTTTGGCCGGACTGGAACTCGCGGGCTACACGGACCAGCATCACTTTATGGTCGGGCTCGGGGAGTCGCATTTTGCCGACGGGGAGAATGCCGGCGACGTACGCGCGTTCCAGACGCTCATGCACCCTCAATTCATGGGGCTCGCGTTCAAGGTCGCGGCATTTTGCAAAGCCGCGCAATGCGGACCCATCGCGGGATTTCGCTACGCTCGGCACTCAGCGACCGGGTTCACCCTTTAAATACGCGAGCAGGTCGGCGAGGTCTTGCTTCGAGAATGCCTGTTCCAGCCCCGTTGGCATCAGCGATGTGGGCAATGCCTCGAGTTTCTTCACATCGCTCCGAAGAAGCGCCGTTTCCTGCGCCAATGGTCCTCGCAGCGTGATGCTGGTTGCGGTCTCACTCGAGAGGATGCCGCTCACCGAACGTCCGTCCTTTGTCTCGGCGATGTAGTTCGCGAAGACGGGCGCGATTTCGGCATCGGGCTCTACGATGTGAAAGAGGATGTTCTCTTTGGTCTGCCCGCGGATGTCGAACAGGTCGGGCCCTACTGCGTGGCCTTCGCGTTCGAGCCTGTGGCAAATCGCGCAGGCATTGCGAAACAACTCCGCGCCGTGCTTTGCGTCGGACTTCAAAGCAAGCGCCGCTTTCGCCGACTCGAAAGCCTTTTGGCGATCCGGAGCCGTGCTCGAGCCGAGCAGCGTTTCAGCGCGCTCGCGGAGGTCTTTGTGTTTGGTAAAAACAGCACGTCGCGCGGAAGTCACGGCGCTCGCGGGAAGTCGCCCGTCTTCCACGGCATCGAGCACGCCGCCGAGATGCGCAGGATTTCCGAGCAGTTCCGATAGCAATAACTCACGATGCGACGGCGATGCGGCGGCCCACACGCCGGGAGCGAGCAGCGTTTTTGCGACTTCGGGCTGCGCAAAAGCAACGAGCGCGCGGATGGCGGTGGACCGCAGTGAGTCGTCGGAAATTGCGGTGAGCTTGAGCAGCGTGGGCGACGCGTCGGACCATGATTGTCGAGCGATTAGTCGGAGGAAGGCGAGGCGCTCGTATTGTGGCCGATTGGCGTCGAGCGCAGCGGTGTCGAGCCCCTTGAGCGTGCCGCGTAGATATTCCGACGCAGTCGTCGCATCGAGCGCCCTGCCAGAGCGCTCCAGGGAGCCGAGCACGAGCGAGCACATTGCGCCACCAAGTCCGTCGAGTCCGAAGCCGGGATTCAGCGATCCAAGTTCTTTTTCCAGCGCGGCGAGATCCGGAAAGGATCGCCCGACGGTTTTCAAAACCTCGCCAGTCCCTTCGGTGACTTTCTCGGTCGCCTCAAAAAACGACCGCAAAAACTCCGCTTCGCGCCCCGCAATCGAGCTGAGCACCGCTGCGCGCGTCCAGCGGTCGTCGGCATCCTTCGCAGCAATCACGCCGAGCGCAGGCGCGCCCTCGCGAATTTCGCCAAGCGCAAGCGCCGCCCAAAAGCGCACCGCGGCATCCGGCTCCTGCGCGAGCACGGATGGATCGGGCATCCAGTCGCGGGCGTTCTTGTTTTCCAGCCACAGCCGTAAAACGAGCGCACGCTGCCGCTCGTCGCCGGCATTCCACGCTTCATTCAGCGCAGCGGCGTCGAGCTTTCCGGCGCGCGCTTTGGCGAAGAGTTCGTCGGAAGCGGAAGGTTTGCGCGGCTTTTCCTTTCCCTTCACACGCCAGATGCGTCCGAGCGTTTTGCCGCTCTCGAAGTCCGTCCGCTTCCGCACTTCCTCCGGCAGATATTCGGGGTGTTCGATGACCTTGCGCGTCATGTCGCAAATGTAGAGCGCGCCGTCCGGACCAGCGCTGAGAAAGACCGGGCGGAACCAATCATCGCGCGATGCGAGGAACTCTTTCTTTTCAAAAAACGGCGTCGCGCTGAACGTTCCGCCCGCGGGCTCCAGGCGGTCGAGATGCACGACATTGGCCGTTGGGTCGCAGGAGAATACATGCCCGTCGTAGCGCGCCGGAAGCGAGCCGCCGCGCCACACATGCACCGCACACGCCGCGCTGAAAAAGCCCTGGTGCGAATCCGCGGTCGTGATGTTTGCGCTCAGCGGATAAAGCCTCGCTGCGCCGCCGGTGCTGCGCATGAGCGTATTTGGGATCAGTTCCGGACAATTCTGCACCGTGTCGCTGAACACGAGCTGCGCATTACGCCGCAGCCATTTCGGATCGAGCACGACGTGCTGCGCCTGCACGCGATTCATGCAAATGAAGCGATTGCCGAACGAATCGAACGACATCCCATACTGCGAGCGCCCCGCGACATTTTCGACTGCGCCGGTGTCGGGATTCCATCGAAGGTCGCCGGTCATCTTCACGCCATTTACCTCGCCCCCGCTCAGCCCTGCGGCGAAGTAAATCCAGCCGTCTGGACCGAGCGTCGGGCAATTCACGCGCAGTTGCGTGCTGCCGGTCGTCGCGAAGCCAGTGAGCAAGACTCGGCGTTCGTCCGCGACGCCGTCGCCGTCGGTGTCTTTCAGAAAAAGAACGTCCCGCGCGCATGTGACGATGACTCCGCCGCGCCAGGGCAGCACGCCGTTTGGAAAAGTCAGGCCATCGGCAAACGTCGTCCGTTTGTCCATGCGACCATCGCCATCGGAGTCTCGCAGCAAAGCGATCCGCCCGAGCGGCGTGGATGCGTCGGGATACCCGCGATTTTCTGCGACGAAGAGCCCCCCGCTTTCATCGAAGGCCATCGCGCATGGCGATTCCACCAGTGGCTCTGCGGCGACCAGCTCGATCGTGAGATCCGGATCTGCCAGCGCAAATGATGCCGCTGTTTCCGCAGGTGAATGCTCGGCTGCGATGCACGATAGCGAACAGGCGAGCACCGAAAGAAAGACACGCTTCATGGACGAATTGTGCGGCGAAAAATCCCGCCGTGGCGAGAGCGGAAAGCGCAGTCGATTAACGCAAGAAGCGCCCGAGATTATCCTGCTCCCACTCGATGGCGCGTTTGTAGAAGCGGAAGCTCCGCTCGCGCTTGAGGAAGTCATCGTGGTGAATGATGCGGCGTCCCGCGCTGTCGTAGCGGTCCGGAACAAATGCGTGCAGCATCTCGTGGAAGACGACGTACTCCACGTACCAACGCGGAACAAATTCGCGATCGAGAAGTGGATGGATTCGGATGAGGCGATCGTCTTCCTGAATGCTTCCGAAGACGATCATCGACGCGGGTTTCTTGCGGCGTTTTTGTCCCCAAGTGATCGTGTACTTTCGCAGACGATTGCCGAAGTACTGGCGATTCACTTTATCGAAGATGCTCCGCAATTCGAAGTACTGGCCCGCGGTGTTGAACTCGAATTGTCGTTGCACATTCGCAGGTGGAATTGCGGCGTAACGCTTCGATGGTTTGCGCTTCGAAGTCGGCGTTTTCTTTTGTGTGCGTTTGCTCTTCATGCCTGTGGGAGCAAGCGTAGATGCCGAATCCCGGCGGGCAAGCGTTAGATTCGCGGGGGGAGATTTTTATTTTTTTACGTCTAAAGTCTGCTCTATTATTGAGATCCGCTGCTTGAGTTTGCCGATTTGGCGGATGTGGACGATTTGTTCCTTCCACTCGGCGGCTGGGATGGCGGGCAGTCCCATCACTAACTCTTTCGGCGGGAGTGACTTAGTGACTCCGCTACCGCCCCCGACGGTCACTTGGTCGCCGATGGAAATGTGCCCAGTTGCGCCAGATTGTCCCGCAAAAGTCACATAGTTGCCAATTCGGACGCTTCCGGCAATCGCGACCTGACCGCAGAGGAGGCAGTGTTTGCCGACCTGCACATTGTGGCCGACTTGCACTAAATTGTCCAATTTACACCCCTCGCCGACCACAGTTCGGCCAAATCTGGCGCGGTCGATGCAGGTATTTGCTCCAATTTCGACATCGTCGTGGATTTCGACAATGCCGGTTTGCGGGACTTTGACGTGGCGCCCGTCTTTGAACTCAAAGCCGAACCCATCAGCCCCGATTACCGCGCCGCTGTGGATGACGGCGCGATTTCCCACGGTGCAGCGGTGCATGACGGTCACGCGGGGATGAAGCAGGCAGTCTGCGCCGATGCGAGATTCCTGCCCGATGTAAGCGTGCGCGCCGATAACGGAGCGGTCTCCAATCGTCGCGCCGTTCTCGATGACGGCGTATGGTTGAATGCGTACATCTTCGCCGAGCGTGACATCTTTCCCGATGACGGCGGTTGGATGAATTCCTTCCGGCAGCACGATCGGCGGAGGAGCAAAATGAGCGAGCACTTTGGCAAACGCCTGCGCCGGATTCTCGCAATAAATACAGATCGGGGAAACCGGGTGGGTGAATGTCGTCGGCACGAGCGCCACGCTCGCGGAGCACGCTGTCAGCAGCGGACGATAGCGGGGATGTCCGAGGAACGTCACATCGCCCGGCCCGGCCTCCGCGAGAGAGGCGACGCCATGCACGATGGCAGAACCATCTGCACCGAAAGCAAGCTGGCCACCCACAAGGGTGGCCAGCTCGGAAACATTCATCTCCACGGATGGAATGGAATTACTTCTTTTTGTCCGCAGGCTTTGGAGCTGCGGGCGGAGTTGCCGGGGCGGCGGCTGGCGGTGTGACGTCGAGGTCGGCAGCGCTTGCGGCTCCCGGAGCTTTGTTGAGCTCGTCCACGACTTCTTTGGTGAAATCCCACGCATCGCGGGAGTGAAGCACGATGTTCACGCCGTTGAGGCTCGGGCCGGACTTGTCGAAAACAATGTCGTAGTTATTGGCGATGACGCTCTTATCGATGATCTTCTTGATCTCTTCGACGATGCCGTTGCGCATACGGACGGAGTGGTCGGCGAGTTGCTTTTCTTTTTCTTGCTGGCTCTGTTGCACGTCGCGCCAGAGGTTGTTTGCCTCGCCGGCGATCTCGTCGCGCTTCTTGGCTTTGTCCTGGCGCTTTTCGGGGCTGAGTTCGGCTTTTTTGGTTTCCTCGGTGAGCTTGTCGATCTCGTCCTTCATGCCCTTGAGCTTCTCCATGCGCTCGTCGAGTTCCTTCTTGTACTTGTTGCGCATTTCGCTGATGCGCTGCTCGGCGTCCTTGGTCTTTTTGTAGCTCTCAAAGACCTTTTTCATGTCCACGGTGCCGATGTTGAGCTCGGCAGAGGCTTGGTGAGTAAGTGTGAGCGATGCCGCGAGGAGCGACAGGATGAGTTTGTTCTTCATTATGATGGTATGAGTGTAATTGGACCGCCGACTGGCGGAATGGTTCAAAACTTCTTGCCGACGTTGAACTGGAATTTACCAGCCGAGTCGTTCTCGATGTCAGACGCAATCGGGATACCGTAGTCGATACGAATCGGGCCGATGGCCGGAAGCTCGACGAGCAATCCGAGACCGACGTTTGCATTGAATCCACCGGAGCCGAAACGGGCGTCCTTCGGGCCAAATGCCCAGGAGTCCTCGTTCACGTAGCCCATGTCGTAAAACACCGCACCGCGCACGCTTTCGACGACGGGGAATGTGACTTCTGTGGTGAAACGGACGAGCGTTTTACCGCCGATAGGTTCGCCTTCGATGTCTTTCGGGCCGACTTGGCGGTAGCGAAATCCACGGAGGCTGTTGGGTCCGCCGAGGTAGAGGCGGTCGTAAATCGGCACATCGTCCGAGCCGCTCCATTCCGTCACCGTGCCGACTTCTCCTTCAAAGCTGAGGATCATATCGAGCGGGAGTTGGAAATACTGCGAGCCTTCGAGGTTGAAGCCGTAGGTGTTCACGTCGCCGCCGAGGAATCCACCGGAGATGAATGTCTGCGCGTCGAGCTTGTGTCCCTTGCTCGGGAGGTAGGAGCGGTTGCGGGTATCGTTCGTGATGCCGATGGAGAGCTGGCTCTTCAGCCCGTCTGCACGGCGGATGAGGTCTTGCAACTCGAGCGATACGTCATCCTCGTTTTCGCTGAGGTCGAGCTTCGTGTCTTCGAGGCGGTATTCAAATCGCATCGAGGTGAATTCGTTGATCGGCTTGCGCACATTGAGCGCAAAACCGAGGCGGCGCTCATCATACACGCTGCTGGTGAAGCTCGCGTTGCGGTAAAAGAGTTCGCCGCCGACTGCGAGCTGCTTGTCCATGAAGTAAGGCTCGGTGAGCGCGAGGACAAAGTCCTGCCGCCGCGTGCCGTATTGAGCGCGGACGCGGAATTTCTGTCCGCCGCCGGATGGGCCGTAGCCCTTGCGCCAGCTCATGATGTCGAAGTTGCCCTGCGTCATTTCCACGTAGCCGAGCAAGTTGTCGATCGAGCTAAAACCCGCACCAAAGCTGAAGTTGCCGGTCCGCTTCTCTTCGAGGATGACGTTCAGATCTTTTTGCCCCTGCACGGTCGTCTCCGTGGGATACATTTCCACCTTGGAGAAAAACTGCGTATCCATGAGCCGCTGACGGCTGATGTCCACGCGCACCGTGTTGAATACTTCTCCGGGCGCTACTTTCATTTCGCGGCGGATGACGTTTGGCTTGGTCTTGTCGTTGCCGGTGATGTTCACGCGGTTGACGGTGCTTTGCAGACCCTCATCGATGCGGAAGTTTAAGTCCACCAACCCAGGGCCAGCAGGCGACGGGCTTGCGGCGATCTGAAGATCCACGTATCCCTTTGCTCCGTAGATGTCTTGGATGGACTTGATGTCGCCTCGCACAGCTACCGGTGAGTAAACCGAACCGGACTTCACTTTCAGCGGCTTCACGACATCGCCCAATGCGAGGGCTTTCGCGCCGGAATAAGTCACTTTGTTGATGCTGTATTTACGCCCTTCGACGATCGGGAAGGTCACATCCACCTTGTCATTTCGGCGGGAAATGGAAGGGCGGCGGACTTCCACATCTGCGTAGCCTTTGCTCTGGTAGAGCTCGCGGATGGCGCGGGAGTCTTCTTCGAGTTGGTCTTCGTTGAGCTTGCCTGCGGTGGACGAGAATACGTTGAGGATTCCCTTCTTCTTCGACTTCACCACTTTTGAAAGTTCGCGGGCCGTGACGTTCGAATTTCCTTCAAAAACCACGCGATCGATCTTCGTTTTCGCGCCTTCCGTGATGTCAAAATAAACGCGGGACGTTCCCTGTTTGCCGCTGCCCTCGGTGCGGAAGCGCACGTCGATATCGCCAAAGCCCTTGCCGCGATAATATTCGAGAATCTTCTGCCGGTCGGCCTCCAGCGTCGCTTCGCTCAGGGCGTCGCCCGGTTTGGTGGAGATCTGGTCGCGGAGCTTCGACTCCTTAAAGCGCAGATTGCCGCGGATGGCGACCTCGGCGACCGTGCTCTTGGTTGCCACGACGACGATGACTTTCACGCCATCCGTCGCCGGTTCTCCAAAGATGCGGACGTTCGAGACGTTGCCCGTTGCATAAAGGTTGCGGATGTCCTCCTCGGTGGTCGCCGATGAGTACGATTTGCCGACCCGAGTGCGCATATTTGCAAGGATCTTGTCGCGAGAGACCGTCTCAGGCCCAACGAATTGAACATCGATGGATTTGACGACGGGCATCGCGGCATCTTGCGCCTTAGCGGTGGTGACGAGACTAGTGAGACCCCAAAGGGCCATTACGAAGATACGGAGCTTCATTGGTTGGGTTTTGTTCCCGGCCAGGGCTGAGCCCCTGCGGAAAGCGCGCTATTAGCCGGATCTACGGGGGGTGCGTCAAGCAGCCCTTTCATTCCGGCGGTGTTTTTTCTGAAAATGATGAATGATGGGGGAAATGACGAATGACGAATGACGAATGACGAATGACGAAGTCGCAAGCGTGCGGCGTCATTTACTCGCCTGCGTTTCGTCATTCGTCATTCGTCATTCGTCATTCGTCATTCGTCATTCGTCATTCGTCATTCGTCATTCGCCCGTCATTCGTCATTCAATCCGCCTACGCCTTCTCCGCCGTCTCGCGCACGAGCTGCTCGGTGGTCGCCCAGTCGATACATTGATCGGTGATGCTCTTGCCGTATTCGAGGGCTTCTTTGCCGTCGTCGAGTGACTGCGCGCCGGCGAGGATGTTGCTCTCCAGCATCGCGCCGATGATTCCTTTTTCCTTCACACGCTGTTCGAGGATGGCGCGATATGTCGCGGCCATGAGCGTTTGCTTTTTGTGGCAGTTGGCGTGGCTGGCATCGATCATCAGGACTCGCGGGAGGCTGTGTTTTTGGAGGAGCGCGAGCGTGTCGTTAATGGATTTTTCATCGCAGTTTGGCCCGCCGTCTCCGCCGCGGAGGATGACGTGGCAGTCGGGGTTTCCTTCCGTCGCGACGACGCTGGCGCGGCCATCGTTGTCGATGCCGAGGAAGACTTGCGGCTGCATCGCGGCTTTGATGGCGTTGATTGCGGGGAGGATCGCTCCGCTGGTTGCGTTCTTAAATCCCACTGGGGTCGAGAGGCCGCTGGCCATTTGGCGATGCGTCTGGCTCTCGGTCGTGCGGGCTCCGATGGCGCTCCAGCAAATGAGGTCCGCGATGTATTGCGGCGTGATCGGATCGAGCATTTCGGTCGCGGTGGGCAGGCCGAGGTCGAGCACGTCGAGCAGGAAGCGGCGGGCCTGCCGGAAGCCTTCGGGGATGTCGTTTGTGCCGTCGAGGTGCGGGTCCATGATGAGCCCCTTCCAGCCGACTGTGGTGCGGGGTTTTTCAAAGTACACGCGCATGACGATGAGGACGCGCTCTTTCACTTCAACGGCTAGTTTCGCGAGCTTTTCCGCGTATTCGCGACCGGCTTTGAGGTCGTGGATGCTGCATGGGCCGACGACGAGGATAAATCGATCATCTTCTCCATTGAGCACGCGGGAAATATCGCCCCGAGCCTGCGCGACAAGAGACGCGTGGCGATCAAGGCGCGGGTTGGTATTGAACATCTCGCGCGGCGTTGGCAGCGCGGTGTTGGCGATAACGTGGACATCCGAAACTCGTGGCATGGACTGTTCAGGATGCGCGTTCAGCCCCGCGGCGGCAAGCGCAGCGTTTGTGTGAGGCGCGATTATTTGGCTGCGGCTCCTCGTTTTGGGAAATCAAAGTTGCAGCGAGACGATGCGGCGATTCTTCGTGTCGGCGACGTAGATGCGCATCCGCGAATCCACCGTAATTCCCCACGGCGTCGCGAAGTTTCCCTCGTCCGTTCCCGTGGAGCCGTATCGGCCCAGCATCACGCCAGCGGTCGAGATTTTCGAGAGTCGGCCTGCGCCGTATTCGATGACGTAAAATGCTCCGTCCGGCGCGAGCGTGATGTCGTATGGGAGATTGAAATCGAGCGCTGCTTTTCCATCTCCGAGCAGTCCGACATATGTGCCGTCGTCTTTGTAAATGTGGACGCGATTGTTCACGGAGTCCGCGATGAAAACGCGGCCATCGTGCCATGCGAGGCCGCTTGGGCGCTGGAATTGCCCCGGCCCGGTGCCGGAACTGCCAAACTCCCGGAGCCAGCGTCCGTCATTCGAGAAAACCTGGATGCGATCGTGCCCGCCGTACTCGCAAACGTAGAGATTTTCCGCAGGGTCTTTGGTGATCCCGACCGGGAAAATGAACTCTCCTTTTTCGCGGCCTTGTTTGCCGACTGAGCGAATGAGGCCGCCGTTTTGATCGAACCACACGAGCCGATGATAGTGCGTGTCGCATACGACGAGGCTGTTGTCTTTCAGCCACACGATGCCCTCGGGTTTTCCAAATTGCACATCGAGCATTTTCCACTGCCGGAGCAGCACTCCTGCTGCGTCGTAAATGAGCACGCGTCCGATGGTGTCGAGCACGGCGAGTTCATCGTGCGGCCCGGTCGTCATCGATCTTGGAGTGGGCTGCACGGCACCTTCGGGCGGGAGCATCCACGAGTTCCATTGCTTCACCGCAATCGTCGGCGCGCTGCCGGATTTCCCGCAAGCGGCGACGAGCATCGCGATGAGCAGGCCGAGCACGCGGAGCGCCACGCGCGTCCCCGGTGCAAGTGCCCGTGCGGGACGGTGGAAAAATGTGCGATTTTCTCCTGCGAGCGAAAGCTGCGTCTCGGCGACCGCTCCGGTAAATCGTGACGCCACCACGGTTGCGCCGCTTTCTGCGGGCTCGATGGCGAGTCGCTCGGGCCGGATCGTTCCTTCGGGCAGCCAGCGATTTCCGGGCTCCATCCAGTTTCCGGGGCCGAGGAAGTTCATCAGTTCTTGCGTGGGCGGGCGTTCGTAAAGTTCCATCACCGGGCCATGCCAGACCATCTCCCCGGCGGCGAGACAGATCACACGCGACGCCTCGGCGAGAACTTGCTCCGGCTGATGTGTCGAAAATACTGCCGTTCGCCCGCCGATGTGTTCGCGGAGAAGGCTCCAGTATTTTCCCGCGCGCGATGGATCGACGTGCGCGAGCGGTTCATCGAGAACCAGCGCCGGGCTGTCTGCCGCAATCGCGCGGGCGATCGAGAGCCGGGCCGCTTCGCCTTCGCTGAGCGAGCCGGGCTTTTGCGCAGCGGATGGCGTGAGATCGAACGCGGCGAGCAATTCATCCGCGCGCGCAGTCGATGCCCCGACGAGCGTGAGATGCTCGCGTACGGAGGATTGCGGCCAAAGTCCGTGCGACTGCGGAGCCCAGGCGATACGCGGAGGACGAGTCAATTTTCCGCGCGCTGGGCGTTCAAATCCTGCGAGCAAATTGAGCAATGAAGTCTTCCCCGCGCCGGACCATCCGATCACCGCAGTCACGCCAGCGCAGATTTCTAAATCGGGCACGCGCAATCGCTCGCGGGAATCACGTTCACCACGTCCGATTTGACCAATCGACACAGCGCTGAATTTCCAGACCGGGTCAGTTTTCACGGCGGGTAAAATGAATGCGGGCAACGAATGCCACGGCGAGAGCCGCTACGACAGGCGCGCCGAGTGTGATGAAGAGCATCGCGGAGAGGGCCGTCGTCTGGCCGTAGTGCATGAGATTGAAAATCCGGGCGAATGCCGATGTGAGGGCAGGGGGAGCGAGCAGGGAGTTTGCGGTGAAGTCGCCGTAAGCTTGCAGGAAAAGAAGCGCGCCGCCCCAAAGCGCAGGCCGTTTTACAAGCGTCCAGAGAACCCGTCGATTGCCGATTAAACGCGCGACTTGTACCGACTCGCCGCGAGTTCCGGAATCCAAAATGTGACGCACAAAAAGTGCAGCAGGCATGAGTCCGAGGATCAGCGCAGCGACGAGGGGAAGTGGAGTTGACCGGAGCAGGTGCAGCGGCGGAAATTGAAAAAGAGCCAGCAATCCAAGCGACAGGATCAGCCCGCCAAGCAGCCCAGGCAGCGCGAGAAGCACTACTCGCAGTCGCTTCTGCAAGCCCCAGCCCGCGAGCATCCATGCGGAAATCGCGGCGACGAGCGCGAGCATGAACGAATTCGCTACTTCGCCGGAAAGTGCGAAATTTCTCAGCGTCGCGAGCCCGCTGAATCCGTGAAAAATCACGAGGAGCGGACCCGCAAACGGCAGGCACAGAATCGCGCAAACAATCGTCGCGTGCAGGACGACCCGACCCGACGAATCGCGAGCGAGTTCGCGCCGCTCGGGGGACGTTCCATTTCGAGCGTGAGCGAGCAGGAATGCCAGCGCGACGCATTCGACGGCGAGCGGCCAGAGCATCAGGCGAAGCGACTCGCCGAGCGCGAGTCCGCCGGCCTGGGCATCGAAAAGCGCAATCGTCCACGAGCGCGAATTCATGCACGCAGCGAGGTCGAACTCCTGAAAGGCGAAGATGAAAACCACGCAGAAAACCCCCGCGAATTCCGCGCACCATTCGCGCATTTGCAAAACGCACCGTCGGGGCAGCGAGACTCGGCTCATGAGCGAGAAACCGTGGTGCCCTTCCGCAGAACTGGCTGGCGGACGGAGCCACACGAGGACCATCGCAAGCGGTGCGACGCGCATCAGTGCAAGCCCGCTGTAGATGAGTTCCGAAATCCAGCCGCCCGCAGCAGCGCGCGTCGTCGCGACGTGATAACCGACAACCATCGAGGGCATTAAAAGTGCGAGAAGCATAAGCCAAAGCACCGGGCCGCGAAGCCTACGCAGCGAGCCCACGCACGCCGCAGCAATGCCTGTCGCGACCAGCGCGATGCACGCCGCTCGCAGCGCGGTGATGAGGGTGACGCCCGCGATGCTCATTTCAAATACTCCGCCTTCAGCCACTCCAGGCATTCGTTTCGGACCTTGAGCATTCCTTTTTGCCCCACGCTTTTCGCCGCGACGGGAATCAAATCGCGAACCTCTTCAGGAAGGCCCGCAGTCTGTTCGGGAGTCAGCGGACCGAGCGGAATCTGCCGCGCCTTGGACATGGCCAGAGCGAGTTCGGTGCGGGCGGAGAGAAGGTGATCGGCGAGCATCCGTGCGAGATCCCCGCGATTGGCGTCCTTCATGATCGCCACGGTATTCGGGATGCAAATCGTTTGCCCGCCGTCCAATTCCACCGGCATAGCCAGCACCGGACGGCCTTGGTCCTTCGCTCCGAAAAAGTCGTCGGTGTCCG
The DNA here is from genome assembly GCA_043728745.1 of Verrucomicrobiaceae bacterium. Classification (GTDB taxonomy): domain Bacteria; phylum Verrucomicrobiota; class Verrucomicrobiia; order Chthoniobacterales; family Chthoniobacteraceae; genus SXWH01. The sequence goes on from JAYTMG010000431.1 coordinate 13,347, forward strand.
TCCAGCCCGCACCCGCCGCGCCATTCGCTACGAGGTCGCGCACGGCGGCATTGCCGTTCGCGACTTGCGCTCCTGCGGCGCGAATATCCGTATGCCAGCGCTTCGTTTTCTCCGGCCCCCAGAGGCTCCACAATGCCGTGAAATGCGAGAGCGTCGTGCCGTAGAGCGGCTTGGCGAATGCGAAATGCGATGCCGCTCCGGCTGTCGGATCGGTGTGATCGGTCCGGGATGAATTCACGATTTTCATCCGCATCCGCCCGCCGAAGCCCGCCCACAATCCGTCGTCATCGCGCCATTGCGGCGGAGTCCGCGCCCAGCCTTTGCCCTTGTGCTCTTTGAGCAGGCCGCGCTGCGCGAGATCCAGCGTGCCGAGCAGTTCGTTGTTCCAAAAAACGTCGCATTGCGGATGGTCTTTTTCACGGATGATACGCTCGACGAGGCCCAGCGATTTCGTCGCCTCAGTGTCATACTTGACCTCAATGGGCACGCCTTCGCGTTTCTCAAAGTCCCGCAAAATCGCCTCCGCAAAAACTGAATCGTGCGCACAATAAACAACGAGTTTGGAATTACCCTGCGTCCGCCAAACCAGCACCAGCAGGACCGCCCCGAGAACGAGCACAAGAAACGCCTTGGTCTGCCGGAGGTCGTGTACTTGCATCGGTCAGCGAGGACAGCCGCACGAGGGCGGTGTGGAAATTGAGAGTTGCGACAAGGATGACATCACCGCCGGAGTGCCAGCTTTGCCTTGCGGATGCAACGCTCGGGATTCATCGGGAACCGCGTCGATGGACGCGTTTTTCGCGGGGCGTAATGAATTTACGGTTCAGAAACAAGAAAGATGAGAGCGGGGTCGGGCGGGTTTGTTACCCGGTATGTGGTTGCCCTCGCAAGACGAGCGATAAGGGAATCGCGGAAAGCGAATCGGAGCGGGGCTTTCCTAAGCCCCGTTTGTCCCGGTCCATCGGGATCATGTGCGATTGCCACTTGCGTGGCCACGGGGCTTAGGAAAGCCCCGCTCCGATTCGTCGCTCGCATCAGGCGAGGCTATCCACATATTCTACCCGGCGCGTCCCGAGTAGAAGACGGGTTTTTTCGCGAAGGGCACATCCGTCCTACTCATCATGCGCCGGGTAAAATACCCGGCGCGGCGGGTAGGATACCCGCCCATAAGCATATACCTAAGGAGTGATCTTGCTTCGGACCTTGCCGATTTGTCGTTTCCGATTGGGGCGCACTTCGCGAAAGCATTCTGCGAGTTCG
>JAYTMG010000432.1:0-15048 GCA_043728745.1 Verrucomicrobiaceae bacterium
TCGTGCTCCCGCAGATGGGCGAAGTTGCTGGAGAGTGGAGGGGCTTTGCTCATGCGAGATTGGCGACACCGAGACGCAATTCGTGGTGGTATTGCTGTCCGAACGAGAACGGAATCGAAGATTGTGGGCGAGCGAGGCTCATTGAGCGTGCAAGGTCATCAGCAGTGGAACGTGAGCGAACTCTATCGGGAACGGGCGGTCTAGCGCAAACTCTAATGGACGGGCTCAGACCGACTGCGAAATCCGCCGGGAGAAATGGCTGGGCCTGACGAAGAGCTTCACCGCCGTGCGGCTTCGAGCTTCCGAATAATGGCGGACCGCTGGCCTTCGTGGGCGGACTTTGCGCGGTCGAATGCGTCCGATTTCCCAGCACCGGAGAGGAGCTGGAATGTGGCGATGGAAAACGGAACGAGGCAGGCGTACGGCAGGAACGCAGGCAGCGACGTCGCGGCGAGGAATGCCATGATGACGACACTTCCGACCATGATGACGACGCGTGGAACGAGGTTCGCACCGGTTGGTTCTCCGAGCTTCCCATCTTTTTCGCGGACCAGAAAACTCGCGCGTTGCCGTTCCCAATCGCGCTCCAGTTGCGCGAGTTCTTCCTCCAGTTTCGTGACGGTATCCAATTAAAAGATGCGCACGACGTAATTGGTGCCGACAGTGTCTTGCACGCCCGCTGCGTCGAGGTTCTTCAAGGTCGGACCGGCAGCGCGGACGTAGCTTTTAATAGCGTCTGCATAGAATCCGAATTCCCCAGTTCCGGAGTCGCCTGCAACTCCGGCCACGGATACTTTGGCGATCTGCGCGGCGACGACGGTGGAGTTTGAGAATGCCGTTTTCACGGTGATCGAGCCGATGTTTCGCGTGTTCGCAAGGTCGGCGAGCGTAGTCGGATTTGCAGAGGTGCCGGCGGTGACCAACGAATCCGTCAGCCTGCCTACGGTGAGTGCGGTGAGGTCGCCGAGGGAGTGGATGGTCACGCCTATGATTTCGCCGACAACGGTGATGCTCTTCACTGCGAGGCCGCTGCTTTCGGTAAGATTGGCCTGCAATGCGTCCGCGATTTTCAGCACGCCGAGTCCGTGGAATTCCAGCGTTTCCAAATCGGTGGCGAGCGTATTGGTCCAAGTGGCGGCGGTGAACTTCGAGATTGGGTAATCGGCGGTGAGCGACGTGTTGTTCACATCTTTGAACAGAACCGTGCCCTTGGCCGAACTGAGAGCGGCGACTTGCGCAGCGTTACCGAGCTGAAAGGCAGAATCCGTGACGTTTCCTGCGACGAGCTTCTTGATAGAAGTGCGGGTGCTGAAGTCGCTATCGACGATGCTTCCACCGACGGAGACGCTGCTCACGGTGAGGTTGCCGCGTTCATCGAAGTTGGCTTCGAGATTGGACTTGATGGCAAGTTTCCCGAGGCCGTTGAACGTGAGCGTTTCCACTTCCGCAGCATTGGCGTTGAGCCACTCTTTGGCGGTGAGGGAGCTGATTGGGATGTCTGATCTAAAGTCGAAATCGCGCACTGTTCCGAAAACTACCTTTGTCTTCAAATCGAGGAGTCCGCCGATGTCGAAGGTGCTCGATCCTGTGGGAGCCGCCGCACCGAGATCGCCTAGCACGATGCTCTTCGCGCCGCCGCTGGCTGAGAAGTGCGAAAGGAGATGCGTGTTGCCGAGGTTCACCTTGCCGATGGCGTTCGTAATGTGGATCTCGCCTATGTCTGCGATAGCTCCTTTCGGAGTTTTGATGGAGAAAGAGGATGCGCTGGTGGTGCCGGTGAGGGTGATGTTCATCAGGCCATCGGCGGTCCGCGTAACATCGCCGAAGCCCGGTCCTTTGAGGATGAGCATGAGCTGATCGGAAGTGGAGACATCGCTATCCTCTGCCAATGTGATGACGGTGCCGGAGCGTCCGATCCCGATATTGCCAAATGCGTTTCTGAACTCACTCACTTCGTTGATGTTGCCGACGTTATCGTCGGTGAACAGCTCCTGGATGACCGTGGCTCCGCCGGGGCTCTCGATTTTGGCGAGAAGGCGATATTGGCTGCCGACTTTCAAAAGCGCGGCATCGGCCGGGGTGATCTCGTATTTCACCGGCACGGTGAGCGAGCCGCCGCTGGCCAAAGAGATTTTCTGGGCTGCACCGGCAGTGATTTCGATGTCCGCGTTGGCTCCAGTTTCTTCGAGGGTGAATCCGCTTTGGATGTCGCTGTTCAGGCTCGTCGCTTCGGAAAGGAAAAGCCGCACGCTGACATCGCCTTTTGCAAAACCGCCGCCGTTGTTCGTGATCTTGATATTTGCCGTTCCGGTTTGTCCGGGAGTCACCGGGCTGCCGATGCTGGTGGTGACGCTGGAGACAAGGTTTGGGAGCACTGTGACGATGAACTCGTCCACGACGGGCGTCTCACCGGTCTTGGAAACAGTCACTTTCACTTTCGCGACACCGGCTTTCCCGTTGGCGTAGTTAAGTTGCAGCTTGTTCGTGGCATCGATCGACGAAGAGATCAGCGTGCTCGGGGCACCGGTCACATTGTCGAGAACTTCCACGGCAAATGTGTGTCCGGCGGCGTTGGCGGCAGTCGGCACGATGACTTTCGCATCGACGATTTTGATCAGAGCGGCATTCGTAAGCGCGACGCCGTTACCCGCAGTGGTAGGAATTCCTTCGCTCCCATCGCTACCGGACAAATTGTTGACCGGGACCTTGCGCAGATTGGCAATGGCGTTGATGAGATCCATTCCCTGAATGACTTTTCCGAAGACCGTGAAGCCGCCATTCTGCGTATCGAGGATGCCGGAGTTGTCCGCGTAATTGATGAAAAACTCACTCGTGCCGCTGTTCGGACCGCCGCCGGACGAAGTGCCGACTTTGGCCATGGCGATTGTCCCGGTGATTGGGTCGAGGCTGGTGTCGTCGCCGAAAAATTCGTTGTGAACTTGATACGGCGTGTCCACGTGCGGGCCGAAACTATTGACTGAAACTTGGGGATTATAGCCGCCGCCTTGGAGGACGAAGCCATTGACCAAGCGGTGAAAGTAAGTGTCGTCGTAGTCGTTGCTGGAATCGAGATTGTTCACGTACGACAGAAAGTTCTGAACCGTGAGCGGGGTCTTGTCGTCGAACAGCTCTAGCCGGATCACTCCTGGCGAAGTGGCTCCAGGAGCGGTGAAATTCGTGGAGAATTCAACGATCGTCCGATAAGTCGAAGTCGCATCCACGAGGGTGGCGAGATCCAGTGTGACGCTGGTTTGGCCGACTCCCGCTTTGATATCAAAGAGGGGATTTGCGATGGTGATCGCTGGTGCGATGCGGGATTCGAGGGGCTCGATAATCGGGCTGATGATTCGTTTCATGAAAGGTGTTTGGAAAGGCTATGCGACTTCGCGGATGATGATTTCGTTCATTCCATTCGTAAGCACAATGGTGTTTTTTGCAGTGGTTAGGGCAACTCTCGCTCCGGCGACCGTCATCGAGTCGATCTGCTGGGCGACAAAACTGCCGCCGCCGTTGCCGCCGATCACGATGCTGGAAATTCTGGCGATAATCTGGTCGTTCCCCGCAGGAATCACGATGTCATCGGCACTGCCGAAGCCGTCGTTATTCACGTCGATGACGCCCGCGACGAGGCTGCTGCTCGCCCATACGCCACCGACGATCACCGATCCGATTTGCGCGTCGCCATTCGCAGCGTTGCCAAAGCGGTCGTACCCGGCGAGCACGCGACTGCCCGCGACACTTCCCGCGACGGAGAGCTTCGCAATCGCCACGTCCGTCTTCGTTTGCACTGCCTGGCCGAGCGCCCGAATTTCTACGCCCTGAAGCGAAGCCGCGCTGATGGTTCCAATATCGCGCCCGGCGCTGACGACCGAGCCACTCATGAAGCCGCCTATGTTCAGCGATTTGATGCTGCCCGCCGCGATGACGGAGCCTGATTCTCCGCCAGCCGCCGCTTGGGCATCCAACGTGATCTTGAGGGATGCAATTCCGCCGAGTTTCACGAGCCCTTCGGATGCCGCGTTGTTGCCAAAGCCCGCGATGACGGTGCCGCTGCGCAAACCAGTGCTGCCGTTCATTTGCGAGAGCTGCACCGAGAGGATCGAACCATCCGCTTGAATCTGGCCGGAATCATCCCCTGCCCCGCCGTGTAAAGCGCCTAATTTGAGGCTCACGAGCGTGCCCGCGATAGTGCCGTCGTCGAGCACGCTGACGCCGCCGCTACCGTGACCCACACCACCGGAAATCGCACCGGTGAGAGTGATCGATTTCGCGATACCACCAGCGCGGATCGTTCCTGATGAGACTCCGTCGCCGCCGCCGACATTCCCAAACACCTTCACCGTTCCAAGCCCGCGAGACGCGAAGATGGAGCCGCTGCCATTTCCAGTTCCACCTTTTACGACGTCGCCGATTGGAGCCGCCGCATTCCCGATGGTCGCCTTGTCGATTCCGCCGCCCGAGAAAACGAGGCCGGAATTTGCGCCAGTGCCGCCATTGATTGCGCCACCAACGACCAGCGATTTCAAATTGGATTTCACAGTGAAATCCGTGCCGACATTAATCGATGCACTGTAAATCCCGCCAGCACCGGCAAGATTCCCCCCGACAGAAATAGAGGACGCAGCGCCTCGCACCGAGATGCCGCCGCTGTAGTTACCGGCTCCGCCAGTGAGATTCTCTCCCACAGTGATGGTGCCCACTTTTCCGTTCACCACGATGGAACCGTTGGCCTCCGACACACCGCCAATCAAGCTCTTGCTCACGGAGATGGAGCCGAGCGACGTGCCGACGAGGATGCTTCCTCCGTTGTCTTTCGCGCCTGCAATAGAGCCGTTCAGCGAGCCTTCGATCGCGATTTTCCCCACAGTGCCCGCGACCGAAACGTGCCCACTGCGCAGGCCCGTTCCCGCAGCGATTCCGTCGGCCACGCTTCCGGAATTCATCACGGAAAGAGACACCATATCACCTGCGAAAATTGAGCCAGATTCCGTGCCTGCTCCGCCGATCATGACGCCCTGCACGGTGATTTTCCCCACATTGTCACCGACGCGAATCGTGCCGGTGCCCGTCCCTCCAGCACCCGTCATAGAGCCTCGAACGAGGATCGATTTCACATCATCTCCCGCGCGAATCGAGCCCGACTCGCTCCCGGTACTCCCCGTGAGTCCGCCGATAGAAATCGCCCCGATGTCGTCGCCCGCCCGGATGACACCGGACTCCAAGCCAGCACCGCCGTTAATCGCGCCAGCCCGCACGGAACTAATATCGCCCGCTGTAAATATCCGCCCGCTGCGCAGTCCCGTACCGCCTGTGATGGCACCTTGCATCGAGAGCTTGCCGAGATTCCCGTTCGAGGCGGAAACAGAGCCGGAGCCTTCGCCCGCTCCGCCGAGGATATTGCCATCCGCCGGAGCGCCGGTCAGCGTGAGATTCCCGATGCTGCCAGCGGCGAAAATGGACGCCGAATTTTTGCCGGAGGCACCGCCGTCGATACTCGTTTCCCCGCGGATCGAAACGAGCGAGACATCCCCGATCGAGCCCTGGATGGAGACGATGCGACCGCTACCTTCGCCGCTTCCGGCGAAGAGCGAAAACTGAAGCGCGACGCTGCCAATCCCCTTGTCACCCGCGACCTGTCCGGAGTCTTTCCCCGCACTTCCGCGAATATCGCCGTTCACCGTAAGCGCGCCGATTTTTCCGATAGCATGAATCCGCCCTGCGCCTTGGCTGCCGCCGCCATAAATCCCACCACCGGGGATCGTGGATGAGCCGATTTTCACATTGCCGATATCGCCGCCGACGGTAAATGAACCGGAGTTCTCCAGCGTAAGATCGGCGGAAACGAACAGCTTCCCGCCGATGGTCAGGCTTCCCAGATTTCCAGCGAACGTTTTGCCGTTTATGATGTTTCCGTTCTGGATTTCGAATATGACATCCTTCACGTCGGTATTCACCGCGATGGAGCCGACCGCTCCGAAAATGGTGCTTTCCAAGCTTGCGCCCGCCGAAGCTTGCGTGGCCGTGCCGAATTTCCCAAGCGAGTTCACGATGAGCGACTTGAGCCCGACTGCTTTCGTGACTACGCCCGCGTCGATTCGCCCGAGGTCGCCTTGAACGAGGATTTTCCCAAGGGTGATGCCGTTCTGCGCCGATTGGTTCGCATTGATGAAACCGACATTTGCGAGCCCGTCACCCGAGCCGTCCGCCGAAATCGTGATGCTGATCCCATTCGCCGGGCTCGTGCTTTGGTTGAGCGGAGTCGTCGTCACTCCGAGCAGATCAATGGTTTGGAGTTCCTGCGCCGTATCGGTGTTCCCGCTGGAACGGACGTTTCCTGTATCGAATTTGAAGACGCGATCCAGCAACGCATCGAGGGTATTTCCCGGACCAAAAAGCGCCTTCGAAAACTTCACCGTCACGAGATCGCCCTGCGAATCCTTAAACTGAACCGTGGTTGGATTGAGCAGGATCGCCGGGGCGATTCGGCCTTCCAGCGGCTCAAACGAAGACTCCGTGCGGCGTTTACCGCGCTTCTCAGGAGGCTGTTTCACGGGCTGGGGTTGCTCTTCTTTTCGTCCAGAGATACGGGTTAAAATTCGGCGAAGAAGGGATTTTTTCATGTCTAATCGTTGTCGGTAATGGTGAGCGCGAGGTCCGCAAGATTCACATCTTTGTAGGCTTGATCGTTGCTCGTAATCGGTTTCAGCCGGAGCGTATAATTTGCCATCGCTTCGGCGACCGTATCGTTCACTGCGGTGACGACGACAGTCCGCGCTGAGACCCCGTTCGCCACGGTGAAAGTGAGCGTGCTCGGGGCGATAGTCACTTGTCCGGTAATCACGTCGCCATTCGCGTCGATCACATCCATCTCCATCAACGCGTCCTGCCTCGGAGCGATCGACGGCGTGAGCGTAAAGGACACGGGAACGGCAGGCGTGCGCTCCGTGACATCAATGCTCGTTCTCGAAACGACGATGCCGACCTTCGCGTCTTCATCGACGATCGTCACCGGAATGTCCGGAGCATCGGTAGTATTAAAGCGCGCATCCGTGCTGGTTGCAGGCTTCAGCCGAACGACCTGCTGAACAGCCTCTTCGCGGTCATCGTTGTTTTTCGCGGTAATCGTCACGGTCTGCGCAATCGTCCCATTTTGGGGAGTGAAGACGAGTTCGCTCGCGGAAAGCGTGACCTGCGAATTGTCCACTACGCTGGACGAGTTGATCACGTCCAACGGGATGACGACATTCCCAGTCGGCAATGTGTCGAGAGCCACGGTGAATGTCGCCTTTGCCTGCGCAGGGAAATCCGCGCCAGCGGGCGCAGCCTCGGTGACTACGAGTCCGCCGCCCCCGGTATCGGGCGGCAACTTGACAATGATGCCCGAAAACGGGCCGAAAACGACCTGCTTTTCAACCGCCATATTGTCGGTGATTGGGTCGCTATAATCCACGTCGGTGATCAGAAATTTGCCCGCTCCGGTTTCGTTCGCAGGAAGGCGAAGCGTGAGGTCCACACCGTTTGCCGCACGAATCGGGATTGCACCGCCCTCGCCCGGCTTCAGCGAGCGAAGCGGGATTTGGGTCATCGACGACGAGGACGGTCCGATTTTCAGCAGTGTATCGGCACCATTGCCCGATTTCAGAAGCGTATCATCGCTGGAAAGATAAAAGCGCAGCTTCGGCGAAACCGCAGCTTTTGATCCGGTATTCACCACCGAGAAATAGCCCGTAATGGTCGCCTGAGAACCTCTCACGGCTTTCTGAGGAAGGCCGCTCACCTGCGTCCCGCCCACAGTAATCGCCTGACTCCACGAACTCGAAAGATTCGCCTTCGCAAATGGCGGCAAATAGCGCGGCGACGTGAATCCGGTCGCGTCCAGCGTGCTCCACGCCGAAGCGGAAAACGCAGCCCGCGTCACCGTCACCATCACCGAATAAATCTCCGCATCCGAGTACCGGTGCGTCGCATAAACTCCGAAACGTCCGACACCGATCTGGCGGATGGTCGCGCCCGTCGTGCTGCGATTTCCATCACCCCAATCGATCGTCGTCGAAAAATCGGAGGCTTTCACCCCCACCGTCGCATCCGAGATGATTGCGATCTGGTTCGTCGCGAATGTCGCGCCTTTCAGTTTGTGGCTCTGCCCGATCGCGGAAAACAACGCGCCATCCGCAGCAACTACCGACATTCCCCGCGCAAGCTGCGTGGCCCCGAGCGGCCCATCAAGCGTGACACGAAGCGGATAGACGCCCGCCCGGACAAATGTATGCGTGCCTTTCACATCCCACATCCCAGGTCGCGAACTCGATGGAACAATCGTGATCGCCGGCGACACGCCATTGCTCGCCTGGCGGGCCGTCCCATCGCCCCAAATGACACTCGCGATGAAGTCGCCCGGTGCCGAAAGTGTCCCGCCGTATCGGAAGGAAGCAAGCGTCACGCTTCCAGTCGAGACGCCCGCTTTCGCCTCCAGCGTCGCCGGAGTCACCTCGATGGCTTGGTCGCCGACCCCTACTTCCAAAAGCTGGAAAACCGCGCCATTTGGCGGCTGCGCATTGATTAGCGGATCATTCACGCCAGTCACACCGACCGTGATGTCCCACGCGCCCGGCGACGGACGCGAAACCACGCCTAGATTTCCCGAGTTGAAGCCCGCGTAAATGTTGCTCGATGAATTCGGCGAACCATTGAAAAAACTGCGGTTTACCTGAAGCGGCATCCGAAGGCTGATACCGTCGTGCTCAAGATCCTCGGCCTTTGTCGTAATATTCGGCACCTCGCCGACCGGCACCACTTGCGGGGCCAGCGGCGCGAGAATCGGCGGATCGTTCACGGTGTCTTTCGCCGCATTCAAGGTGTAAATTCTCTGCGAGGAGTTCCCGCTTGGATCTTTCGCAGTCACGGTAACAGTGCCAGTTCCCACCGAAATCGCACTCACAAGCAACACTCCATCCGTGCTACTTGGATTCACCGAAAGTTCCGACATTGTCACGTTCACCGTTGGCTTATCGTTCGCACCGACCGGCACATTCGCGACTTTGTCCATCACGTCGAAGCCTCGAACGATCTGCCCGAACAACGAGTGGCGGAAATCCAAATGCCTCGGCTGACCCAGCGTGATAAAAAATTGAGAGCCATTCGTCGCCACGGTATTCGCCGTGCGATACTCGATAGTCCCGCCTTGAATTGTGAACGAACGTCCATAGCCCGCATACGTCTGTGTGTAGCCGCCTGCGGAATTTGCCATCGCGAGTTGTCCCCGCCCGGAATAAATGAGATGCGAGTTAAACTCATGGGGCATCACATAAGGCGCACTTCCCGAACCAGTCCCGGCGGGATCGCCGCCTTGAAGGACAAAATTATCGATCACCCGATGAAACAGAACGTTCTCATAATAAGGCGACTGCGCGAACCCCGCGATAAAGTCCGCAGTATCTGGAGTATCCGCCCGGAACAGCGCAAACTCCATCGTCCCATCAATAGGCGCGCCGGAACCGTCATTTGCAGAGCGAACCCGCATCTTCATCACCGGATGCCCGGTCCTCACCCGCGCCAAAAGCCACGGCTGGCTCGTAGTCACCGTATAACTGAGCGGATCGCCCTCGGGATCGGTCACCGTCAGAGGAATAACGAGCGTTTTCCCGCAGAATACCGTCGCCGGGACATCAGGGTTGTCCGCCACCACATTACTCACGATCGGCCGGGCGGAAAAAACAGGTTCCCCTGCTCCCAAAAGCGGATGAGCGAGGGCGAGGATGGAACCCATCAAAATGTGTTGAAATGAAAGTCGGGTGTCAGTTGTCATTTGCGAAGCGGTGTCTGAAATATGGCCAGCATTACGATGCTGGCAAGAGATATGAAGAATATTTTATCACCGCAAAAGGGATGCTTGGCGACGGGTGTAATGCGTTCTCAACGCTTCAATCTTGGAAACAATTTTCAACTCCGCCATGTAAGCCGCTTCAGATGAGCGGATTCAACACAAAAAGCGGTTCAAGAGGTCATTCGGCACGCACTTTCACCTAAATACGACTTTGGATTGACCGCGAAAATCGCTAAAGGCGCGAAATCATACACTTGCGGGAAATGATGCGCTCACCCGGCGGGTGAATGCCCAATCGTCTGCAAACCCTTCCATTTTCGCGCCTTTCGCGTTTTTCGCGGCTCCCAATCACATTTCTAGCACCGAAGATTCGCGAGAAACTGGCAAATTGCGGGCCGGTCCGGCAATCCAGTGACCGCAGAGTCGCCCGCCACGAATCCGAACCCCGCGCCCCAAGCCGGACCATTCACGACGCAACCGTCGGTTTTGCATTCCGCAATCTGCCCTACCGCTTTCCCAACGATGTCGCCACGCCCGCCATCGATCTCGAACTTCCACCCAACGATTAGCGCCGCCGGGAAAATCGACCGGAGCGCAGGAAGAACCTTCGTCGTCGGGGTAAGAGTCAGCGTCACATCGCCGGCTCGCGTCGAAACTTTCCCATCCGTTGAGACACTTCCATCCGCCATACGAGTCGTTTTCACGCGAAAATCGCACAACGCAGCCGCATGGAAAACGGCATCTGCGCTCCTCTGCTGAAGCTTCGCCAAAAGGTCATCGTTTGTGGAAAAAAGAACCACTTCCGCAGATCCGGCTGAATGTGTAGTCGTCGCCATCTCGCCTTTGAAAACGGTGACCTCATGCCCCGCCGCGCACATCGTTTCCGCGAGCATCAAGCCGAGCTCGCCAGTCGAGGCGTTGGTGATTCGGCGCATCCCGTCGATGGGCTCGTAGCTCGGGCCGCAGGTGATGATGACTTTCATACGCAAAGTCGTAGAGCATCTGTGCTGGAAATCGAACGCATTATTCCCGACAAGAGCGCATGACACGAGCCGAAGCCAGCGAACAAATCCGAGAACACTGCATCACCACCGGTATCGCCGTGATGAAAATGCACCCCCTCCTCAACGCGCTAGAAGACGACGCCACCAAAGGCGAAATCGTCAAAGCGCTCTACGAAGTGACCAAGCACATCGAAGTCGTGAAAAAGCAGCTCATGCGGCTCGAAAAGCGAGACGACAACGCGTTGGTTTAGCGAATGACGGGACGAATGACGAATGACGAATGACGAATGACGAATGACGAAACGCAAGCGAGTTGATTTCGCTTCACGCTTGCGACTTCGTCATTCGTCATTCGTCATTCGTCATTTCCCCACCTCCCGGCTGTCCGCCATTTGTCCTACACCACCAACGTCTCGAACGCGGTTTCCGTGTAGGCTGCGGCGGGGCCGAATTTGTTGTCCACGCTGATGTCGTTGCGCGAGTCGGTGCCTGCGCCGCCATCCGCTGAAACATCGGCCATGAAGACGGCGCGGTTATTCTTCGAGTCCTTGCCGATGAAAAGCGTGTCGGTCCCTCCGCCGAGCATGATCGTCGCCAATTTGCGGAAGAGCGATGTCCCGAACGTCGCATCGCGTTCGATTTGCACATCATCCGTGCCTCCGCGGGTATCGATCGTAAAAGCCCCGCCCACTACAATATTGTCGATGTCCACGGAGCTCGCTCCTTCGCCCATGAGTAGCGACACCGCGCCGCCGACTTTGATGTTCGTCAGCTTTGCAAAATCCAATGTCGTCGCAGATTCCAGCGTCGCATCGACCGTCACCGCACCACTGATCTTCAGCGAGCCCGGAAGGCCGCTGCGGCTTCGGATATCAGCGCTTTGCACTCCGGATGATGCGGCTCCCAGGACCAACGACACAGCGCCCGTAATCGTCCCGTCGCCCTTTATGATAGCAGTATCTGCATCGTCGCCGCCGTTGAACTGGACGCTCCCCGTGACCGCCAGACTGTCCGCCGATATATCCAGCAAATCGGCACCAGCGCCTCCTTCCACGCGCACGCCGGCTTTCAGCACGAGACGATGAGCACCCGTAAGATCCAATTTATCCGCCTCCGTCCCGCCGTCCAAAAACACCTGCCCGAGCGCGGTGAACGATGAACCTTGCAAGTCGATCTGATCGGCCCCCTGCCCTCCGTCGAGAAATACGGAAACGCCCGCCACCGAGCGCCCCACGGACACCAGCCCGCCGTCGATATCCAGCGTGTCATTTCCACCCGCTCCAGTCATCTCCACGGAACCAAGCAGCGCAACTTTGCTACTTCCGATGCCGATACGATCCGCCGCACTGCCGCCTTGATAAATCACGGAGCGTCCCAGCCGATCACGCCCGATGCTGACGGTTCCCTGGCTTCCAAATTCCAACCGATCCAAACCACCGTTCCCATTGAACTCCACCTGTTTCCCGATTTTCAAATTCGTGTCCGTCGCCATCAGCAGCGCATCCGCGCCAGCCCCACCGGTGAATTGCACACTCCCGCCGATCGTCGAGTTCGCCGCGCCAAAAGTGAACGTCAACCCATCGCCCCCATCCGTCACCGAAAGATTCCCGGAGATCGCCGCTACGAGCCCGTCGAGGTCCACAGTATCAAGGCCCGCTCCCATGCTGAGAGTTGCGTTCCCCTTCACCACCAGACCCATTGTCTCCACCACGTCAGCCCCCGCACCGGTGTCCACGCTCAGCGATTTCAGCGCGCGTAAATTGATGAGTTCCACGATGTCATCGCCGCCAGCCATCAGGACCGTGAGCTTCGCGATGGCACCGATTTCCAGCCGCTCATCGCCAACGACGTTGATCGAAGTATTCACGAGCGCCGCATCTTCCTTCCCCTCGACGCGCCAAGTCGTCGGCCCTGTCTGATACACCGCGACGGAGTTGCTCGAATCGTCCCCGGTGATGGTCAGCTCCCGGGTCACCGCATTATAAGTGGCAAGCACGAGACCAGCGGGAGCGATTCGTGACTCGAGGGATTCGATGGATGAGCGGTAGTTCATAGAATCCAATTCGACCACGCAGCCCGCTTTATACGACCATTCATTTGTATCCAAAAAGATACCTCGTTGCCTTCAAAGCGACACCTGCCATTAACGAACGGCGAACGGCCCGTCATTCGTCATTCACTGGCCCTTCTTTTCCCGCGCAAGAGTTTGCCATCTAGCAGCAGTTGCGGTAGATTTCCAGCATGTCACGATACGACGCCTACGATACGACGCACAGCACGGCCTCAGGCAATCAGGGCTGGATTATTTCAGCGCTGGTCGGATCGGCTATTCTTCACGCCTGCCTATTCACATTCTTTTATTACAAGAGGGTGGAAAACTTCGGCCAGCGGGAACTTCCTCCAGTAAAGAAAGAGATCATCCAGCGAGTCACGATTTCGCAGGCTCCGAAGAAATCTGCCGAAGTGACCACGGCCAGCATCGTGGAAACGAAAACCTCAAAAAAAGAAATCGTTCTGCCGAGGGAGAAAATCAAACTCGATGAGCTCTCCATCGCACCGCAGCACAAGTCCGTGGATACGACCAAACTCTTCGCGAGCGAGAAACCCGCGATGGAAGTAGCCAAGCTGGAAACCCGCATTTCCACGGGCAATCCCGACGATGTTCTGCCGAAGCTGGACGACAAGTTTTTCACCGACCGCACCGGCCCAAAAATCATGGCGCGCACGGAATCTTCACCCGGCCCCGATGGCGACGGAACGAGCCACGCGATCGGCATCGCAGGCAAGGATGTCGGGTCGATTCTCGATGCCCTGAACGACTCGCCAGCCGGGCCGAAAGCGCTGAGTCTTCCCGGCAACACAACGTTCGACTACGACAACGACAAACTCGGCGCAGATGGTCGCACTGCGATGGAGACGGTGGCGGAAGTCTTTAAGAAATTCCTCGGCGATGACCTGCTTACTTCCACATTCGTCATCACCGGCCACACCGACTCGTTCGGCAGCGCGGGCTACAATGACAGCCTCAGTCGCCGCCGGGCGGAAGCAGTCAGCGCGTGGCTCGTCGTGAACCTCGGGATTGATCCCCGGAAAATCCAGACGATCGGAGAAGGAAACCGGAAGATGATCGTTGCTGCTGGAACCGTGGAGGAACAGGCTCCGAATCGCCGCGTGGAGATCGTCATTCGACGGAATCGAAAGTAGCGAAATTTGCAGAATGACAGTTTTTCCTGAAAGAATTGTCCGTCTGTTGCGTTCTATCGGATGAGGGGTTAATTGCCCCGCTCGCGCGTCCTGTGCTTCTTCGAATCTTCTTCATCATCGCTCTCGCCTGCGCCATTTTTGGTGGCGCGTATATTGCCGTGCAGACGCTCTACCTTCAGCCGCACGTCAACCTGAAAGCGGACGCCGAAGAACCGCGCCCCGCCCCGCCGAAAGACCCGAGCCTGCCGGACTTCCAGCAGTGTCTCGAAATCCAGAAAGCGGGCGCGCCGGCCGATGCGGTCGCTGCATTCGAGCGATTCCTCCAAGTGCATCCCTCATCGTCAAAACGCGACGAAGCGCGCGACCGAATCGGCGAGCTCAACAGTTCGATTTTCTTCAACGTGAAACCGACCGAGGAGAACACCGTGATCGCAGCGCCTGGCGATGCGCTCGCTCGAATCGCGAGTCGCGCGAAGATGTCGATGGAACTTATCGTTCACCTCAATAAACTCCCGAACGACAAAATCCAACGCGGCCAGCGACTCATCGCCTTCCCCACGAGCTTTCGTTTGGTCCTCAAACAAAGCCAGCAACGGGTGATTCTGATGAACGGCGACAAATTTTTCCGGCAGTACCCGACACTCGCGTGGCCGGGGAAAAAACCACTCCCAAAGCAGACCGTCAAAGTCACCGAAAAGGCCGCCTTCAACGAAAAGGGACAGCCGCCGAAACCTACATCCCAAGAGTATTACGGCTGCTTTCACACAATCGGATACCCGATTCACGGACACTCGATTTTCTCCCACGCGGACGATCCCTCGCGCCCAATTCCGAATGGGATTCGACTAGCGCCGGAGCACATGAGTGAAATCGCAGTCTTGCTTCCGAAAGGCGCACCAGTGACTCTGGAGTGACGATGAAATTGCAGCCTTTGGATTTCGAAAAACCAATCTCGGAACTGGAACAGTCGCTTGAAGAATTGCGACGCCAGAGCCGGGAGAATAATGTGAACCTTGA
>JAYTMG010000433.1:0-1112 GCA_043728745.1 Verrucomicrobiaceae bacterium
CTCCTGCGTCGAAGTCATGTGCTGGCCCGTCGGCCGAGCTGAGCGCAAATACGCGGGCGTCACACACCTCGACGTCACGCGCTTCACACAGACGCAGGCGGACGACGCCAACGCGTTGTGCGCACTGCACGGCGTGAGCATGTCCGCGCTCGGCTACTACCCGAACGCGCTTGATCCGCATCCCGAAGTCGCGCGCGTGGCCGTGAACCACATCAGGCGCGTCATCCTCGCGGCAGAAAAACTCGGGCTGAAAAACGTGAACACCTTCGTGGGCCGCGACTGGACGAAGAGCGTGGACGCCAACTGGCCGCGCTTCCTGAAAACATGGCAGCCGCTCATCGCCTTCGCCGAGGATCACGGCATCAAAGTCGGCATCGAGAACTGCCCGATGCTTTTCTCGGACGACGAATGGCCGGGCGGAAAAAATCTCGCGATGTGTCCCGCGATCTGGCGGCGCATGTTCAGCGACATTCCCTCGAAAAGCTTCGGACTGAACTACGATCCGTCGCACCCCGTGCTGCTGCGCTTCGACGCCTTCCAGCCCTTGCGCGAGTTCCGCGACAAGCTTTTTCACATCCATGCGAAGGACGTTTTGTTCGATCGCGCCGCCTACGATGACTGGGGCGTGCTTGGTCTGCCCAAGCATTTTCATCAGCCGCGCATCCCGGGCTTCGGCGAGCTGGACTGGGCCAAGTTCATGGGCGCGCTGCTGGCCGTGGGCTACGACGGCCCGGTCTGCATCGAGGTCGAGGACGAGACGTTCGGCAAAGATCTGGCCGGACGGAAACGCGCGCTGCGTGTCGCGGGGAATGTGTTGCGCCCGTATTTTGCATGAGAAGAAAACTGGTAGGGCGTCGCTGTCCTCAGCGCGCCGGGCTAGAAATCGGAGGAACGCTCTTGAACTTGCTGACGCCTCACCCCGGCGCGCTGAGGACAGCGACGCCCTACCAGTCACGCCATCCTCACCGCCTGGAAAACAAGAACAGTTTTCAGATGCACCTTGGCCTGCCACCGCAGTCGAAGAACATGAATGGCTCACCTGTGAATTCGTCGAGTTAAAGACCATGCGCTCCGCACTTTGCATCACCAACAGTCTCCGGCTCGCCGTGCTC
>JAYTMG010000434.1:0-12753 GCA_043728745.1 Verrucomicrobiaceae bacterium
GCTTCACGGCTCATTTTTCGGGCGATGGCTGTAATGCCCCAAACGACCGCGATGAGGACGCCAATCTGCGGGACATAAAGGTAGCGATCGGCGCGGACCGCGTCTCCTGCTCCGACGATTCCGCTGACCGGGACTTGGACGCCGAGGAACCATAGCGTGCCGAACAAAACGTACGGCGCGCGAACCCGCAACCTCCAGCCCGCAGCCATCGCACCCGCCGCCACGGCCCACCCAGCAATGCCGAGCGCGATCGGCGCATTCAGTGGAAGCGGGAGCATCGGCGCGTACTCGCTGGGGACAAGGATCATGCGGAGGTAGTGGATGATGTTCGCCCCGGCATTGGCTGCGCGATAAATGAATGTCGGCACCTCGCTGCCCTCCCACAACAGTCCGTCGCTCGCAGCCGCTTTCATCTGCAAAACACTAGCGGCGATTGCGAGGGCGAAATGCGGGATTTTTTCCCCGATGAGCCGGAGCCACGATTGCGCGCGATGCCGACCGAGCGGCCATGCGTCCAAAAGAAGAAGCGTACACGGAAGCGTGACGAGCATCGCTTTCACCATGAGTCCGAGCGCCAGACACACGACGCTGCAAGCCATCCACGCGAGTCGCTTGGATTGCGCGTATGCCACGTAAGCAAGCGTGGAAAGAAGCCAGAATGCAGTGCTGAGCACGTTCTTGCGTTCGCAAATCCACGCCACGGATTCCACATTCACGGGATGCAGCGCAAAAATACCCGCGACCGCTGCCGCCGGCCAAATCCGGGCCGTGAGGCGGCACAAAAGCAGGAAAAGAAGGACGGCGTTCAGCGCGTGAAGAAGGACGTTTTCCACGTGCATGGCACCGGGGTGCAAGCCGAAGAGGCTCACATCCGTCATGAACGAAATCCACGTGAGCGGAATCCACTGCGCTCCATTGAACTGCCCGAATGCCCAGCGCGCGCTCTCCGGGGTCAGCCCGCCGGTGATGTGCGCATTAGCAAAGACGTGCGAATTGTCATCGTAATGCACAAACTCAAAGCGCCACACGCCGCAGTATGCGAGGCATACGGCGACGACGAGCGCGAGGCCGACGATGATCGTTCGGTTTCGGTTGGGCATGATCTTCGATCTACTCAAGCAGAGCAGGTGCCACGACTGGCTTGCCTTCCGGCATTTCCCGGATATTTTCCCGCCTCGATGGCAAACCGCCCGCACATCTACAAATGCCCGAATTTTCAAGAATGTCTCATAGGATATCGCGGAGAGGATATCGAGGTTTTTGAAGGGATGCAGGCTGTGTGCCCCGAGTGCGATTCCGTGCTACAACCGGTGCCAAAACCAACACCAGCATACGTGGGCCGCCTCATAGATTTAGCCGTCATCGCCGCTGTGGCTGCGGCTCTTTGGTACGCGTGGCCGTCCATCGCCGCATTGCTCACCTCACCGGCACCATCCGCAAAGTAGGCTGAGCCGAAAAAGAGTTCAGCTCGCAACAGGGCCGAAAACGGAACACCTCCCGAAGGAACGAGCGCCCTTCACCTACTCGCCGATAGGGTGAGCGTCTCATTGGTCCCAACTGTATGTTTTCGCGTCTTTCGCGTCTTTCGCGTCTCTCGCGGAGGCGCAGAACAGACCGCCGAGCGCACCGGTAAGAAAAAGCGCGGGGACCGGGATGGTCCCCCAACTTTCCATTAAGGCGTAACAAACTGGAATTGGTCACACTCGCGTTCGATGGGGAACGCACCAAATGCTTGCCCATTGCGGACCGAATCGGCTAGACCGCGCGGCATGTTTAGCCACGTCGTTATTTTTTGGACCAATCCTGAAAACCCAAACGCCACCGAAGATCTCATCGCGGGGATGGAAAAATACCTGCGCCCGATTTCTGGCGTCCGCCTTTTCCATATCGGCAAGATGGTGACGAGCCCGCGCCCGGTCGTGGAACAGTCTTACCAAGTCGCGCTGAATCTCACATTCGATACGAAAGACGCGCAGGATGCTTATCAGATTCATCCGCTGCACCTGGAGTTCGTGGAGAAAGTCTTCAAGCCGAACTGTGCTAAAGCGGTGATCTACGATTTCGAGTAGTCGCTTGTTGCTACTGGCGACTGCGTGATGAAAGGTGCCGCCGATATTTTCATGCTTCAATACACCATTTTCCTGAAGGGTCAGGCTCAACCTGTGCATGTGCACGCCGACAGCTTCGAGTTCAATTTCACACCGCGAAATGCGGAAGACATCGAGCCCAAAATGCTCTTTCTTTTGCGCGGCGAGGATACCGCAGCCGTGTTCCGCCTGGAGGAAATTCAAGGATTCGTAGCCCCATCCGACCTTTCCAATGTTTGAGCCAGAAACGGTCAGTAAATTCTTCAAGATCGTCGTCGCAGACTTGCTCCTCGCCGGAGACAACGCGCTCGTGATTGCATTGGCAACGAGAGCGCTCGCGCCAAGGGAGCAATTTTGGGGACGTCTCATCGGCACGGGAGGCGCAGTCGGGCTGAGGGTCCTTTTCATCGCCATCATCGCATGGATGCTGATGATTCCCTACGTGCAACTGGTCGGCGGATTGCTGCTGCTGTGGATCGCGTGGAAGCTCGTGCAACCGCAGGCCGGAGGCGAAGCAAGTCACGGCAAGGGACCGCACGCTGCAACGCTAAAACAGGCAGTCTGGATGATCGTCGTGGCGGATGTGACGATGAGCTTGGACAACGTCGTCGCCATCGCAAACATCGCAAAGGGCGACATGGTTTTGACGGTATTCGGCCTGCTGCTTTCGATCCCGCTCGTCGTGTGGGGGAGCACCTTGATTTCCAAACTGATGGCGAACCATCGCTGGATCGTCTGGTTCGGAGGAGCGATCCTCGGGCATGTGGCGGGCAGTATTATATTTCATGATCCGCGCCTGCTTGGATGGATCGGCGTCCCCGTTGAATTAGGGGCAAACTCCGCAGTAGTCGCGACTGCTCTTTCCGCCAATGCGCTGGCGCATTGGGCTGCGGCAATCGTGCCGTGGTTGCTCGCGGCGATTTTGTTCCCGATGGGACTCTGGATGGATCGGCGACCCAAGGATGTAAAATGAACAGTGATGACCCAAACAAGCCTCCGCTCCCCACAGCGGAGGAAGTGCTGGATCCCATCTCTGCCGACCTCCGTGGACTGCTCGGGCGCGCCGCCGGCGGGCCGCTCTCGCTGCACGACATCGAGCAACACTTGAAAGATCGCGGCTATGCGCTGCTCGTGCTTTTTCTCGCGGCCCCCTTCCCCATCCCGAATATCCCCGGCCTTTCAGTGCCATTCGGAGTCGCCATCGGACTCATCGGCTGGGCGTTTATGATGCGCACGCGGCCCCGACTTCCGGACCGGCTGATGAAGACGACACTGGAATTCAGCACGCTGCAAAAAGTGGTCCCGTTCATCGCGAAGCTGATGGAGCGGCTGGAACGATGGACGAAGCCGCGGCAAAAGTGGCTTGCGACCGGTCCCACGATGACGAGCATCATCGGCCTCGGAATCCTCTCTGGCGGTTTTTTTCTCGCGCTTCCGCTCCCCATCCCGCTCACGAACGGGCCACCGGCACTCTCTATTATTTTCCTGGTCGTCGGCATGCTGTGTCGCGATGGAGTCATGGTCGTAATCGGATACGTCCTTGGCGTTTTCGCTTGGGTGTATCTCGCCGCTTGGTTCTACTTCGGCGCAAAGCTCTGGCCTATTTTCAACGGCTGGATCGACCACATAAAGCACTGGTTTTAATTACCCATGACACACTCTGAAAAATCCATCGGTATCGATTTCGGCGGCACCAGCATCAAGACCGCCGTCGTCCAGCACGGCGCGATCATCGCTCGGGGCGAAACGCTCGACCCGGCCAAACACGAGAGCTCGCTGACGCTTATTGAGGCGCTCTTCGACGTCATCACCGCACTGCGCGCCGGGCATCCGGAAATCGCCGGCGTCGGGATCGGATTCCCGGGATTCGTGGACAGCAAAATGGGCATCGTCCACACGCTCACCAATGTAAAAGGCTGGCTCGAAGTGCCAATGGTCCGGATGCTCCGCGAGCGCACCGGGCTCAAGGCCGCAATCGAGAACGACGCCAACGCGATGGCCTACGCCGAGTTCCTGCACGGTGCGGCAAAAGGTGCGCAAAACGCCGTCTGCATCACGCTCGGTACCGGCGTCGGATGCGGACTCGTGCTCGACGGAAAACTCTTTCGCGGAACCCGCTTCGCCGCCGGCGAGATGGGCCACATGAGTATCGACCTCAACGGCCCCCGCGGCGTCTATGGAACCCCCGGAGACTTGGAAGTGTATGTCGGCAATAAACAAACCGCCGAGCGAGCCGCGCGCCTTTTCGCCGCAGCCGGCCGCCCGCGCGCCTTGGCGCAATGCACCCCAAAAGACCTTGATGAACTCGCCAAAAGCGGAGACAAAATCGCCATCGGCCTGTGGGAACAACTCGGCACCGAAATCGGCGCTGCGCTCGCCAATTCCATCTGGCTGCTGAACCCCGACGCCGTCGTCATCGGCGGTGGTGTGGCCCGTGCCGGTGAACTCCTGCTCGAACCGATCCGCCGCACCATCCGCGACCGCGTATCGCCGCTGTTTTGCGAGCAGCTCAAAGTCGTCACCGCAGAGCTTGGAAACGACGCTGGCATCATCGGCTGCGCTGAACTCGCACTCGAGTCGTGAAATCGTTCCTTCTGCGCATCATCGCAATGTCCGCCGCAGTCAGCGTCGCCGCGTGGCTCACTGACATTCGCACGTCCGGGCCGATCCCGATCATCCTCGTCGGGATGCTGCTCGCGGCCGCACAGATCATCGTGCGGCCCGCGCTGATTGCTGGCTCGATGCTCGCGATTCGGCGTGTTTCGCTGCCGATGCTGGCCGTCTTTTTTTTCGCGGCCAATGTCTTCATTTTCTGGACCGTCGGCACAATCGTGCCGGGCTTTCACGTCGATAAATTTTCGAGCGCGCTGGGCGGCTCCATCATTTCGAGCATCGCGGGGTTTTTCTTTCACGGGTCGCTGCGCAGGAAATTTGGCATCCGTTCCGGACTCCGCTCCGAGGCCATCATCGAACCGTCACGCGACGGGATAAAACAAGCGAAAGTCCGCGAAATCGAATGAACCTTCCCGCTGGCCGCGTTGCCGTAAAAATCTGCGGCATCACCCTCGAAGAAGACGCCCTCGCCGCCATCGATGCAGGCGCAGACTTGCTCGGCTTCAATACTTGGACTGGCACGAAGCGGTATCTCGACATTGAAAAAAATGCGCAATGGCTAGCCAGCCTGCCCGTCATTCGCGTCGCGCTGCTCGTAAATGCCCCGCTCGATTTTGCCGCACGGATCGCCGCACTGCCATTCATCGATGCGCTGCAAATCCACGGTGACGAAGACGCGACCGAGTGCGCCCGCATTGCCGCGTTTGGCAAACCGATCATCAAAGCCCTCCGCGCGCAGAACCCCGCAGTCACGCAAGGTGCCGACGCGTTTTCCACGCGACACATCCTGCTCGACGCCCACGTTCCCGGAGCCTACGGCGGCACCGGAGCGCGAGTGGATCTCGAACTTGCGCGTCGCTTTCGCGAGGAGAATCCATGCCTCACCGTGTGGCTTGCCGGCGGATTGCGCCCCGAGAATGTCGCAGAAGCCGTGCGCACCGTTCGCCCCGCAGTCGTCGATGTTTCCAGCGGTGTAGAATCAGAACCGGCACGCAAAGACATCGCGAAAATGCGGGCCTTTACCGCCGCCGTTCGCAGCGTGAGCTAGCGATAGCGATTGACGTAGATCAAGCAGCCACCGGTCGTCCGCACTGCAATTTACTAACAGAAATGCAACGTGTTCGTGATTGCGATTGTTCCAATCCTCGGTTTCCTTCCGCGCATGAGCGACACGCCATACCCAGTCGAACCCACGCGAGAAATCATCGCGCCTCGGCACGAGTCTCTTATAAAGGAGTTTCAGGGCGAAGTCGGTCCTCGCAAGCTGGAGTTTGGCGAGGCTCGACTGTGGCTCGTCGCGCGTGATCCACGCTGGGTTTTCGCATACTGGGAGTTTGTCCCGTCCGAGCACCCGGAAGCAACCGGCGCAGACGGAATCGGCCGCTTTTCCCTTCGAATCCTCGACAGCAGCGGTGCCGTCGAGACGGAGACCGAGCTCCATCCCGATCAGGGCAACGTCTATCTCCCAGTAAACGATGCCGACTCCAACTACACGGCGGAGCTTGGCTTTTACGCGAGGAGCGGCGTCTGGTGCTTCATCGCGAAATCTGACGCCACCTACACTCCGCCCAACGGGAACTCCAACGAGGGCATCGTGGAGTTCGCCAAGATTCCCGCGACTCTTCCCCTCGGCTCCGTCCACAAAATCATGCGCAGCGAACCGGCCGCATCGGGCCTCGCACGCGTGCAACGGTTTTCTGAGTGGACGAGGGATCAAGAAAGAATGCTCATCAGCCTACTCGCAGCAGATGTTGCAGCCGGAGGCAAGCCGGAGGGACGCGCCGCGCGCGCCCGCAGTCGCATGGTTCCGAGTGAGCCCTCGAAAGAAATCCCGTTGGCCCTGTGGGCTCAGCTTGATGCCCCGGCGTCCAGCAGCTCGGCGGAATCTCCATCGAGTTGGCACCCTCTGGAACTCCCGCTTCACCTCAACGCAGAACTCATTTTCTACGGCGGCACCGCGCCCAACGCATCGCTCACAATCGCTGGAAAACCCGTCGATCTCCGCCACGATGGCACTTTCCGCGTCCACTGCCGGCTGCCGGATGGCGAATTCGAAATCCCCATCGTAGCCCGTTCCGCCGATGGCACCCGCACGCGCAACGCCGTTCTCCGCTTCAGCCGTGAAACCGAGGCAGACCCCGGCACTGGCGCGACGAAGCAGCCCGACTATCTGCCTGCCTCGCCGCCCGTCGGATAGCGAACCATGGACGTAAACCGGTGTGACCCAAATCCGTATTGCCGGTAAAACTCCTGCGCATCGCGGGTGAACAAATCAATGCGACAGCCCGCCAATCTTGGGTGCGCAATGATCGTTGCGATCATCCATTTCCCCAACCCAGCACCGCGAAATTCCTCCGCAAGGACGACGTCGCACAGATACCCGACGGTCGAATAGTCCGTCACCATTCGCGCAAAACCAATCTGCGTCGCGCCCTCGAAAAGCGCAAAGTTCAGCGAATTCCGGAGGCTCTCCGCGATGATTTCCGCGCTCCGGTCCACTGCCCAATAGGTGCTCCAAAGCAACCGGCAGGTCGCATCAAAATCCAGACGCGCCGGGTCGTCAGTGATCAAAAAATCGTCCCGCCGCCATTCGGAAAAAGTGCTCACAGATGTGTCTGCACCCAATCGAACTCCCGCGCGATGCTCTTCACGACATCGCCCGGATGAATCTCCTTTGGCAGCACGTCGAATGTGTAAGTCTCGATTTCCACATGACTCGTCGCGCCTGTGCGCAGTTCATGGAAAAAATCCGGGCACAGCGTGCCGACGGTGCTTCCAAGTTTCCCCGCCCCTTTGAAAAACAGCGGCACATGGAAATGCACGCGAACTTCCTCGATGCCCTCGTGTCCATCCGCGTCCGCGAGCGCCTGCGGCAAGTCGTCCCAGCGAGCGATGCTTCCATCGCCCCTGCGCCCGCGCACCTGATGAAGGTAAACGCCCTCGGCAAATGGCTTGAGCAATTCCCATCCCTCGGCATCACCCGCGACGACCAAGGCCGCGCTGAGTTGCACCTTGGAAATCCGAATCCCTTCGGCGCGATACAATCGCAAAGCGTCAAGCGGGTTTTCAAATTGAAGCGCCACATGGCATGTGTCGAAGCAAACACCGACATGGCGCCGCATCATTTCCTCCGCCTCTTTTGTGTAGCACTTGCGGATCCGCATAATTTCCTCGACGCCCGTCGTCATCAACTCGTTCTTAAAAAACGCAATCGTCTCCGCAGTCGTCTCCAAATAACATGACGGCTCCGGCTCCAACCCAAGATGAATCTCGCGCCCCGTGTCCTCGTGCAAAGCGCCGAGATAGGCGGCTACGGCTCCGATATTTTCCGCCATGGCGGAAACTGCGGAAGGGTCTTTGATCCAAGCTTTGAACGAGCCCGGCACGGTACTGATCGAACCATCAATTCCCTCCGGCAGCCAGCCTGCAAGGATATCGGCGACCTGAAACGTGTAGTTGCGCCGATCGAGCATCCGCCAGTCCGGCGAATAAACGTGCTCTTTCACCGTGCCGCCGTGGAACTTCCCGTAAGGAAAAGCGTTCACCGAAAACGGATACATCTCCGCTTCGGAAAATACATCCAGTGCTTCAGCACGAAGTTCCGGATTGCTGGACAATTCCTCAGCCGCCTGGGCGCTGAGACGAAGCCCGAGGCCGAACCATTGGCCAGCGGAGACGAGCTGACGGACAAGCCCCGCCTTCTCGCGAATCGCGCGAAGGTTGTCAGCCCATGCCTCGCCGGGGTGAATATTCAGGCAGTAGGAAAGATGGAGCGGTGGTCGATGTTGAACGATCATCAGTTGGAAATTGCAAACCGGGGACGAAGCACGTCACTTCTTGCACAAGTTTCCGGGAATGTGCCAGATCGTTTTCTCGCATGTGACGAATGCGCGTCGGTGACCATCCGCGCAATGCGGCGGGAAAGACTTCGCCTTTCTGCTTGGAAGGACAAGGCGTCCGTGGAATAGAGTAGGGTGCGATTGCTGACAAAACGGGGCGACACGCTAATATCCGGACCTTCAACCAACAAACCCACATATCCAATGTTTCGCGCATTCAAAAGAATCTTCATCTGGCTCGGCCTCATGGCCGAAAAAGCAACCGAAACCGACTCCATCAATGAAGCCGTCGTCGAACGCGGCATCCGCGACTCTCGCGAGAAGGCGGACCGCGCCCATTATGCAAACGGACAACTCGCAGGCCAGGTCGCCAATTTAAAAGATCAGGTCAAACGCCAGAACCGGCAGAAACAGGAGCTCCAAGGGCTTCTTCAGGCCGCCGTAGCTGCGAACGACGATGAGAATGGTGCGCATTACGCGGAGGAACTCGCGAATATGGAAGGCGATGTTGCGGACAACACCGCTCAACTCGACCACCTCGAACAGCTTTACAAACAAAACACCGAGATCATTGCGAACAGCCTACGCGAAGTGCAACGCTTTCAACGGGAATTTGAGACTCTCAAAACCCGCGTCGCGGTGAGCAAATCACTCGACGGTCTCGCCACTTTGATGAAAGGCAGCATCGGCGAACTCCAAGGAATGATGGGCGGCGAAGTCGGGCAGAGCATGGAACAACTCCGCCAATCCGCCGCTGGCGGAGAGGGACAGATGCGCGCGACGATGGATCTCGCGAAGGAACTTGGCAGCAACGTCCAACGCCAGCAGGAGATGAAAAAAGCGCGCGGCAAAATGCTCTTCGACGAATACAAAAAGAAGATGAATCAAGTAACGCCCGAAGCGCAGCAACCTTCAGCGCAACCGTCTGAACGGCAAAAAATCGCAGAAGGATAATGGTCTGGCTGGCTTCAGCCGGGATTTCAGGCTCCGGAATTCAACGGTAGCGCCATCCATCACGACGAAGGGCTTTCACACGTAATGTGCCCGCGAGTATCTTGATAGCCCCACCTGATGCGAGCGATGAATCGGAGTGAGGCTTTTATAGCCCCTGCTGTCCCGACTTGTATTTGGATAGGCCGCAGGGAAATTACGCCGAAGGCGTTGGATCATTCAGCCCAACGGTTGACGCGAGAGCCGAACGAAGTGAACCGTAGCGAAGCGGAGATAGCCGAAGGCAAACAGCCTGCCGCAGGCAGCCCCAAGGGGTGAGCGAAGCGAAGCAAACGAGCGGCTACCTTGGGAACGTGTCATAAACAAGTTTTACCCCGCAAGGGGTTTCATCCGGGGCGTGCGTTTTGATGAAACCCCTGCGGGGTAAATTCGGTGCGGCGCAGCGGACCCAAGGTAGATGCTCGTTCCTCGCATCAACCTTGGGCTGATTGATTGAACGCCTTCGGCGTAACTTTGCGGGATATCCACATCCACCCCGACGTGTCGGGACAATCATTTGGAAGAGAGCCTGCCGAGTGTTCCGTGGACTGTGCTGTCCCGACGTGTCGGGACAGACGGGGCTATAAAAACCCTGCTCCTTTACGAGCCTTCGCTCAGGCGAGGCTCACCAGATACGACAGCGAAGCAGCCGAAGGCGTCCCCCTAGCACATCAAAGGCTGGTCCCACTGCATCACGTTTAGAGGACGGGCAGTCCGCTACTTTCGCGCTGCGGACGCGGCTCAGCCTCGGTCTGGAAATCGTATTATTTCACAACAAACAAACAGGACGCGCCGTATTCCAGCGCGTCCTGTATTTTTTGAAAGTTGTTAGTCTAGTAAACCGCCTTAGCGCATCAGGAGAGCCTGACGGGCCCGCTTGATGGCGTTGGTGATTTTACGGTGATAATGCGCAGGCACGCCAGTGGTGCGGCGGGGAAGGATCTTCCCTGCTTCAGTCACGTAGCGCTTCAAGAGCTCAGGATTTTTCCAGTCGATCGCTTCGAGAGCGATGTCCACACGACGCCGGGGCATCATGCGATTGGCTTTGCGGAAGTTTGTCCGACGTTGCGGTGTTTTAGGCTGACTCATGATTACTTGATTTCACGATGAAGCGTGCGGCGCTTCAGGTTCGGATTGTATTTTACTTTTTCGAGCCGGGTCGGGGTGTTCGGGCTCTTCTTGTTGCGACTGGAGATGTAGCGGGAGACAGGTTTGCCCTCCGCTTTCGCCTCTGTGCATTCGAGGATGATAAATTCGCGCGCCATAGTTGTTCGTTATTCTTCTGTTTGAGGTTTCTGCGGGGTTTCTTCAGCTTCTTCGCCGTCGCCATCTTCTTCTTCAGCGTCGGTGAGACCAAAAAGGGATGTGACTGGAACGCGGGACCGCTGATGGCGCTTGGTGCGCTCGATCTCGGTCTGGCATTCGACAGTGTAGCGGGCAAATGGAAGGGCTTCCAAGCGGGCCACGGGGATCGGCTTTCCGCTCATTTCACAGAGGCCGTAGGTGCCAGCGTCCACGCGCTTCATGGCTTCCTCGATCTCGTAGAGCGCGTCCTGCTCCTGAGATAGGAGCGAAAGTGCAAAATCCTTGTCGTAGGCATCGCTGCCAGCGTCCGCCTGGTGCATTCCAAATGCACTCGCCTCGCCACCTTCTGGGCGGGAGCGAAGGGTGTCCTTTGCCACACCAGCCATGCTGTCCAGAATCAAATCACGAAGAGCCTGAAGCTTCTCCCGCTGGCCTTTCTGGAACGGCGTGATCTTGATTGGCCCCTTGGGTCTTGGAACGACGAAGATCTCTTCGTCGTCCTGTTCCCTTGCTTTTGGCGTCGGCCGCTTTACCGGAGGCTTCTTTGCTGCCACTTCTTTTACTTTTGCCACGGCCTTCGCCGCGGGTTTCTTTGCTGTTTCAACGTTGGGCTGAATTTTTGTAGTTTTCTTCACAGGTGCAATTGCCTTCGACTTCGCCTTCACAGCGACTTTTGCCTTCACGGCAGTCTTCACCTTTACAGCAGTCTTCGCTTTCGCGGCGGGTTTCACTTTTCCCGTAGGTTTCACCTTGGCCGGAGCCTTGCCTTTTGACGCTGGCACTTTGGCAGCAGGCTTCGAAGCCTTTGCTGGTGCGGCTTTTGGCTTTTTTGTGACTGCTTTTTTAGGCTTCGATTTCGGCATAAAATTCGTGTGTTCCGGCGAGAAAGGGCGGGATAGATACGGACTTCGCTCGCTGGGTGCAAGGTCGAAATCGGAAACTTTTCGGTTTTTTGTCAGCCAACGATTTCAGTCCCGATCCCCTGATTCGTGAAGACCTCCAGCAAAAGAGCATGCGGCGTGCGCCCGTCGATAAAGTGAACTTTTTGCACCCCCTGCCGCAACGCGCTGAGAGCGCTTTCCACCTTGGGAAGCATGCCGCCGGAAATAATCCCATCAGCCACCAGCTTCTCGATCTGCACTCTCGTCACGCTGGGAATCAACGACGCCTTATCCGCAGGATCCCGCATCAAACCCGGAACGTCGCTCACATAAATCATCTTCGCCGCTCGAAGCCGGCCCGCAACGCCGCCAGCCGCGATATCGGCATTAATGTTATAAACGACGCCCGCTTCATCGCGCGCCAGAGGGCTGATGACCGGCACCACCTCTCGCTCCACGAGGCGCGTGATTTCGTCCATCATCACATCCACAACCTCGCCGACGTAGCCAAGATCCACATCCTCTGCCCCATCCCGCTGCAGCGGAAGCTTCCTCCCCACGAGAACGGTTTTCCCATGGATTCCCATCGCCGATCCCCCAAATGCGTTGATTCGATTCGCAATATCCGGGTTGATCACATTATCCAAAACGTCCTCCACAATCCCGATGGCCTCCTTATCAGTGCAACGCAGGCCATTTACAAAACGCGCCTTCTGGCCCGACTGCCGCATCCTCTCCGTAATCGCCTTGCCGCCCCCATGAATCACCACCGGATTGATCCCCACCGCCTCAAGAAACACGATATCCTTCAGCAATCGATCCACAGCCTGATCATCCTCCATGGCACTGCCGCCATATTTAATGACGAAAAGTTGCCCGCGGAATTTTTGGATATACGGGAGAGCCTCTATAAGGGCTTCAGCGCGGGCGTGAGCGTTCAATGGCATGGATGGATGTAACATAAACGCGGACGCCTTCCAGAGTGCAAGACCGGCTTTCAAAATCCCGCATCGCAATTGAAAAAAGTGCTTCGATGAA
>JAYTMG010000435.1:0-2677 GCA_043728745.1 Verrucomicrobiaceae bacterium
CTCGGCGGCGGCATTTATACGAAGGCGGCGGATGTCGGCGCGGACCTCGTCGGCAAAGTGGAGCAAAACCTCGAAGAAGATGATCCAAGAAACCCGGCCACCATCGCAGACAACGTCGGCGACAACGTCGGCGATTGCGCAGGCATGGCGGCGGACGTTTTTGAAACCTACGCGGTCTCGCTCATCGGCGCAGTGCTCGTCGGAGCGCTGACCACCGCGGCGGGAGCCTCGGCGGCGGCTATCGCGTATCCATTTGTCCTCGGCGGTGCGGCGATCATCGCCAGCATCATCGGCGTCCTTTATGTCAACGCCACGAACGCCAAACCCTCGTCGGCGCTCATGGGCGGCGTGGCGGTGAGCAGTGCGATTTCGGCGGCGGCGTTTTGGCCGATCACGCAGCAATTTTTCCCAGCGGGGCTCGCGATGAAAGAAGGCGCGGCGCTCACGGCAAACGGCATCTTTTTCTCCAGCCTCGTCGGCCTCGCGATGACCGGCCTCGCTTGCTGGATTACGAATTACTACACCTCCACCGAACACGCTCCGGTGCGGAAAATCGCGAAGGCTTCCGAGACGGGACACGCGACGAACATCATCGCCGGACTCGCGATCGGCCAGCAGGCCACCGCACCGATGGTCCTCTGCATCGGCGGTGCCATCTGGGCCAGCCATTCGTTCGCCGGACTCTACGGAATCGCCATCGCAGTCATGGCCATGCTCTCGATGGCGGGAATCATCATCTCGCTCGACGCGTTTGGCCCCATCACCGACAACGCCGGCGGCATCGCCGTGATGAGCGAACTCCCCGCCGAAGTCCGCAAAGCCACTGACGAACTCGACGCCGTGGGCAACACGATGAAAGCCGTCACCAAAGGCTACGCCATCGCCAGCGCCGGTCTCGCGGCGGTTGTCCTCTTCGGCAGCTACTTCGTCGATTTACAAGATCACCTCATCAAGCACGGAGCCAGCGCCGCAAAGCTCGCGAACGACCTCTCGTTTTCGCTCAACGACCCGAAAGTCATCATCGGACTCTTCATCGGCGGTCTTCTGCCGTATCTGTTCAGCGCATTCAGCATGAGCGCAGTAGGCCGCGCAGCAGGCGCAGTCGTCACGGAAGTCCGCCGTCAAATCGCCGCAAAACCCGGCATCCTCATCAAAGGCGGCGACGAAAAACCCGACTACGGCACCTGCGTCGATATCGTCACAAAAGCCGCGCTCAAGGAAATGATCATCCCCGCGCTTCTCCCAATCGTCACGGTAATCGCAGTCGCGGCGCTTCCCGATGGAGCGAAAATCCTCGGCGGCGTCCTCGTCGGCAGCATCGTCACCGGCCTCTTCATGGGCGTCGCGATGACCAGCTCCGGCGGCGCGTGGGACAACGCGAAGAAATACATCGAAGACGGCCACCACGGCGGCAAACACAGCGAAGCGCACAAGGCGAGCGTCACCGGCGACACCGTCGGCGACCCCTACAAAGACACAAGCGGCCCGGCCATCAACCCGATGATCAAAGTGGTGAACATCGTAGCGATTCTCATCATCCCGATCTTCTTCTAACCTTCGGGAAAGAAACAATTCCGCAAAGCCGCCGAGCCCGCGAGGCAAGGCGGCTTTTGCTTGTACTGAAACCCTGTAACCGAAGTTGGATATCGATTACTGAAAGTCACGGAAAGAGGCACTTGTGAAGAAGCGGGCGCAAAAACGTAGCTCGCCATTCCAATGCCGAGTTTAAAGAGCCGAGAAAAAGCAGCGCGTTCTTTCTGCTAAATACGTCAAATCTCGACTTTGGAAAGTCGAGCTACGGCGCACGCGACTTTTGCGCCCGCATCTGTGAAATCAACGTCGCTCTTCAATCGAATGAAGGCTCGGA
Source organism: Verrucomicrobiaceae bacterium (assembly GCA_043728745.1). GTDB lineage: Bacteria > Verrucomicrobiota > Verrucomicrobiia > Chthoniobacterales > Chthoniobacteraceae > SXWH01. Next base: position 1,868 of record JAYTMG010000435.1, read on the forward strand.
TTCTAGGAATGTATTGGCTTCCGTGGACCCAACTACTTTTTAAAGTTGAATGCTGGAAGGAACTGCCACGTCGCTCCGCTGCGTCGAGGGCGACGCCGACGCAACCTGCGGGGGCGCATTCGCTACCCGCGACAGTCTTTACGCATGGCCCAACATCCTTTCCTTCATCACTTCGTAAATGGGTAGTCGGGAGTGATCCCGAGATCGTTTTCTGGACCATTCGGGATCGCGCCGCTCTTCAGCCTACTGAGCGGGTGCGACGACGCGGTAAAAGCGGTTTGGTTCTCCGAGTGATGCGGGATCGGGCACCGAGACTGGGCCTGCGCTCGAAGGGGCGACGTCGGCCAGTTTTTGCCACGAACCGCTTCCGAGACTGGTGCGATACTGCACCGTGTAGGTCCGGCCTGCTTGCGCGGTGAAGGTCACCACGAATGCGCCGCCTGCGCCGGTCGGTGCGACGGAATCGACGCGGAAGACACTTGCCGCGTTCTGCGGGTTGGTGCCTGCGATGTACTCCAGATAGTTGCTCGCGCCATCGCCGTCCGAATCGAGCGCAGCATCGGCTGCGTCGGCTGGATTCATGCCGTTGGCGGTTTCCCATGCGTCGGGGATTCCGTCGCCGTCGGTGTCGAAATTGAGGCGGCCGGATGTGTGGATAAATGATGCCCAATTGACGACATCGTTTCCATACGCGGTGGTGTCGATGCGCTGGAGCGTCGGGCCGGTGCCGTTTGGCGCGAGTGGCCACGGAGCGATGACATCGTATTTTACGTGGTCTGCGCTGATGAGCGGGATGCTGAGATCGAGCAT
>JAYTMG010000436.1:0-2431 GCA_043728745.1 Verrucomicrobiaceae bacterium
TCAGGCGATAAAAAAGAAATGGATTGCCACATAAATAGCCATTCGTTATTCGGTTCGCATGCTTCGCGCTACTCGTCTCCGTCTCCTACTGCCTCTTCCCACCGACAAATGCCCAAGTCTATTTCTTTTTTTTCGCCTGACCCCGTTTCCCCTGACCTGACCCTAATGGCGCTCAGTTAAGGACCGGAACGGTAAGTTTCTGAAACTAAGTCGCTTGCAAAATCGGGAGTGAGTGACTGCGGCGTATCGTTGGAAAGCTCCCGCGCTCAGATCCTCATCAATGCTGATTCCCTCATTTTGAGTGAGCGTTTCTCCTAAACTCGCAAGCCACTGATTCATAGAGTTTTACGCACTAACTGAGCGCCATTATGACCTGACCCCGTTTCCCGGTGTCCGATATTTCCTCCGCGCTCACGGGAAATTACACGGTCGTCGTGACCAACGAAGTCACCAGCGTGGAGAGCGACCCAGCCGTTTTGCAGTTGGTCGAATGGGCGGTGATCGACGGCACATATCAGGGACTTCTGCTTCACGATAATTCCGCGACTCCCGAGGAATCTCCGTATCCCGGACGGCTGACCGTAAAGTTGACGAAGACCGGGCGACTCAGCGCAAAACTCGAGTATCGCGGACTGACTCACACGTTCTCCGGAAAGCTGGCTCCGGAACTCATTCTCGAACAGACGATCGTGCGGAAAAAAAATCAATCGCCGCTGAGCCTGCGCCTGCAATTCGATCCATCGGAACTTCAGCTCGTCGCCCGAGTATCGGAACCCGTCGGCCCAGGAATTTTTGCGAGCGACACAACGATGAAGCTTCACCGCTTCGACACGAAGCAAAACCCCGCACCGCAAGTCGGCTCCTACACCGCCCGGTTCAACGCAGCGCCTGGCTCGGGCGGTCCGACGGCTCCCGGCTACGCGCTCGTTTCGATCAGTAAATCCGGCGCGGTGAAGGCGACGGGAAAACTTCCCGACGGAACGATCACGACTTTCGGCGCATTGGTGGGCGCGGACGGTTCTGTCGCCTGCTACGACCCGCTTTATAAATTGGCGCATCCTTACGCGGGCCACCTCGCAGGTCCGATCTCGATCGATCAAGCCGGTGGACTCCTCGCCGTGTCCGGAAGTGTGGAATGGAATAAACCTCCGCAAACAAGCGGGGTTTTGTGGAAGACCGGGCTGAGGCAAATCCGTCAAGTCGAAGGTTCCGCCTATATTCACCCTGGCCGCGGCCAGCGCGCTCTTGAGACGACCGCCGCAGATGGCGCGACAACCTTCGAGTCTTTCGGCACGAATCTGTTCACGAACGCATTGCATCTCACGACTGCGAATCGCTTTGTCGTCGATGTTCCGGACACGAAGAAACTCTCACTGAAGTTGCAGACGAACTCCGGATTTGTCTCCGGCTCATTTTACGATCCGGTGCTTCGCAAGGCGCGCAAACTCAGCGGCGTTTTGCTTCAGGCCCAAGCCGAATTCAACGGATTCTATCTCCACGATACGGATGCGGGAGAATGGTTCGCAGCGCCGACTCAGTGATCGAGTCTTTCGGAAATCTTCGGTTTCAAAAGCGGTGCGTCGGTTGATAGAGTGGGGGCGATGAAACTCTTTGCACTCGCTCTCGCCGCTCTTTTTTTGCCCGCTGTCGTGCGTGCGGATGTGCCGGGTTATACGGAGCCGTATAAGACGATTACCGTCTCGTGTGCGGAGCCGGGGGTGATTGCGGAGATGCTGGTGGAGGAAGGGGCGCGGGTGAAGAAGAACCAGATTCTTGCGAAGCTGGATACGGCGCAGCATGAGGCGGAACTCGACATCGCGAAGACGAATGTCGATTTGCAGAAATCAAAGGTGAACAAGCTCGAAGATATTGTCCGCAGCCAGCGTATTTCGCAGGACGAGCTGGATCGGGCTCGGACGGATTTGCGGGTGCGGCAGGCGGAGGTGCGGAAGATTCAGGCGGTCATCGAAATCCGCATCATGCGCAGTCCGGTGGATGGGATCGTTTCCGAAATCAAACGCGATCCGAGCGAGGCGGTTTCGCTGTCTTCGCCGCATGTGCTGACGGTTGTGCAAATCGACCGTTTGCTGGTGAATCTTTTTCTCACGCCGGTCCGGGCGGCAAAACTGAAAGTCGGTGCGCAGGCGAAGCTCTCCATCGGCGATAATGCGCAGGAGGCAACGGGAGTGGTGGAGTTTATCTCGCCTGTCACCGACGCAGCGAGCGGGACGGTGCGCGTGAAATTCGTGCTGGATAATGCGAAGGGGGATTTTCGCAGCGGCACGACCGCGCGCCTCGCGGACGAGGAGTAAAGGTCACGCAGAAAATAAGGGCGTGTCGTGTAGCAAACAAAAGTGGAAAAGAGCGTGCGATCAAAAGTGGAAAGTTTTCGTTGATTATGAAGGATTTAGAACGGAGGCGAGTGGAGAAG
>JAYTMG010000437.1:0-4276 GCA_043728745.1 Verrucomicrobiaceae bacterium
CTTCTCCACTCGCCTCCGTTCTAAATCCTTCATAATCAACGAAAACTTTCCACTTTTGATCGCACGCTCTTTTCCACTTTTGTTTGCTACACGACACAAATTGCAAAACCACTTGACGGCAGGCCGGAACACCGCCAACTTCGGTTGTCCTGCAAAGACACGCGAAACTGGCACCGGTTGTCGTCTCCAGTCTGGAGCGCAGCTGGAAATCTGTTTCTGAACGCCGCCTACGGTTCCTTAAGCCGTTGGCGGCGTTCTTTTCTAAAGTATATAAAAGACGTAGCTCACGGACTAAACGTAAGATTTAGGTCTAAATCGGGAATCCAGAGCACTGAAAACTTACGACCTTGTCCGAGTCATGACGATACGGTAACACAACAGGGTCAGATTGTCAACGTGATTCGTCTCGAGTGAACGCAATCTGTGGTATAAATCAATTAGGATTTATTTCGAAATACTACATATTGTGGTTGCGCAGCGTTGCAGGATTGCACGGATTAGTCCTTCAAACGCGCCCATACGTGCCCATACGGGCCTATAAGTGCCCACTTTTGCCACTATACTCCCCGCCAAGAGTCGCGAGTGAACCACAACATATAGTGGAGCTGGATTTTTCGATTATCAAGATTGGTGAGGTGAATATATGAGCATCGAACCAGAAATCGCCCACCTGCACAGCGTCTTTTGCGCACTGACAAAACGGGGGAAACGGGGTCAGGCGATAATGGCGCTCAGTTAGTGCGTAAAACTCGATGAATCAGTGACTTGCGCGTTTCGGAGAAAAGCTCACTTAAAATGAGGGAATCAGCATTGATGAGGATCTGAGCACGGGAGCTTTCCAACGACAGGCCGCAGCCACTCGCTCCCGATTTTGCAAGCGACTTAGTTTCAGAAGCTTACCGTTCCGATTCTTAACTGAGCGCCATTAGGGTCAGGCGAGAAAAAAGAAAAATCTGCATCATACAAACTACTGTAATCCTTAGAGTTTGATCGGAACAAACTCCTTTTTCGTCATATTGAGGCTTCCGAGTGTGATAAAAAGTGGAACGGCGTTCGCTGGCGGAGCCATGTCTCACTTTTGGTCAAACTCCATTTCTCTCCTCGCCATGCTGCGCGGTTCTTTGCCATACCGTCGCCGCATGAATCCACTCACCGTCCTCATCATCCCATTCATCGTCCTGCCCGCGTTTGCCGCCGAAAGTGATTGGCCGGAATTTCGCGGCAAGTCGGGGCAGGGGATATCCGCCGCCGCGCGAGTCCCGCTAAAGTGGGGCACGTCCGAGAACGTCGCGTGGAAAGTGGAAGTGCCCGGCAAAGGCTGGTCCTCGCCCGTCGTCGCTGCGGGGAAAATTTACCTCACCACCGCGATGGGCGAACCGAAGAGCGGCGCGACGCTCCACGCCGTGTGCTTCGACGCGAAGGACGGACGCCTTCTTTGGAATACCGAGATATTGAAAGCCGCCGCCGGAGCGACTTCCGCGATGCACCAAAAAAACTCGCTCGCGAGCCCCACGCCGATTGTTACGGCAGACCGTTTGTTCGTCCATTTTGGCCACATGGGGAGTGCGGCGCTGGACCTCGCGGGGAAGGTTCTTTGGAAACATAATTCGATTCCCTACGAGCCTACACATGGAAATGGCGGCTCACCCGTGCTTGCGGGCGGGCTGCTCATTTTTAGCTGCGACGCCGCGCCCGATCCGATCATCGCGGCCCTCGACGCCGCGACCGGTGCGATCCGCTGGAAGACTCCGCGCGACACAACCGCGCGCAAGAAGTTCTCGTTTTCCACACCGCTCGTTGTGGGCGAACAAGTCATCAGTCCCGGCAGTGGTTTCGTCGGCGGCTACGATGTGAAGACGGGCAAGGAGGTCTGGCGCGTCGGCTACGGCGAGGGCTATTCCGTCATCCCGCGTCCGGTCGTTGCGGATGGGCTCGTATTCGTCAGCTCCAGCTTCGACAAGCCCGTGCTCAAAGCCATCCGCCTCGCGGGAGCAAAAGGCGATGTCACCGAGAGTCACGTTGCGTGGACGTTGCAAAAAGGCGCGCCGCATACTCCGTCGATGATCATTTCCGGTGATAACATCTTCTGCGTTTCTGACGCTGGCATCGTCACGTGCGCCTATTTCCGCACGGGCGAAGTCCGCTGGACCGAGCGCATCCCCGGCAACTACTCGGCTTCACCCGTCCTCGCCGAAGGCCGCATCTATTTCCAGAGCGAAACGGGCATCGGCACCGTGATTAAAGCGGACGCAAAATTTGAAGTGCTCGCGACCAACACGCTCGACGAGCCCACATTGTCATCGCCCGCATTCATCGATGGCGCAGTGATTCTCCGCTCGGAGAAGCACCTGTGGCGTTTCGGGAAGTAGGATGGAGGGTGGGCGAAAAATAATGACGAGTGTGCCCTTAAGACGAGATTCACAATGGAACGCGGCGAATGCGGAGGACCGGGGCTTTGATATCCCCGTCTGTCCCGATGCATCGGGACAGCCAAAAGCCCCCGCCAAGGTTAAACGCGCGTCCCCTCGCGGATGCCATTATGGATGCCACTCGTATGAGGATAGCCCGCACAACGTAGGCGAGATTTGCAATCTCGCTTGGCGACTCGCCGGTTCGGAATCCTGCACGCCTTCTGTGAGAGATACCTCCTCCAAGCGAGATTGAAAATCTCGCCTACGTTGGGCCCATCCCGCTCGGGGAGGCTATCCAAATCCTGCCACTGCGTGGCATACGGGGCTATAAAAGCCCCGCTCCGTACCGTTCGCCGCGCTTCACCGTGGAAAGAATACTATTCAATTTCCGCCCAGCAGTTCTCGACGAGCGCCATCACGAGCCGGAAGGGGACTGTGGAATAGCGTCCGAACTCGGGGCGTTTGGTGAGTTTGGCGCGCACGGTCGCAGGGCTGGAGAGGCCGCACAGAAAGCGTGTGAGCTGTCGCGGCGTGCCGAGCGCGGGGATGTCATCGAAAATGAGCGTGCGAACTTCTTCGGCGTCGTCGTCGGTAAATTGCGGGATTCGCGTGGCGGGCAGCGCGACGGCTGTGGCGGGCGTTCCGGTGCGGCAGAAGTGGCAGTGCCCGCAATTTTCGTCGGCCATTGCTTCGCCAAAATATCCAAGGAGCCGCCGCGTGATGCAGCCGGGCTGCGTGGCGAAATCGAGGATCTGGTTGAGACGCTGAGTCTCCCGAGCTTCGCGCTGGGCGAATAGCTCTGCCATGTTTGCAGCGATCACGGCGGGGACACGATGTGCGGCGTCTCCGCAGAGCCGGAAGCCGTGACGGAGGCCGGCAGGTTTTTGCGTGATCGCTCCGGTTTCCTCCAGCCATGTGAGCGCTTTTACGATGCGTTCGCGCGGCTCGCCGAGGTGGTCTGCTGCGGGCTCGATTTCGAGTGTGAGATACTTCGGCCCGCGTCGTCCGCAGGCGAAGAGTGCGGCGAGAAACTTCCGGCGGTCGTCGTTGAGGCTGCTGAGAATCACGAGCTCTGGGCGGATAAACTGAATTTGCGTGCTTTGATAAAACGCGTGCGTGGGGCGCAGCAGTCCGTCGAGTTCGAGATACGTGATGACGGTTTCCACGACGAGCGGGCGGATGTCAGTTTCCTGGCTGAGGTCGTATCGGCTCACATCGAATGTCTCGCCGGAGCCGAGCATTTTGCGGACGAGCGCCTCGACCGCTTCGGCAGTGGGCGTGTCGCCGAGTGTGAAGTTTTCCAATGGGATTGCGTCATCTGCGCACGCGAGCAGTTCGCAGAGTGCAGGCTGCCCGTCGCGGCCTGCGCGCCCGATTTCTTGCTGATAGTTTTCGAGCGTCTTCGGCAGGTTGAAATGGATGACGCTGCGAATGTCCGCTTTGTCGATGCCCATGCCGAACGCGATTGTGGCCACGATGATTTCGCTCTCTCCGCGCATGAACGCATTTTGAACGGCATCGCGGTCGCCAGCGTCCATCCCAGCGTGATAAGCCCGCGCTGCAAGGCCCGAACGAGCAAGGTAGTCGGCGACTTCCTCTGCGGTTTTCTGGAAGGTGACATACACGACGGCCGGGCGGACTTTCGGGCTGGCGAGCCGCTTTGCCAGGACGCTGTAACGATCATCGGCGGCAGTCGGTGTGATTCGGAGATGGAGGTTCTTTCGCCGAAAAGAAGTCTGCACATGCCGCTCGCTGTCGATGTGGAATGCTTTGCAAATATCCCGCGCGACATCCGGTGTCGCGGTCGCGGTAAGTGCGAGCACCGGCTTGAGCGAAAGCTCTTCAGCGACGCGGGCGAGGCGCAA
>JAYTMG010000438.1:0-8568 GCA_043728745.1 Verrucomicrobiaceae bacterium
TGACTCGGCCCGCCGCCCAGCCGGACGAAGATCGCAGCCTTCGCTTTTCCCTCCCGCATCGGAGACTCGGCAGCGTGGGCGAGGAAACTCTGGAGACCCAACGAAACGCCGAAGCCAGAAATGGCGCCGACTCGAAGAAAATCGCGGCGCGAAACGCCGTCGCAGAATGTGTGTGTGCTCATGGTGGTGATGTTTGGAGTGGGATCGGTTTTTGAGACGAGCAGCGGGCTGCGGAATTCTTTGAGGTATTTATTAAAGAGGTAGGGAACTGAGGTAGGAATGAAGAGCCGCGTTTCGACCGGCATTTTGCGCCCGCATCTTTTTAGAGCAGGCTAAAATCGCCATCGTTGCGCCGTTGTAATGTGGCCAAGCGGCCCGCAGCGTGCTACCTCGTGACGCATGAGACGTATCATTTTTGCCGTTGTCGCTGCCATTTCACTCGCCGTAGGTCCGGCTTATGCCGCCGACGCGAAGAAGGATTATGTCCGGTATGTCGGGGACGACAAGGCCGGCAAACTCGAGACAATCGTGATCTCGATGAAGAAAGGCGATGTGAAGCTCGACCTCATCGGAGCCGTCCACATCGGCGACAAGGCCTACTACAGTGCCTTGAGCGAGCTCTTCAAAGGATACGAGGCGCTGCTCTTTGAACTCGTCGATGGCCAGCGTCTGAAAGAAGAGGTGGAGGGCAAAAAGGAGGATCCATCCGAGAAGGAGAGCGACCCGGCGTTTGCTTTGATTCGCGGGATGATGACGGGGCTTTCGAGCTACTTTAAGTTTCAGTATCAGACCGAGGGAATCGACTACCACAGCAAGAACTTCGTCCACGCGGACGTGAGTCTCGATGAATTCCAGCAGATGCAGGAGGACAAAGGGGAGTCGTTTTTCAAGCTCTATCAAAAAGCACTCCGCGCGCAGTTGACCGTCGGAATCGACAAGAAAGCGGAACCCAAAGGCAGCCAGCTCTTGCTCGCGTTGCTGGGGGACTCCAGCGGGCTCAAAGTCGCAATGGCCCGGATGCTGTCGAGCGCGGATACGCTGCTGGATGCGATTGAAGGCGAGGAGGGAACGGTGATCCTTTCCGGGCGCAACGTGGTCGCGCTACGCGTGCTGGAAAAGGAAGTCGCCGGGGGGAAAAAGAATCTCGGCCTTTTCTATGGAGCCGCCCATTTTGCGGATATGGAAGCGCGTCTCCTGAAAATGGGCTATGAGCGCACAGGAGAGCGCTGGATGACGGCATGGGACATCCAGCCGCTCAAGCCCGTTAAATAAGCCCCGCTGCGAACACGTCCATTTTGTGTAGCGGGTTGCGAGGACCGTTGCATGGGGAATGGTGATTTGTCACGGGGCGCTGAGGATCACGCTTGCGACAAATCACAAATCACCATTCACAGTCGAAAAGTCGGCGGGGCGTCTTCGCCACTACAGCTTTTCCTTTTTGAGGCGTTCGAGTTCGGCCTTCGGGTCCTCGCGATATGGGCGCTTTTCTTTATAAAGCAGTGCGCGCTCGCGCATCCCTTTCACGTCTTTCAGATGTGTCTTTTCGGCGAGCCTCACGGCTTCCTCCTGCCACTTTACGGCCTCATCCCAATCCCCAGCTTCGGCATACGCTGCGGCGAGCGTGTCGATCGTGGGAGCATGTTTGTAGTCGCCCTCGTGGCAGGCGTCCTTCGCATACTTCACCGCTTTTCTTCCATCGCGAATCTTGTCGTTTGGGTTCGTAGCGAGCGTCCAAGCGTAGTCATTCGCCGCGCCTGCGTAATTCGGGGCGCGACGGAGCACTTCTTCAAAATCTGCCAGCGCGTCTTCCGCCTGATTCTCCACGAGGTAAAGGTGCGCGCGGTAGAGGTAGGTTGCCGCGTTGTTCGGGTCGAGGGTGATGGCCTCTTTGTAGTCGGCCAGCGCCTCGTCTTTCCGACCTGCATCCGCATGGGCGGAGCCCCGGAGTTGGTGCGCCATCGGGCTCTTCGGTGCGATCTTCACGGCCTTGTCGAAGTCTTCAAACGCTTTCACTTCGTCACCCGATTGCGCGAAGCAGATTCCGCGGCTGCAAAGGGCTTCGACATCTGCGGGCTTGCGTTTGATGAGTTCGCTGAAATCCGCGATCGCCTTGTCGTAAGCCTTCATCGCTTGATAAGTCGCAGCGCGGAAAATGAGCGGGCGGTCATCCTCGGGTTGGAGCCGGATCGCCTCCGAATAATCCTCCACAGCCTTGGCGTAGTCCTCTTTCGCCGCATGGGCGAAACCGCGTAGCACAATGGCGGGCGCGAGTTTCGGGTTTGCCTCGATCGCTTGAGTGAGGAGCTTGATCGCCCCATCGAAATCCTTCCGCTCGAAAGCCTCCTGGCTCGCTTTGAGAACTTCAGCGGGGTCGCGTTTGATGGCGGCAGGACTGGCCGAAACAAATCCAATGAGCAGAGTAGCGATGAGTGCGAGACGTTTCATGACTGCTACTGTGGGCAATTTGCGCGTTACCTTCAAGTGGCGGTTTACATAAAGGGACAACGGCCTCACTTCCAGAAATCCTCCATCGCTTCCCGCCATCCTGCGAATTCCAAGCGGCTGGAATACGGCACGCAGTCCTCGTTCGAACAGGCCGCAGCCAAGTTCGGCGAAATTGCGTCTTGGCAGCCGCCGGATTTCGGCTATTGGTTGCCGCCTTGAGATGGTGGCCATAGCTCAATGGTAGAGTACCAGATTGTGATTCTGGGCGTTGCGGGTTCGAGTCCCGTTGGTCACCCCCTCCCCCCATTGCGGCGAGTGTTCCAGTCCCGCGGGCCTCATTTCATCTAAGAGAGAGGCTTCTGGAGAGTCCTCACCCCGTCACTATGTCGCCTGCGAACCGTCGCACACACCTTACAGCCTTCTTCTTTGCGCTCTTCTTTGCGAGCGCGCTTGCCGCGTGTGCGTTGGTCGTGTGCAAAAGGATCGAAGTTCGCTTCCTCCATGCAGTTGCTTCGGACCTCAGCGACTTGAAACTGCAAGGCGTGGCGCTCCAAAAAGAGGCTTTCAAAAACGACGATCTTCTCGTGCTTTACGGGAGTTCGGAGTTGGTGAAGGAAGTTCCGAATCGTGCGAGCGAGTTTTTCGAGCCCTATCCGACAGGCTTCCGCGTGTTCCCGGTCGGCAAGGCGGGGACGGTATCGCTCGCTATTTTGCAGAAAATCGCGTCCGTCGGCGGCGACCTGCGGGGTAGAAAAGTCGCGCTGTCCCTCTCGCCGAGTTTCTTTTTCGATGAGACGGTGAACTCCGACTACTACGACGGCAATTTCTCCGCCCTTCAAGCCTCGGAGCTGGCTTTTAGCTCAAGTCTATCGCCTGAGTTACGGCGCGATGCGGCAAAGCGGATGCGTCTTTACCCCGATACGCTGACAGAAAATTGGACGCTCGACTTCGCGCTGGAGCGACTGGCCGGGGACTCGCTCGTAGATCGTGCGCTTTACGGGGCAACGTGGCCGCTCGGGAAACTCGTCAACGCAGTGGGCCGGGCGCAGGACCATATCGAGGCCGGCATCCAGATCAGCGCGGAGAACCAAGACCCCGACGCAAAACCGTCCAAGATTGCCGGCATCAACTGGCGGGAAGTCATCCGCATCGCAAACGCATCCAAGAAGCGCCCGCCCGCTTCCCGCCTTACGCAGCGCCCGAAAGGTTCGCGCGATGCGAGCTTTGTCGCGAGCCTCACTGCGGCGGATGAATGGGACGACTTCGAGCTGATTCTGCGCACATTCCGCGAGCTCGGCGCGAGGCCGCTTCTGCTCTCCATGCCACTGCACGGCGCGGATCTGGAGACCACCGGAGTCTCCGCCGGGGCACGCGCACGCTATGGGCAAAAGCTCTCGGAGCTCGCGAAGACTTACTCGACTCCGCTCGTGTATTTTCAGGAGTTTGAGAACGACCCGACGTTTTGGGATGACAGTCAGGACCACCCCGGCGAAAAAGGATGGGCCTACTATAACAAGGTGCTCGACGACTTTTTCCACGAACGAACCAATCTGTGAATACTGACCAAATCCTCAATGTCCTCGCCCAAGTCGCGGAGACAGACGAAGTCCGAACCAACCCCGACCTCGCGCTTTACGACCTCCAAATCCTTGATTCGATGAAGACCGTGGAACTCATCACCGCGCTCATGGAGGAGCTTGGTGTCGCCATTTCGCCATCCGAATTTGACCGCGAAGCGTGGGCCACTCCTGCGCTGCTGGTCGCCGACATTCAAAAGCGGCTGGCCGCTTAACTATGGGCTCCGTGCGCAAATGGGTTGAGGACCGCCCGCGAGTGCAGGTGACGCTGACGGCACTCTACTACTTCGCGATCATCGCGGCATTGCTCGTGATGTATGGCCGCGGGAACTTCGAGACCCCGGAGTTTGTCTATCAGGAGTTTTAAGCCGCGCTAGCGTCGGGACGCTGGCGAATCGATGAATGCTCGGAACGCTCCGAGCGCTCGTGCCTGCGGATTTTCGTTTCCTTGTCGTCCGGGTAAGCAACGCGCGAATGCATCATGCTGCTCAGCGTATTGCGGAAACTCTCGGCGACTTCCTGCAGCTCATTAAACTGGAGGTTGCAGTCGTCGAGCTGGCCATCGGCGACCCTCTTGCGGATGATATCCGTGATGAGCTGCTCCAACTTCTGCGGCGTCACGCGCTCCAAGCTCCGCGAAGCACTCTCAATAGAATCCGCCAGCGCGATGATTGCCGTTTCTTTTGACTGCGGTTTCGGGCCGCCATAGCGGAAAGACGACTCGCTGACCTCCGGAAGATCCTCGTCATTGATCGACGCGATTTTTCGCTCCCGGCGGGCGGCATCCTGCGCATCGAGCGCCTTTTTATAAAAGAAAAACACCAGCGAAGTGCCGTGGTGCTGCTGGATCACGTCGATGATCTCCTGATTCAGCCGATGCTCCAGCGCGAGTGAGATGCCTTCTTTCACATGCGCCACGATGATCAGAGTGCTCATGGTCGGCGCGAGATCGTCGTGCGGATTGCGGTCGTGCCGCATATTTTCAGTGAAATACTCGGGCTTCACGAGCTTCCCGATGTCGTGAAAATAAGCACACACGCGAGCCATCGTGGAGTTTGCGCCGATGGCCTCGCACGCAGCCTCCGCGAGATTTGCCACGGCGAGACTGTGCTGAAATGTGCCCGGTGCCTCCAGCGTCATACGCTTTAGCAGCGGGTGGTTCAAATCGGCCATCTCCTGCCAGCGCACGCGGGTGGTGATTCGGAAGAGCCCCTCGATGGGTGGCAGCGCGCCGCTCATCAGCAGCGTCAGGACGATCGGCGCGCCAATGGCCACGCCGCTCAGTGTCCACAGCATCGACCAATCCATCACGCCCGTCTCCGCCCACAGATGAAGCAGAATATTCTTCCGGAAAATAATCCCCAGCACCCACGTCGCCAGCCCCACAAAAAGCCCAGCGCGCAGAAGCTCGCTCCGCTTTCGGACATCGAGCGTGAGGAAAACGGACACGAATCCACAGACCAGCCCGGTCGTCATGTTCGACACCACCAGCGCGTAATCCGCATCAATGCTCGCGAGGGTCGGGATGCTCATCAGCGTGCAAAAAACCGTCACAAAAACGCCCATCGCGCGCCCCAGCAGCACGCTGATGAGAAGAGGAGCGAACGAAAACGGAACCGCCAGCCGCCACATATCGCGCTTGATAAAACGCCCTAGGCTGTCCGGCACCGCATTGCCCGAAACGACCAGCGCCTCATTCGAAGAAAGGAAGCACCACTTCATCGCTCCCAAATGGATAAACATCACCAGCAAGAGCAGCAGCAAACGCGAGTTTCGCCCCCAAATCTCCGGGCGGTTCAGGCACAAATGCGCCGCTGCGGTGCCAAAGATCAGCACCGCCACGACGAGAATCTCGCTCGGAAGATCCGTGGTGTGCAGGAGAATCAACCAGCAAAACGCAATCGCGAAAGTCCCGAGCAGGAGCACTTTCGCGACAAGGCCGTGCTCCAGCGTATCGAGAAGTTCGCTCTCGGTGACACGACGTCGCGTTTTCTGCGGTGCGAGGCCCTTTTTTACGAGCCGCTGACGTTCAAAGAAGCCAAGCATGTGGAATCATTTAAGAATGCAGTCTCCGCGCCAAGCGGCAGTCTGGCAAATGGAAAAATCATCCCTCTATCGGCAGTATTCGAATCACGAAACCGGCCATCACCGCGTATCCGGTCCGCGAGCGCACCACCCAGGCACCCCGAGATTTCAGCCGGGCGAATAGCGTTGGAGTGCTATCCCGACCTGTCGGGACTGGTGCTCTCTGAAAGCCATAACGCTGGCTGAATGACAGCTACAACAGACTGTTGGACTTCGGTTGTAAATCCTCGCGCTCCGATATAGCCAAGCAGCGATGAACGACGATCGTTTACTCCCGAAGGATGAGGAATGCGCGAAAGGTACTCGTGATTGGCCCCATGCTCCGCCCCACCGTTTGGAAAAAGGAGGCGTCTATTTCCTCACCGCCCGCGCCTCGGAACGCGGGCACATCCTTGAGGCAAACGATATGAAAGACTGGTTTCAGGGTTCACTCTTTGCCCTCTCCGAAGAGTTCGGATGGACGCTCGAAGCATGGGCCATTCTCTCCAATCACTACCACTTCATCGGCCACAGTCCGGATTTGCAGGACAGCGCCGAGTCGCTCCGCGCAATGGTCCGAAAACTTCACAGTCTTACGACCAAGGAACTCAACCGCCGCGACAACAAACCGGGCCGCACCCGGCTTTGGCACAACTTTCGGGAGACGCACATCACGCATCAGCGCAGCTACCTCGCACGGTTGCATTACGTTCATCAAAATGCCGTGCATCACAAGCTGGTCGCCGTGGGTTCGGACTGAAAATGGTGCAGTGCCCGCGCATTCAAAGCAGCCGTGACTCCGGCGTGGGTGAAGACGATCAGCAGCTTCAAGTATGATCAAATCGCCGCGAACGACGGCGAATAGCGACGCCGAAGGCCGTGGAGTGCGCGCAGCCTGCTGCCGCTTTTCTTAGCCAGCCTGCTGGCGATGAGTCTTTGTGGGTCCCTACGCAGAAAAGTCTTCGTGAGTGCGAAGCGTTCAGCGTCGAACTGATGAAGAGCGTCCGTCCTACTCACCGCCAGCAGGCTGGCTTGCAAAAGCGGCAGTCCCGACAAGTCGGGACCGCAGTCCACGGCGCTTTGCGCGGAGCGCCGTGGAGTGCTACAGCCTGCTGTAGCTCTTCTCAGCCAGCCTGCTGGCGATGAGTCTTTGTGCATCCCTACGCAGAAAGGTCTTCGTGAGTGCGAAGCGTTTGGCGTCGAACTGATGAAGAGCGTCCGTCCTACTCACCGCCAGCAGGCTGGCTGAGGAAAGCGGCAGCAGGCTGCCGCAGTCCACGGCGCTTCGCGCGGAGCGCCGTGGAGTGCTGGAACTTGTTCTCCCGACTCGTCGGGATGGCCTGCGGGACTTGTCACGCAAAGAGCCGTGGCGACGGCTCCCGGCTTGCGAGCGGGCTCTGCGCGATCCCGGCCTGCCGGGACTTGAGTGACGGCGGCGACAAGTCGCACGCACTCCACGGCGCGTTGCGCGGAGCGCCGTGGAGTGCTGGAACTTGTTCCAGCCGTGGCCTGCGGGACTTGTCACGCAAAGAGCCGTGGCAACGGCTCCCGTGCTTGCGAGCGAGGCTCTGCGCGACAAGTCGCTTGAGTGACGGCGGCGACAAGTCGCACGCAGTCCACGGCGCGTTGCGCACAGCGCCGTGGAGTGCTGGAACTTGTTCCAGCCGTCCCCCCCGCGACTTGTCGCGAAAGAGCCGTGGCAACGGCTCCCGTGCTTGCGAGCGAGGCTCGGCGCGACAAGTCGCTTGAGTGACGGCGGCGACAAGTCGCACGCACTCCACGGCGCTTTGCGCTCTCGCGTGGAAAGTCACTCAGTTCGTTGCCGCTTTTTTCAAAGAGGTCAGCAAAGCTTTCCTAACTTCACCATCTTCGCCAAACCGATAGTACAGGAATTTATCGTCCACGGAGAGTGAACTCCCGTACGTCCCATAGCCAAACTGCCGCGGATCGCTTGGGGGCCGATACGGCGGCAAAACTGATTGGGTGCGCCAGATGTTGGGCTCACTTCTTTTGAAAAGCGTGATCTGCTCTTCGGGAGATGCATCGGACACGTTCTCGTGGACCGCAATCGTGTTTCCATTCTGACTGACCATGACGACAAAACGGTCCCCCTCCGGAGGCATCCCAAATATCGATACGGCATCGGGCGTAAAAAGGCTTTTCGCTTCGGCCAGCGAACTTCCTGTCGCTGAATTCGAGAGCACCAATCGGGGTGGATCAGATAGGCTGTTAGCGGCAACATGTTTCACAGCCAGACCGAATTCGGATAGATTTCGTTTTACCGGGAGCTTCGCCGGGAGTCGGGCCGTGCTGCACGCAGTTAGAATAAATGCTGCCAGAACAAGAATACACTTCATGGGTGAGTGAAACGTGGCCTGTCCTACTGACAAGCCTCACACGTCCCACCATTCCGCATCGCCTCAATCGAGCACACCGCTTTTTCATCAGCCGTGAACTCTTTCTTTTCGGCGGCGGGGCGGCG
>JAYTMG010000439.1:0-2380 GCA_043728745.1 Verrucomicrobiaceae bacterium
CCCATCATCCCGACGTGTTCGATGTATTTGCGCCAGCTTTGCAGGTTTCCCGCGACAAAGGTCGGCACTGCATACATCCACACAAAGTAGAGCCAGAGCTCGAAATGAGACACGGACGCAATGACCGCGCACCACACCACGACCATGAGCACGAGTTCCACCCAGATCCGCCGCCGGACCTTCCTGCTTCGTATCGGCGAACCCTTCCGCAGGAATGTTCGCAAAAATAGAAACGGAGTGAAAAGTACACCCATCGTGAGTTCCAGGCTGGCCGCAAGAATTCGCGCCCATCGTGGAGTTCCAGGACGAACGAAGGGCCACAGCTCTTCATCGCGCTCGGTCGCGAGATGCGCGTGATGGGCCTGATGAGCCGCCCGATACAGACTGAAGCTCATGAAGCTGAACACGCCGATCAATACGCCGTCGAATTCGTTGAAGCGCCGATTGTGCCGGAGCAGACCGTGACTTGCCTCGTGAAATCCCACGGCAGTGCCGTGCATGAGATGGCTCGCGATCATCACCAGTGGGACCGCAAACCAAAGCGATGCACCGCTTTTCAAAACGAGTGCCAGCGCGATTTCCGTAAAAAGGAAGAAGAAGATGACGATCTGAAATGCCGACCGGCTGACCCAATGTGGCACGCTTCGACTAATATTCGGTTTATGGGAGTTCATCGGAGAATACTGGCGAGCACGGATGTCGTGCCCGTGGGCGAGCAGCAGGCGGCCGCGAGTGTGGAGAGGTAGAGACGTCCCAAATCCTGAATCTCATTGAGCGGCGCGAAGCCGTCGCGGAAGAGCCACGCCACTTCCATGGAGTCGCCGATCTCGTTGATTTCGCACGCCAGTGCAAAGCGCGCAGTTCCCGTCGAACGCATCCGTAGTTGAAGCGAGAGTCCGGCGACCGACACATCCGGGACCGGATGGTTTTGCAGCGCAAAGCGGACGTCGAACAGCGGGTTGCGACCGGGCTCGCGCGGAGCATCCACGGCTTTCACGATCTCCACAAAGGGCATCGCGTTTGCGAACGATTCCACCGTCGCCTGATGAACAGAACGCAGGCTCGAAGCAAAAGTCCGATCTTTATCCACAATCCCTCGAAGCGGAACGACCCCTGAACAGTAACCCATTGTCTCGCGGACCGCCTGCTTCGTGCGATTCGCCACGGGAGTGCCCACGAGAATGTCGTCGATGTCCGTCCACTCGGACAACGCGACTTGAAACGCCGTGAGCAAAGTGCTGAAAAGCGTCGCGCCGTTTCTGCGCGCGAGATCTTTCACGGCGCGCCCAAGTTCGGCGGGAATGTGCGACACTTCCCGCTGAAGCGGCCCGCTGCCTTGCGCTTCCCAAAGCCTGCGGGTTCCAGCGAGATGGGATTTCCAAAATGCGCCGCGTTGCTCCAATTCCACGGGGCTCCAGAAGGCCCGCTCCGCAGCGCCCCAGTCCGTGTAGGAAAGCGGGACGGGCGGGAGCGCACCGGCCCCGCCGCGATGGCCGAGCAAGTAGGCGGCGAACAAGTCCTGCACAAAGACGCCGAGCGTCCAGCCATCCGCTATCGCATGATGAATCGCGAGTACGAGAATGTGCTCATTGTCGGAGCGCCGGAACACTTCAGCCCGGTAGAGCGGCCCTTGAAGCAGCACGAATGGTCTCGCGAAAATCTCTGCGGCGATTTCTTCGAGTGCCTCGGGAGTGGATGAAAAGTCACGGAACTGCAGTACTGGCGCGCCCGTTTTGCGCACCATCTGCATCGGCTGATCTTTGCCCGGCAGAAACGAGATGCGTAGTGCCTCCTGGCGATCAACGACTTTTTGCACCGCAGCTTCGCATCCCTGTGGAGTCAATGGACCCCGCAGGTGAATGATCGCGCAAATGTTGTTCAAAGGATCCGCCGGCGCCACCGGCGATGCCTCCCATAATTCGCGCTGCGGAAAAGAGAGCGGTTTGATACGCGACTCTCCGCTCTCCAGCCATTGCTTCAGACGTGCCCGGTTATCCTGTGACATCCGTGTGCTCAGTTTCCTTTTTCTACGAGGACTTCGTCTGCCGGAGTCTCCGGAGCCTCGCCGAGGAGTCGCTCGATCTCCGCATCAGAAAGCGCGTCGATGTCCACCGCATCGTCGGGCACCACTTCTTTGACAGGTGCCGCAGGTGCTGCCGTCGGGCTGCCCATGTGCTCCATGATCAAGGTCGCGATCTGTCCGATGGTGCGTGCCCTCATGAGGCTAGCGGGCGGAAGCGCAATGCCGATGGTGCTCTCGATCGAGTTTTCGATTTCCACTGCCATCAGCGAATCCAGACCCAAGTCCGTGAGCGGCTGGTCGGAGCGAAGACCCTCGGGCTTCACCCGGAGCACACCGCCGACTACGCTGCGAACGGCT
>JAYTMG010000440.1:0-2921 GCA_043728745.1 Verrucomicrobiaceae bacterium
CCCCGCCTGCACGGAAATAAAGTCATCTGCCGGAAGCCCGCTTACGCCGCCTCCATTCCTGAACAACTGAAAATGGTCTCCTGCCGAAAGGCGAAGATAAAATGTGTCCGCCACCCCAACCGAGCCAGGCCCCACCGCCCCGGAAATCGGATCGAGCGGATTGTCCTCCGTATTCACGAACGGTGCCTCGTTGTAATCGGTATCTTCGCCGACCCCGGCGTTTGGAATTCCCGCGAAGATGACCCGGGCAGGCGCGATTCGGGATTCTAGAACTTCGATTTGTCGGTTGGAAGATGGTTTCATGTGGGCGAAATTTGTGGCTGTGAAACTACTACCCTGTATTTTCACTCGGGCAATAACTATTTGAACTTTTTATCTAACTGCAGTTTCATCAACCTCCGACAGCTTTGCAGTGGGTGATAATATTTGCATTTGAACTGAGGGAGAACTCGAAAAATATCGAGGGATTTCCGATCGAACGTGGCCGCCCGGTTTCGCCGGAGCGGCCACGTCACTTCGATTGGAAATGGAAGGGCTCCATTACGATTTCAACTCACCTTCATACACAGAATCGGCCGCGCCGGTGCGTATCTTAGAGAGAAATCCAAGCCCTTCCGCTTGCGGCTAGCCGCGAATGCGCTTCTGGAGGTCGAGCTCGATCACGCCGAAACGCTGCTCGTAAGCTGCGAGTGTGGCGTTCAGGTTCAGGCAAAGGCGCTTGGCTGCATCCGGTGTCATGATGACGCGGTTGTCGAGCTTCACAGGGTCTGTAGGAGCTGGGTTGTAAGGATCGCTGTTCACGCCGAAAGTCAAATAGACCTCGTTGATGTTGGCTGCGATTCCGACTACGTTTGCGTAGCTGGTCTTCAGGCCGGTGGTATCAACTTGGATCTGTGGCTGTGCTGCGGCTGGGGCTTGTGTTTCTTCGCTCATGTTTTTTTGTTTGTTTGTGTTTGTTTACGGGTTGAGGGCGCGTTCGATAACTGAGGGGTCTCACCGCTGCAACCGGTTTTTCACGGAAATGCAGATCATTTGCACGATTTCATGTTTCTTCTCGCACGAATCCCCTTTTTTCAGCAAAGCACCATACGCTCGATGCCCGAAAACTTTGCCAAGACTATTACTGACGCTCCGGATACGCCGTTTGACATATCGTTGCGTCCGCCCGCTTTCACCGACTTCGCAGGACAGGAGAAGGTGCGCGAGCAACTTTTGGTCATGGTCGAAGCGGCGAAACAGCGCGGCGATGTGCTTGAGCACGTCTTGCTTTCAGGGCCGCCGGGCCTAGGTAAAACCACCCTCGCCCACATTCTAGCACAGGCGATGGGCGTCGGTATCCGCTGCACTTCCGGGCCGACGATTGAAAAGGCGGGCGACCTGGCTGGATTGCTGACCACTTTGGAGCGCGGGGATGTCCTGTTTATCGACGAAATCCATGCGCTCTCCCGCGTCATCGAAGAATACCTCTACCCCGCGATGGAGGACTATAAACTAGACATCATTATCGACCAAGGCCCCAACGCACGCTCAGTGCGGCTCAATCTCCCGAAGTTCACGCTCGTCGCCGCCACGACTCGCGCCGGGATGATCACGGCACCTCTTCGCTCCCGTTTCGGCATGACGACGCGGCTCGATTATTACACCGCTGAAGAGCTGCAAAAAATTGTCCTCCGCAGCGCCAGCCTGCTCTCCATCGCAGTCGATGAACTCGGTGCATTGGAAATTGCCGCGCGCTCCCGAGGCACACCTCGCGTTGCCAATAATTTACTGCGCTGGGTCCGCGATTTTGCACAAGTCCGCGCCGATGGAAACGTCAACCGCGAAGTCGCCGATGCAGCGCTCACCATGCGCGACATCGACCGCGAAGGACTCGATGAAATGGACAAACGACTCCTCGAAGCGCTCGTGCTGAAATTCGACGGCGGCCCTGTAGGAATCAGCTCTCTCGCGGTTGCCGTCGGCGAAGATGACGGCACGCTCGAAGACGTGAACGAGCCATACCTCATCATGCAGGGCTACATCAAACGCACGCCGCAAGGCCGCGTCGCCACACCGCGCGCCTACGCAAAACTCGGGCTCACCGGCGTCAAAAAAACGGGCGACCTTTTCGAATAATGGTACCGGCGCTTTTGACCACATTTTTGTGGAGTTGCTCGTCCGTATGCGCCGCGCGCTCGGCGAAGCTCGTCGGCGGCAGCTCGGCGAATCTCTTCCGCATGTTGATCGCGGCAATCCTGCTCGGGATTTGGGCGCACAATTTTGGCCACGGCCTCGGCGGTGCCGCACTGCCGTGGTTTGTCGCGAGCGGCTTCGTCGGATTTGGGCTTGGCGATGTCGCGATGTTTGCGGCGCTTCAGCGCATCGGGCCGCGGCTCACAATGTTGCTCACACACTGCATCGCAGCACCACTCGCCACATTTACAGAATGGGTCTGGCTCGACTCAAAACTCAGCGGCTCACAAATCCTCTGCGCTATTGTGATTCTCGCGGGAGTGGCTCTGGCGCTTGCTCCCGACCGCGGTGCAGTCATTCCGCGCAAGACATTTTGGGTCGGCGTCGTCTTCGGACTTTTCTCCGCGATGGGCCAGGGCTTCGGCTCCGTGCTCAGCCGAAAAGCAAACTTCGCAGCCGCAGCCGCAGGCCAATCGGTGGACGGCGGCACGGCAGCCTACGAGCGGATTCTCGCAGGCATCGTCATCGCGTTTATCTTTTTCCTCTTCCTGCGAAAACGCGACGCAAAGCCCGAGCCCGGCGTCTGGCCAAAAGCCTGGGCCTGGATCACCGCCAATGCGCTCGCTGGTCCAAGCATCGGCGTCGCCGTGTATCAATGGGGCGTGGCCACCACAAAAACCGGCATCCTCATGCCCATTGTCGCGACCGTTCCCGTGGCGACGCAATTCCTCGTCTGGCTGATCGATGGC
>JAYTMG010000441.1:0-3795 GCA_043728745.1 Verrucomicrobiaceae bacterium
GGCAGCGTCTTCCGCCCTGTCCTCAACGCCGGCCTCGAAGTCTCCTTCAAAGCATCCCGCGCTTACGAAGAAATCCAGAACCGCACGTTCGGGCTCGACGGCCTCCGCCACATCGTCCAGCCCTACGCGAATTTCAGCTTCGTCCATGCTGGCGAAGACGGGCGCGACATCCTGCAGTTCGACCGCCTCCAGCGCTCCACACAGCTCCCGCCGATCGACTTCCCCGGGTTTAACACCATTGATTCCATCGACAGTTGGAACATCGTCCGCCTTGGCGTCCGCAACCGCCTCCAGACCCGCCGCGACAACGCCACCATCAACTGGCTCGAAATGAACACGTTCGTGGACTACCGATTCGAGTCCCCCGATTTCGGCCTCGACCCCGATCCCGGCCGCTTTTCCAACCTCGTCAACCGGCTCCGCTGGCAGCCCCTCTCGTGGGTCAGCCTCACCGTCGATTCGCAGACACCGCTCTTCGACAAAGGCTTCTCCGAGGTCAACTCGCGCGCAAACTTCCTCGTCAACGACAAGGTGCAAGTCGGCATCGGCCATCGCTACATTAACAAGAACATCCTCTTCCAAGACAGCTCCCTCCTCGATTTCGGCGGCTACTTCCGCATCAACGACAACTGGGGATTCTCCTTCCGCGAATACTATGAACTGCAAGACAGCTTCCTCGAAAGCCAGCGGTATGAAGTTCACCGCGACCTCTCCAGTTGGGTCGCCAGCCTTGGCTTCGTGAGCAGGAACAACCGCTCCGGCAACAAAGGCGAGAACGACTACGGGATGCTCCTCACCTTCACCCTCAAAGATCTCCCCGACGTAAAAGTGCCGCTCTCATTTGACCCGAGCAGCACCGGCGGCAGCAGCAAAAACCGCTGACGCCCTAGTGCTCTGTGAGTCGTCGTGTGATGGTAAGCCAGCGTGTTTATCGGCGGTGATTTGTGACTGGTGAGAAGTGATTAGTCGCAAGCGGGGGACCCACGCCAACACGCTTGCGACCAGTCACCACTCACGAGTCACAAGTCACAAGTCACCGCCGGATTGCTCAAGCGGTTACCATCATCTCACGACTGACCGAGCACTAGCCCTCACTTCTCGCTGTCGTCGGCTTGCTTCGTCGATTCACCGCCGAGCAGAAAAAGCCCCGTAACGAGCAGGAAAACGAGGAACGCGATGAGGTGCAACACCAGCAGAAACTTAAAGCTGAAACCCACCATCGCAACCCCCGCGAGCGCCAGCGTCGCCACCAAATAAAGGCTCGCCGCAATCGTGCTCCCGCCCTCAAAAAGTCCCCGAGTCTGCGCACCCCGCGGTGCCGGCAACGCCGCACAGAACACCCAGCACAGGAACTCCGAGAACAACACCGCGCCGAGGCTCAGCTTGAACTTGTCGTTGTGAAACTCCTCCGGAATCAGCAACAGCCCGACAGCCGCCGTGACCGCCATGACCGCGAGAGCGAGGATGGAAAGAATGCCGAATGTGAAACGTGAGTGCATGGTGAAAAGAGTTTAGCGCGAGCCCGACGATTGGCGTCCGGAGATTCGCAAAGTCTCGCCGTTAATCAACCTGCAAACCGCGACAGCGTGCAAGAGCCCGACCTCCCGTGCGGCAACTGGGGACTGCGCGCCTTCACCGGAGCGTCCCGGCACCCCGCGAGCGATGGAGCGCGGAATTCGGGTCAGGAATCCGGGATTTGCGCTGTTACCTCGGGAATGGTTTCGCATTTCTGGATACAAAAACTGACACACGGAGTGGTGGCGATGCGCGCGCCGCAGCCCGGAGACGAAAAGCGAAAACCACCAACGAAACCCAGCACTCATTCAATCCATGAAATACACCATCGCACTCCTCTCCGCCTTGCTTCTCGCGCCACTCCTAGGGCTCAATGCTGCGGACAAACTCAAGCCGAACATCCTCCACATCCACGTGGACGATCATCGCCCGGACGGATTGCACGCGCTTGGTACTCCGTTGCTCGTCACTCCGAATCTCGACACTCTAGTCGAACGCGGCATGGCTTTCACTCGCTGTTACACGATGGGGTCCATGATTGGTGCAGTCTGCACGCCGAGTCGCACGATGATGCTGACTGGCCGCTCGTGGCAGCGCATTCCTGGCGCTCCAGACGCGGGAGCCAACGCGAAGGATCCGACGACGTTTTTGCCGCGCGTCATCCAGGCCGCAGGCTATCAGACTTGGCACATGGGAAAGGCTGGCAATGGCTTTCCGGCTGGTCTCGCTGAGTTTCAAACCAGCATTCGTGATGAGGGCAAAGGCGGTGAACGCGCTCATTCCAGCCAGCGCCTCGCCGACAGCACTATCGAGTTCCTCAAATCGCGCACGGCCTCGCACGAGACGAAGCCTTTCTACATCTATCTCGCGCCCCCCGTCCCGCACGACCCGCGTGTTGCGGAGCCGCAGTTTCACGCGCTCTACGACCCCGCGAAGATCCCGCTCTCGCCCGCCTTCCTGCCCCTGCATCCCTTTAACAACGGCGAGATGAGCGTGCGCGACGAGCAGCTCGCCCCGTGGCCGCGCACACCGGAAGATACGAAGAAACAAACCGCCGAGTTCTACGCCTGCATCACCGGACTGGATCATCACATCGGGCGCATCTTCGCGGAGCTTAAAGCCAGCGGCCAGTGGGAGAACACCATCATCATCTTCAGTGCCGACAACGGACTCTCGATGGGCGAGCACGGCTTGTTTGGAAAGCAAAACCTCTACGAGTTCGGCGGCATGCACGTGCCGCTCGTCCTCGCGGGTCCGGGCATCGCAAAGGGCAAGAGCGAGGCTCTTGTTTACCTCATGGACCTGTTCCCGACCTTCGCGGAGTTCGCAGGCGCGAAACTCCCCGATGGTGTCGAAGGCAAGAGCATCGTCCCGATCCTCCACGGCAGACAGACCAAAGTCCGCGACGTGCTCTACACTGCGTATCGCGACTGCATGAGGTCCATTCGCGACGAACGCTGGAAACTCATCCGCTATCCGCTCGTGGATCGCACCCAGCTTTTCGACCTCAGCGCAGACCCGCACGAACTGAAAAACCTTGCCGACAAGCCCGAACACACCGCGAAAATTGCGGAGTTAACAGCACTGCTGACCAAGGAAATGGCAAGCCATGCCGACAAGTTCCCGCTGACCGTCGCCAACCCCCAACCCGCCGAATGGACGCCACCCGCACCCGGCAGCAGCCCGGACAGACGACCAAAGAAAAATGCCGCAGCAGACGGGCAGCCAACCGGAAGAATCCGAGCCGATAGCAATCTCCACTTCACGCAATGGGACGAAAACAAAGACGACTTCGTGACGCTTGAAGAATTCCAACTCGGCCAGAAAAACCGCGCAGGACTCGACGCAACCTTCAAAGGCTTCGACAAAAACGGCGACGGCAAATTGACCCGCGCAGAGTACGTCGATCCCCGCGCGAAATAGTCCCTCTGGGGTGTGATTAATTCCACTTTGTTACTCGGGAAACAATTTCAGGATGAACCCATCGAGGGGGGGACGAATGCGAACTATCAACTTATCATTTTGTAACCATCATTTTGAGAATTCCAGCGCTCCATGAAATCAAAATGATGGGCACAGAATGATGGTCTATTTTTCTTGGTGATCATCGCTGTGCAGAATCCAAAGTACGCAGAGACGATCCGACTGAAACGCTACGCGGATCGGGGCGTAACAAAGTAGAATTAATTCTACTTTGTTAGTCGCTCATTTTGGCCCGCGAAAAGACGCGAAAAGACGCGAAAGGATTTCCCATTTCGCGCTTTTTTGCGTTTTTCGCGG
>JAYTMG010000442.1:0-2426 GCA_043728745.1 Verrucomicrobiaceae bacterium
GGTAGAGGTTCGCGGCATCCTGGCGATCCTGCTCTTCAATGGAGCTCGGGTGCGAGTCGTCGCCAATCGCGAAACCGTTCGTGCCGTCGTAGCCTTCACGCCACCAGCCGTCGAGGATGCTCAGATTCAGGCAGCCGTGGCAGCCGGCCTTTTCACCGCTCGTGCCGGAGGCTTCAAGCGGACGGCGCGGGTTGTTCAGCCACACGTCACAGCCGCTCACCATCTGGCGCGCGACATGAATGTCGTAGTTTTCGAGGAAGACGAGATGGCCCTTCAGCTCGCTGAACTTGCTCAGGTGAATGATGCGCTGGATGTACCGCTTGCCCTCGTCATCGCGCGGATGGGCTTTGCCGGCGAAGATGAATTGCAGCGGATACTTCTCGTTCTTCACGAGCTTCACCACTTCATCGAAGCGATCAAAAATCAGCGGCGCGCGTTTGTAAGTCGCAAAGCGGCGCGCGAAGCCAATGGTCAGCGCATCGGGATTCAACAGTGAATCGAAGGAGATGAAATCATCCGGCGCGGTGCGATGGCCCTCAAACAGACGGCGGCGTGCGAACTCCATCAGCTCGCGGCGCAAGTTGTAGCGCATGGACCACAGCTCCTCATCCGAAGTCACGGCGGGATCGGCGAGGTGCTGCCAGTATTCGTGCGAGTTGATGTCCTTCTCCGCCTCGACGCCGAGCTTGCGCTGCAGCCAGCGGCGCTGCGTGCCTTTGATCCAGCCAGGAATGTGGACGCCATTGGTGACGTGGCCGATGGGCACCTGCGCGACCGTGCCGCTCGGGTACAGCTCGTGCCACATCTCGCGGCTGACCTGGCCGTGCAGTTCGCTCACGCCGTTGGCGGCGCGCGAGCATTTGAGGGCGAGCACCGTCATGCAGAACGGCTCGTGCTTGCTGTCCGGCTTCACGCGGCCCAGGGCCATCATGTCGTCCGGAGTCATGCCGAGCGCGGACAGCATTTTCGGCATGACGAAATTCATCAGGTCGGGCGTGAAACGATCATGGCCCGCCTCGACCGGCGTGTGCGTGGTGAAGATGCACTCCTTGGCGGTGCTGGCCTTCGCGTCCGCGAGCGACTGGCCGGCGGCGATTTTTTCGCGCATCAGTTCCAGCGTGAGGAAGGCCGCGTGGCCTTCGTTCATGTGGAACGTGCCGGGCGTCAGCCCCAGTTTGCGCAGCAGGCGCACGCCGCCGATGCCGAGCAAAACTTCCTGCATGATGCGCGTGGTGCTGTCGCCGCCATACACGCGCAAGGTGAGATCGCGATAGGTCGGCTCGTTCTGCGGGAGGTTGGCATCAAGCAGATAAACCGCGCAGCGCCCCACGTTCACGCGCCACGCCTGGAAGGCCACGGTGTTGAACCCGATTTCCACCTCGCAAAAGATGCGCTGGCCCGCGGCGTCGTTGAGCGGCTCCATGGGGAGATTGCTGGGATTGAGCAGCCGGTAATAATCCACCTGCCAGTTCTCCGCGTTGAAGGACTGTTGAAAATAACCTTCGCGGTAAAAGAGGCTGATGCCCACGAGTCCCAGTCCGAGATCGCTGGCCGACTTCAAATGATCGCCCGCGAGCACGCCGAGGCCGCCGGCGGCAATGGGCAGCGTCTCGTGAAAACCAAACTCGGCGGTGAAATACGCGACGGGCTTCTCGCGCAACGCTGCCGCGTGCAAATTGCCCCAGGTTTTTTCCTCGTCGAGATAGGCTTCAAACTTAATGAGCGTGCGGCGCACCTTGTCGGCGAACTGCTGGTCTTGCAGCCGCACGCGCAGTTCCTGGGCCGAGACTTCGCGCAGCACGGCCACGCCGTTGTGGTAGAGGTTTTGCCACGCGCGCGGCGAAAGCTGCTGAAAGATTTCCAGCGTGTCCTGGTCCCAAGTGCCCCACAGGTTGCGGGCGAGACGGTTCAGCCCTTCAACGAGGGCGTTGATTTCGATTTGTGGCAATGGTGCGTTTTCCATAGTTGTTCTCCCGGGTCGTGGGATGAGGCCATCGGTTTGGCCGGGGCGCACCGTAGGCAAGGCGCGCGTTGGAGTTCAAGCTTTAGCTTGCCGGGGAAAATTCTGAGCGCCTCCCGCCATCCCGCTGTGGATTCCGCTCCGGGCCACGGCACAGGAATGTGTCGTAACGCCGGCTTTCCAGCCGGCAGGTTGGGAGACTTTCCAGTCTCCCGTTGATGGGATGCGCCCGCCGGCAGTGGTACATTTTGATTTTTTTAACCGCGAAATACGCGAACCACGCGAAAGGGAAAAAACCCTTTCGCGTGGTTCGCGTATTTCGCGGTTAAAACTGTACCGCTGCCGCCAGCCACGGTTGCCTCCCCGTCCAGATATTCCGTTTGACCGGCGGCGCACGAGTGCTTCTCATCGGCCCATGAAATTCATCGTGCTCCTCGCCGCCTGGCTGGCGCTCGCTCCCGCTTTG
>JAYTMG010000443.1:0-4250 GCA_043728745.1 Verrucomicrobiaceae bacterium
ACGGGGCTTATACTTCGAACAGCGAGTCGGACCGGGCGTATGCGTGGGACCGCACGAAGAAGTGCATCGATATTGCGCGGGCGATTGACTGCAAGGGGATCGTGCTGTGG
Source organism: Verrucomicrobiaceae bacterium (assembly GCA_043728745.1). Taxonomy (GTDB): domain Bacteria; phylum Verrucomicrobiota; class Verrucomicrobiia; order Chthoniobacterales; family Chthoniobacteraceae; genus SXWH01. The sequence goes on from JAYTMG010000443.1 coordinate 111, forward strand.
CTTTCCCGCGAGGGCACTTACATCCGCGAGGCGAAGGACGCGAAGCTGGCGTATCAGCGCTTGCTGGAGACGGTGAATGCGATGCTGGATTACGATAAGACGATCGAAATTTGGATCGAGCCGAAGCCAAACGAGCCGACGGACCAGGCGTATGTGCCGACCATCGGTCACGCGATCGCGATGTCGTATGCGTCGAAAGACCACAGCCGCGTGAAAGGGCTCATCGAGAGCGCTCACGCGATGCTCGCCGGACTCGACGCCAGCGACGAGATGGCCTTTGCGCTTGCACACGACAAGCTCGCGAGCGTCCATCTCAATGATCAGAACGGTCTGAAATATGATCAGGACAAAAACTTCGGCGGTGCGAATCTGCGCGCGGCGTTTAACCAAGTCCGCGTGCTGGAAGAGAGCGGCTACGGCAGCCGCGGGGAGTTCATCGGGCTCGATGTGAAAGCGATGCGCACGCAGCGCGGTTTCCCGGTGACCGACCATTTGAAAAACAGCCGCGAGCTTTTCCTGCTCCTCGTGGACAAGTGCCGGACGATGGACCAGAAGCTCGTCGCGCAATTCCGCGATGCACGGGATTACGAAGCGCTGGAGCTTTACATCCTCAAGCATCTCATGGGCATTCGGTAACCACTCTTCGGCCCGGGAAATGGGCGAAAGTGCGCGAATATGATTTTCCTTTCGCGCCTTTTCGCGTCTTTCGCGGGCAGTCATCCACCACACATTATGAAACAATTTCGTCTCAATCGCCTTTTTAACGCCAAGTCCAACCGCTGCTTCGATGTCGCAGTGGATCATGGATTCTTCAACCAGCCCGGCTTTCTTTCCGGAATCGAAAACATCGCGAAGACCGTGCAGACGCTCGTGGCTGCGGGGCCGGATGCGATTCAGCTCACGCCGGGACAGGCGCGTCATTTGCAAGGCGTGCTCGGGCACGGCAAGCCGCGGCTCGTCCTGCGCACTGACACGGCAAACGTCTATGGCAAGGAGCTGCCAAAGGCGGCGTTTAGCGCGATGATCGAAGACGCGATGCTGCAAGCGGTGCGCCTCGATGCGGCGTGCGTCTGCGTGAATCTTTTCCAGATTCCCGGCGCGCCGGAAGTCACGGAGCAGTGCATCACGAACATCCTGAAACTCAAAGTGCAGAGCGACCACTACGCGATGCCGATGATGGTGGAGCCGCTCGTTTTTCGCCCGAACTCCGAGGCCGGTGGATACATGGTGGATGGCGATGAAACGAAGATCGTCCACTTAGTCCGTCAGGCCGTGGAGCTCGGCGCCGACGTGATCAAAGCGGACCCGACCGACGATGTGTCGCGCTACCACAAAGTGATCGAAGCCGCGAGCGGCATCCCTGTTCTCGTGCGCGGCGGTGGCAAAGTGAGCGACCAGGAAATCCTCGTCCGCACCCAAGGTCTGCTGGCGCAAGGCGCGAGCGGAATTGTCTATGGCCGCAACATTATCCAGCACACCAACCCCGCCGGAATCGTCCGCGCGCTGATGGCGATGGTCCACGACGGCGCAAGCGTCGAGGCTGCGCTGGCGATGATTGCCTGAGTCTGCCAATGAACCTCGAAAGCACGCTTGCGAAAGTAGTCAGCGACTTTAGTCGGAACAGCGTGGCTTTTGCGTGGACGAGAGTTTTGTCAGCAAATCTCCGTACTAAAAGTAACCCGTCCCGAAGCGCTGGGGTTTACCGACTAAAGTCGCTGACTACTTTCGCAAGCGCCTCACCGCGCGCCTCAGCGTCTTACGCTAATGGCCTCGCTAGCATCGGACAACTGCGACTCGCCCACGCAGGACGCTCGCGAAACCCGATGCTCCAGCGCCCTTTCAAAACTGACCAGTTGCCGGATGAGTGCGTTATATTGGGAATGCGCATCGTTCCCGTGCCGCTCTTGCATGATTGCGTAGAGGCGATGGTCCGCGTTGAAAATATCCTCAGTCGTTTCGGGAAATATCACGCCGCATTCCTTTATGCGTGGACTGCCGATGAGAACCATCAGCGATTCGACAGCCTTTAGATCTCAAACTTTATGTCACAAAAAATCATCAAAATCGGAATCATCGGTGGCGGTCTTATGGGCCGGGAAATGGCGAGTGCGTTTGCGCGTTGGTGCGCGATGACAGACGTCACTGTGCGCCCTGTGCTCGCCGCGGTGGCGGACTTGAACCCCGTGACGCTTGCGTGGTTTGACTGCATCCCGAGTTGCACGCAGCGCGTGACGGATTACCACGAACTGCTCGCAAATCCCGAGATCGATGTCGTCTATGTCGCCGTGCCGCACAATCTGCACGAGAAGATCTATTGCGATGTGCTTGAGGCGGGTAAGGACCTCTTCGCGGAAAAGCCGTTCGGCATTGACCTTGCCTCGGCGAAGCGCATTGCGGCAGCGGTGAAGGCGAGCGGCCGCTTTGTGCGTTGCAGCTCGGAGATGCCGTTTTTTCCCGGTGGACAGCGCGCGCTTGCGGTGGCTGCGAGCGGGAAAATCGGGCGGGTGCTGGAGGTCGTCTCGGGCTTTCACCACAGCAGCGACCTGGACGCGACGAAGCCAGCCAATTGGAAGCGGCTGAGCGCGACGTGTGGCGAAGGCGGCGTGCTGAACGATCTCGGGATGCACGCGTGCCATCTCCCGCTGCGCCTCGGCTGGAAGCCCTCGCGCGTCTTTGCGCAACTTCAGCGCGGCTACGCGACGCGTCCTGATGGAAAAGGCGGCACGGTTGTTTGCGATACCTGGGATAATGCGATGGTTCACGGCTGGACTACGGTCGCAGGTGAGGAGGTGCCTGTGCGTTTGGAAATGAAACGCCTGATGCCAGGCGCGACGAATACCTGGTATATCGAAGTGCTCGGCACCGATGGCGGTGTCCGCTTTTCTACCGCAGAACCAAAGACGCTCTGGCTTTTCGAGCGCGGCAAAGAGCAATGGTGGAAGCGCACGGACCTCGGCTTTAGCACGCAGTTCAAAGTCGTGACGGGCGGAATCTTCGAGCCGGGATTTGCGGATGTCATTCAGCAAATGTGGGCGGCATTTCTCATGGAACGGGCAGGGGAACTCGGCGAGCGCTTTGGCTGCGCCACGCCGGACGAAGCCGTCGCCTCGCCCGAGATTTTCGCCGCTGCGCTGGTGTCTCATCGCACGGGTGCGAGTGTCGCCGTGTAGGGGCGATGGAGCGATGTCTATTTGCGGGTTCGGAGGATCTGTGATTTGTTGCGTTGACTTCGCCTTATGTGTTCAACGCTCCGCCTGCTCTCAGCTCTCGCGCTTCTCGCTTCTCCTTCGTTTGCGAGGCCGGTGGATTCTGATTTTGAGGAGACGAATTTCGTGGCCGGTCTCGCCGCGCCGACGAGCATGGCTTGGGCGCCCGACGGCTCAGGACGGCTGTTTGTAACCGAGAAAGCGAGCGGGGTCCGAGTGGTGCAGAACGGGCAGTTGCTGCCGACTCCCTTTGTGACTTTTCCCACGGTCTATTCGGAGAGCGAGTGCGGGGTGTTGAGTGTGGTTTTTGATCCTGCATACGCCCTGAATCGCTGGGTGTATGTGTTTGTGACGGTGTCGGACCATGAGCAGCGGATCGTGCGATTCCGTGACGTGGGAAATGTGGGGATGGAGCGCGTGAATATCATTACCGGCCTGCCGACGCTGGGCGCGAATCACAACGGCGGGGCGATGGCATTTGGGGCGGATGGGAAGTTGTATTGGGCAATCGGAGACCTCGGCGACAAGCGCGGTGTGGATGGTGATCTGCGCACGCTCGCTGCGAAAGTCGGGCGGGCAAATGCGGATGGAAGTGTGCCGGGCGATAATCCGTTTCGCGATGGGGCGGGGCCGAACAACGACTACATTTGGGCGACGGGTTTTCGAAATCCATTTACGATGACGTTGCACCAGCGGACGGGAAAGCTGTGGCTGAATGTGGTTGGCAGCACACCGAACGGACAAACCGAGCCGAACAGCACGCCCGGCTACGAGCAGGTGTTCGCACTGAATCGGGCGGATGACGGCGGATACGATGACTACGAGGGGAATCAGCCAATCGGGGTGCGCTACCTGACGCCGTTTGCGCGGACGCTGGCGCATCCGGTAATTCAATATAAGACGGATACTTTCGATGACGCGGGGCAGATGCGGT
>JAYTMG010000444.1:0-19931 GCA_043728745.1 Verrucomicrobiaceae bacterium
TATATTTACCAGTCCAGCTACGGCAGCCCCGAGGTGGACAAGTGCGACGTGAAAGTCGTCGCCGCCACAGTCGCCGCCGACGGAAAAAGCGTGATGCTAAAGCTCGACAAGCTCACCAAAGGCCACGTCCACGCAGTCACCGCCGCCGGAGTGAAAAACGTGGAAGGAAAAGGACTGCTGCACGCCGCCGGTTACTACACACTGAACGAAATCCCAAACTAATTGCCGCACGACATTTTCGATTTGCTCCCCTCACAACAACATCCCAACACAATGATTAAAACCGCACTATTCCTCGCAGCAGCAGTCGCCGCCGTCCATGCCGACACCGTCCTCGTCGAAGCCGAGTCGTTTAAGCAACCCGGCGGCTGGATGCTCGACACGCAATTTATCGAGACCATGGGCTCGCCCTATTTGCTCGCGCATGGCCTCGGCGAACCGGTGAAAGATGCGACCACCACCGTCGCGCTGAAGCCCGGAAAATGGCGCGTGTGGGTGCGCACGATGGACTGGGTCGGGCGATGGAAAGCGCCGGGCACTCCGGGAAAATTCCAGCTTCTTGTGGATGCAAAGCCGCTCGCCGAAACGTTTGGAACGAAAGGCGCGAGCTGGGATTGGCAGGATGGCGGCACCGTGGAAATCACGAAGGCGGAAACGACGCTCGCGCTGCATGATCTCACGGGATTTGCGGGCCGCTGCGATGCGATTATTTTGAGCAACGATCCCGCCTTCACCCCACCCGGGATGAAGGACGCGAACGACAGCAACGCACCGTGGCGCTTGAAGCTCGCGGGACTCCCGGAGAAGCCCGGCAACGGCGGCAGTTACGACCTCATCGTAGTCGGCGGCGGATACGGCGGAACAGGCGCTGCAATTTCCGCAGCGCGGATGGGATGCAAAGTTGCGCTGATTCAAAACCGCGCTGTCCTTGGTGGAAACGGCTCCAGCGAAGTTCGCGTCTGGGCGATGGGCGGAACACGGCGCGGACTCTATCCGCAACTCGGCGAGATCGTGGAGGAATTTCAGGATACCGCGAAGCTGTCGCCGGGAACGTATGAGGAATTTGGCGACGACAAAAAGGAGAAGCTTGTTCGTGCCGAGCCAAACATCGCGTTGTTCTTTAATGAGCACGTCACCAGCGTGGAAAAGAAGGGCGCGAGTATCGCGGCGGTGACCTCGCTCAATACGATTAGCGGCGCGCGCACTCGGTTTGAGGGGAAATTTTTCTGCGACGCGACGGGCCATGCTTCCGTCGGTTATCTCGCCGGAGCGGACCACACGATCAAGGAAACCGAGCATCTCGGCATGTCGAATATGTGGCGCTGGAAAGAGACTTCCGCGCCCGCACCATTCCCCGAATTGCCGTGGGCGCTGACGCTCGAAATGGAGGACTTCCCGTATCCGCAGCGGTTTCACGCGCAGTGGTTCTGGGAGAGCGGCTTCGACAAGCACCCGATCCTCGGCCTCGAAGACACGCGCGACTGGAATTTCCGCGCGGTCTATGGTGCGTGGAATGCGATGAAAAATCGGGGCGGAAAGGACAAGCACGTAAACGCAAAACTCGAATGGGTCGCCTACGTCGGCGGACCCCGCGAAAGCCGTCAGTTGCTCGGCGATGTCATCCTGAACCGCGAAGACATCGCGGGGAAAAAACAATTCCCGGATGGTACGGTGCCGACGACTTGGGACATCGATTTGCACTACCCGAAAGAGCAGTTCGCAAAGGGCGTGGCGGAAAAAGATCCGTTTATTTCAAAAGCCGTTTTCGACAAAGCCGTGGACCGCAAGCACGGCTATCCGGTGCCCTATCGCTGCTTTTACTCGCGCAATGTGGAGAATCTTTTCATGGCTGGCCGCAACGTCAGCGTGACCCACGAAGCGCTCGGCACGGTGCGCGTGATGAAGACCGGCGGCATGATCGGCGAAGTCGTCGGCAAAGCCGCAAGCATCGCGCTGAAGAACCAATGCACTCCGCGCGAAGTGTACGAGCGATATTATCCGGAGTTGCAAGGTCTCATGAAGCAGCCGGGAGCCGCGCGACGCAAGACGGTGCAAGATCTCATCACGCTTCCGGCGGGCTACGTTCCGCCAACAGCGGCGAAAGTGGACGATGAAGGAACGGAAGGAGCTTCCATCAAAACGCTCCCCGGTCTCGCACTCGATGACACGCAGGCCAAGCTCACCGGCACTTGGGGCGGCGGGCACGGGCTCGAAGGATACTTCGGCACCGGCTACCGGTATCGCGGCGCAAAAGAAACCGGCACGGCGCGATACGAATTCACGGTGAAAGAAGCGGGCATTTACGAAGTGCGCATCAACTTCGCGCCGCACGAGAATCGCGGGACGAATTCGCCCGTGACGATTGAGAGCGCGGATGGAAAAAAGACCGTCCCCGTGAACCAAAGAAAAGCAGCGCAGGACAACGGATTTGCCTCGCTGGGCAAGTATCGCTTCGAGCCCGGCAAGCCAGCCGTAGTCATCATCGGCGACGGCCCGGCAGACGGAAACATCCACGCCGACGCCGTGCAACTTCGCCCTTCGGATCCGTAAGTCCGCGCTTAACGAAGAGCGACCAGTTCGCCGCTGTTATTGCGGCAATATACGACGCCGTTCGCGAGGACTGGCTGCACCCAGCAACGTCCGGGCAGCACCTTCTTGCGAGGTGCGAGTTCCTTGAACGCTGCGGCGGATGCGTCGGCGAGAACGAGTTCGCCGACTTCCGTGAGGATCAGCAACTTATCCGCAGCGAGAATCAGCGAGCCGTTCTTCACATTGCGGGCGCGCCATTTTTCGTCGCCCGTTTTCACATCCATGCAGACGAGAGCGCTGCGTTTCCCGACTTCGCCGTCTATTCCGAAAAGTGCGCCGTTGTGATGAACAGGAGTGTTGAAATGCGCAAAGAGGTCTTTGGAAAACCAGACGCGCGACGCCTCGCCGCCCTTCACTCGCACGGCTGCCGCGCCGTGATTGTAGGCGGACGAAAATACCACAAGATCGTCCACGATGAGCGGCGTCATGGCGTTAATCTTCCATGACGTTTCCCACGCAAATTTCCAAAGTGGTTTCCCGCTGGAAGCCTCGCTCCCCACAAGCCCGCTCGCGGTGAATGCGACGGCTGTCTTTTTTCCATCCACCACACCGACGACGATGCTCCCGTAGCCCGGTTGGTCGTCGCCCGATTTCCAAAGCGTGGCGCCCGTCGCCTTGTTCAGCGCGATGGTGCTGCCCGCGTCGATCAGCACGCGCTCACCGTCGATCGTCGGCGACGAGCTGAATCCCCAGTCCATGTATTTTGCACCGAAATCCTTGACCAAATGCTTCGTCCAAACCGGCTTCCCCGTCGCGGCTTCGAGACAAACCACATGCCCCTCCGAGCCGACCATGTAAAGCCGTCCGCCATCGATCGTCGGCGTCGCCCGTGGCCCGCCCTCGAACAGATAATCCCCGATTTTCGCCTCCCAGCCGTGCGACCAGATTGGCTTGCCCGTCGCCGCATCAAGGCACTGGACAACCTCCTTTCCATCGCGGTAACCGGCAGTGAAAAGCCGGTCTCCCACGACCGTCATGCTCGCGCAGCCAGTGCCCACCTGCACCCGCCACAATTCCTTCGGCCCGTCTGCGCTCCACGGAGCCAGCGCCTCCGCTGTGGAGCCGTCCATTTTCGGCCCGCGATAGTGCGGCCAGTCGGCGGCAAACGCAGAGCCCGCGAGACATGCCGAGAGAACGATTCCACTAAACAGGCTGCCGAGAAGTGAATGGTAACCGCGAGCTGAACGCGGAATTTTGGGTGTTGAGGGTTTGATCAAGTTACGTGTTTGCATGGGTAATAGATGTGTCAAATTTCGGAGACCACTTTGGCGTGTTGGAGCCATCCCGCAATCGCCGAATCAAGATCCGAACCGGGCATTCGCTTCCGGTGTGATTAAACGTGGAAATGTTAAAGTGAGCACGCTTGCGTCGTGGCGCACGCGGCCCTCCGCGTGCTTCCCCGTACGCGAAGCGCATTATTCTCGGTGGAACGCTCATCGGATTAGCGCTTCGCGGATAGCAGTGTCACGCAGAGGGCTGCGTGAGCCACGACTGGTTTGCCCCGAGCTTTATTCCGCCTTTAATCACACCCTTCGCGTCGCGCTCCTCGATAATCCCGCTTGTCGTTCGCACGCAGAACCGCTGTTCTTTCGCGACTTATGGCAAAACCTTATTGGACAGGCGTATTTCCGGCAATCACCACACAGATGGACCGCGATGGTTCTTTGGACCTCGTATCCACAGCGAAGCATATCGAAGTTCTCATCGAGAGCGGCGTCAGCGGCATCGTGATGCTCGGCTCGCTGGGCGAAAATCAAATGCTGGAGCCGGAGGAAAAACGCGCAGTCATGGACATGGCAGTCGAGACAATCGAAGGCCGCATTCCCGTGTTGAGCGGCGTGGCGGAGACATCGACATCGTCGGCGGTGGAGTTTGTGCGGGACTGCGAAGAAATCGGGGCGGACGGCTTCATGGTGATGCCCGCCATGTGCTACAAAACGCCCGACCCGGCGGAGAGCATGGCCCATTTCAAGACGGTGGCGAAATCAACGGGGCTGCCGATCATGATTTACAACAACCCGATCAGCTACGGGAACGACATCACTCCGGAGATGTTCGCAGAACTCGGCAAGGTGAAGAACTTTGTCGCACTTAAAGAAAGCAGCGGCGACACGCGGCGCATCACGGATTTGCACCGCGTATGCGGCGACCGGTTCGCGATTTTCACCGGCGTCGATCCACTCGCGCTGGAGTCGGCCATCCTCGGGATCGATGGATGGGTGGCGGGAACGGGCATCGCATTTCCTGCGCAAAATCAGTATTTGTGGGAACTGATGCAGAACGGCGAGTGGGACGAGGCGTTGCAGATTTATCGCTGGTTCACTCCCCTGCTCCACCTCGATACGCATGTGAAATTCGTCCAATACATCAAGCTCTGCGTGCAGGAATGCGGACTCGGCAACGAATGGACCCGCGCACCGCGTCTGCCGCTCACGGGTGCAGAGCGCAAACGCGTGCTCAAAGTGATCCACGACGGAATCGCCGCCGCGCCAAAGGTGCCGAAACGGAAGAAGAAGTAACGCGAGTTACTTTTTTGGTTCGCTCTTCGGAGCAAACATCTTCTTCCCCATCTCCATGCCGAACTTCTGCATGTCGCGCATTTGTTGCAGCGACTTGGCGTAAGTGCCGATCTGGTCCGGGCTGAGGATGCTGCTGGCTTGCGTGATGAGGCGCTGGTGGAGTTCCTCTTCGCTTTTGAGCCAATCGCTTACGACTTTGTCGTCTTGCAGGGCGCGCATTCCTTCGGTCGGATCGCTGTTGCCCTGTTCCAGTGCGGAGCGCGGCGTCTTCAATCGCTCTTGCGCCATGAGTGCGAGGACGCCTTCGCGCTGCTCGGGCGTCAGGGGCGTGCCGGCTGCGCTGAACTGGCTCTCGACTTGGCCGAACATCATGCGGTCGCCGACGGTGCGCTCGTAGGACTCCAGTTCGGTCATTTTGTCTTTGCCGATCATGCCCGTGAGTTTTCTGTCGAACTCGGCTTTTTGCTCCACGATTTTTGCCTGCGCTGCTTTCGGGTCGGCTGCGTTCATCGCGTCGATTCCTGCGGAAGCCATCATCCCCTGCCGCTCGGCGAGCAGCGCCATGACAGCGTCTGCGGTCGCCGGGTCGAGCTTCTTGGTGAAGTCGCCATACATCAAGCGAGCGCCCATTTCGGACTGCATCTTGAGCATTTTTTTGCCTTCCTCGCCCTTGAACATATCGGCAAGTCCCTTCGCCATTCCACCCGCATCGGCGGCGGGTTTCTCCAAAGCAGCAGCAGGAGAAGTCGCCGCCGGGGCTTCTTTGATTGTCGCGAGGGCGGCGTCACGCTCCGCGGCGAGACGCTTCGTATTTTCCTCGGCAACTTCGGCATCGCGTTTTGCGATCTGATGTTCGGATCGGGACTCATCGGCACTGGCGCGCAGTGCAGCCACTTGTGCGATCAGATCTCTGATTGTCGCATCCCGTTCTTTGACTACGGAGCGTTGATACTGGGCGGAAATGGCAAGTAACGCCGCGACAGCAACACTCAAGTATGTGACGAAGGATTTCATCAATTCTAGGCTTTCTCCGGCACGATGTAAGGCGCGCGATAGTCGCGGGTGAGCAGTTTGTCGGCGGCGGCGTTGCCGATGAACTTTTCGGTCTTCGTATCCATGGTGAGAAACTCGCCGAGCGTGAGCTGCTCTTTTTCAATATCGACGCCGTTCTTTTTGAGGTGCTCAGCCATGAGCTCGTAGCTGTCTGCGGCTTCTTTGTGCGCCTTCACTTTTTCGAGGATTGCGCCGGGAGCCTGCTTGCTGCCAAGGCGGAGCGAGATGTTGCCGGTGTGGCAAAGTCCGCTGCTGAGATGCCCTTCGAGAATCTCCGCATTGAGCTCCGGTGCCTTGCGGCTGCGGATGGCTTTCGTCCAGTTCTCGTGATGCGAGCCCTGGCCGGAGTTGTCGGGCGTTCCGGGATCGGCATCTTCTTTTGGAGCCGGGTAATTGCCGAAGCGCTTCACCATTTTGCCATCTTTGCCGAATGCGGCGGCGCTGTTGTAATCGGGGACGACGACGTAGCCGTTCTCGTATTGGAGATACACGCCGACGCCTGGGTAGCCGCGATATTTGTCCATGTCGCCATTCTGACCTTCGGCGGGAAGTCCGCGCACTTCGAAAATGAGCGGCGCTTTCGCATAGTCATGCACGACGAACATCGTGTTGGGCGTCTCGCCATCATCGACGTAGCCGAGGCGTCCACCGACGCTCCATACTTTCGGCGAAAGTGTCTGCTCGCCCATGAACCAGCGCGCGATGTCCATTTGATGAATGCCTTGGTTGCCTAGATCGCCGTTGCCCGTGTTCCAGTCCCAGTGCCAATCGTAGTGAAGCTTCTTGCGCATGAGCGGCTCGATCGTCGCTGGGCCAAACCACAAATCCTTGTCGATGCCCGCAGGCCACGGCTGCTCGCCGTCCACTTTACCGATGCTGGCGCGGCGTTTGTAGCAAGTGCCGCGCGCCCAAACGAGTTTGCCGAGATTGCCCGCCTGCGTCCACGCGACGGCTTGGTGCAGGCCGACGGTCGAGCGACTCTGCGTGCCGCACTGGACGATGCGTCCGTATTTTTTCGCGGCCTCCGCGAGCACGCGTCCCTCGAAGACGTTGTGTGAGACAGGTTTTTCAATGTAGGAATCCTTGCCAGCCTGGCAGGCCCAGATGCCGATGAGCGCGTGCCAGTGGTTCGGCGTGGCGGTGGAAATGGAGTCGATTTCTTTGCTCTCCAGCATCTTCCGGACATCGGTGAAAGTCTCAACCGCCTGCCCTTTTTTCCCGAGCTGATCCTTCCCTTTCGCGAGGACGGAATCATCGACATCGCACAGCGCAGTGATCTTCACGCCACCGATTTTCAGAAGGTCCGAGATGTGCGCTTGGCCGCGCCCGCCAAAGCCGATGATGCCTACGCGGATGTCGCTGTTCGGCGACTGCGAGCGGGTGATGGCAGGGAAGCCGAGTGCGGCTACGGCGGTGGTTTTAAGGAAGGTTCGGCGGGTGAGTGCTTGTGCGTTCATGTAATGTGAGAGTGTCTTTGTTAAAGCGGGTTCAGCCAGCAGGAATTAGCGGTATTCTGCGAAACTTGCATTTCACCCTCGCTGTTTTCCCGCCGCCTGTGATGTTGCGCGCTCCTATGGGCGACAAATCACCAAAAGCAAATAACAAGAAGGCATCACAAAACCAGGCGAAAACCAGCGCCAACGATCAGAAGAAGAAGTCTGCGGAAGCCGCTAAAACGGCGCAGAAGCCCAAGAAATAACGCCCCTCAAGCGAGACGCTCAAACGTCTCCAGCAACGGACCGAGGTCGATGAATTCATTCACCGTCGTCTTCAGTCCTGCCCCGAGAGTCTGCGCCGTGGACGCCGCCTCCACGCGGATTCCCCGCCGCCGCAACTGGAGCGCGAGGTGGGCAAAATCGGCATCGCCCGTGAGCAAGATCACAACATCTGGCTGCATGGCGACGGACAGCTCCACGGCGTCGATTGCCATCATCACATCTACGTTTGCCTTGTAGTGCGATTCCACTGCGGGCGAGCCGTCCTTCGTCACCACGAGGAACCCGTGTGAGCGCAGCCAATGGAGAAATTTGTTCTTCTTATCGCGCTCGGCCTGCCACTCGGGCATCGCCGGAGGAAGCCCGGCATACACGACCATTTCGATCAACTCCCGCTGCCCGACCAGCGAGTCCCGGAGCTGAATCCAGTCGAGCTTCCGATTAGCCGCTTTCGCGGAACTGGTGACGTTTGACTCATCGACGAGCACAAGGACTCGGCGGAGCGGGACAGGATTTGCAGTAGTTCTCTTCAAGATGCGCGCAGCATGATTGCCCGCCCCGCAGCGGACGAGGATGATCTTACGGAAAAATCACTCCATGCCTGTGCAAACTCAATGGATGGATCGACTTCCGTAAATTTCCGTGAACTCCGTGCCAAAAAAACTGAAGCACTTTCGAGTGGGCCTAAAATTAGGGCGCAACCGGATGAAAAAGGAAAATCGGGACAGGCAACAAAGCCAAAAAACCAATACCCTAACTGCCCACATTCCCCTCGATAGGGAGCCATTTGGATAGGCGTGGCGATGGCACCTCGTATTATAAGACGGTGACTTTATTGCAAAGAAGCGACACCTTACCCGCACGCGGCGCCTACTCAACAAGGTGGGAAAGCCCCATATCCATTAGCTTCGCGACCATCGCTGCGCGGCATGTCACGCCGAGTTTTGCGAAAATTCGGCGGAGATGCGTGCCGACTGTCCAGCAACTGATGTCCAGTTCCCCAGCAATAGCTTTGTTCGGGTAACCTTTCGCAATCATCCGAGCGATCTGCTTTTCGCGCGGGCTAAGGCTCAGCTCGGCGACTGGCGACTGGCGCTCCCGGATGAGCACGAGACGGTAGCCGTTCACCTCTTTATCGAGCAGCACGCATCGGCTACCGGCGGGGTGCGACGACCCGCAAAGAAAGCCGTCGTGCAACACTTCTACGAGGGCCGCTTCATCGGGGTCGGGTTTCGGGGTTTGTGATTTCTTTCGGCCAATAGCGGGAGAATTAAATGGAATCTCGCGATCAGTTCTGGTCCTGGGTGCCAGCTTCTCTTGCACAGTTTTCATTGTGGTTTGGATGTTTTAAAGGGCCGTGGGGCCTCCGGTTTATTGCAGATGCACGATTCGCGGGCAATGGCATTTCTGCCCTTGAATGTGCCGCAGAGTTTCAGGCCGGAGCGATTAAGGCACGTCGCACATTCGTGCGACACACGTTTTCGCTAGCCGATTAGCGTTCCTACGAAAGCGGTCACACGGATGCGGGAGTGCGCATGAGCTCCCCACAAAGTGTGACTGCCGCGATTTTCCGAAGCGCAGTAGTTTGCGAATCGTCACGAACAAACGAAACCAATCAACCGAATACCCAACATGCACAACGAATACGAACAAGAACTCGAACAAGAGCTGGAGCTGGAAGGCGAAGGCGAATTTGAATTAGAAGGCGAACTCGAAAACGAACACGAAGCGGAACTTGAGCAGGAGCTCGAGTCCGAATTCGAAAGCGAACTCGAAAACGAGGGAGAATTCGAACAAGAAGGCGAGTTCGAAGGCGAGCAAGAACAAGAACAGTTCCTCGGCGGGCTGATTTCCAACATCGGAGGAATGTTGGGATTAAGCGAATCCGAACTGGAGCAAGAATTCGAAAGCGGATTCGGCGAAATGGAAGGCGAACAGTTTTTCGGCAAATTCAAAAAACTGCGCGGCCTTGGAAAAGTTATCGGCGGCTTCGTCCGCAAAGCGGCCCCGATACTCAAGCAAGTGGGGCGCATCGCGGCACCGATGGTCGGCAAGGCGCTCGGCGGTGTCATCGGCGGGCCTGCTGGTGCGATGCTCGGATCGAAACTCGGCAACTTTGCCGCAAGCCAACTTCGCGAAGGCGAGTTCGAGCAAGAGTTCGAGCAGGAGCAGGAATACGAATTCGAGAACGAATTTGAGCAGGAGCAAGAACTCGAGAGCCACGAACAAATGGGCGAACTCATGGCCCACTTCGCAGCTCAATCCGAGAGCCAATCAGAAGCTGAGGCGATGATGGGAGCGGCTACTGCGATCAGCCTTTCGCCGCGCGACCGTCGTGCGCTCCGGGGATTGGTCCCGCAGCTTGTCCGGGCCGCTGCCTTACTCACCCGCGTGTTGCGGATGCGCCGCTCGACACGCCCTGCCGTGCGACTCATTCCGACGATTATCCGCCGGACTGCGAAGACCCTCGCCAGCCGTGCCGCGACAGGTCGCCCAGTGCCGCCGAAACTCGCCGCACAGGTGGCCGCAAAACAAGTCAAGCGCGTCTTGTCCCGTCCATCCGCGTGCCAATCGATTCTCCGCCGAAGCGTCCAGGCTGCGCGTCGCGCCGCCTCCCGCCGCTAATTCATCCACACTCAAGAGGAACACAAATCATGTCCGCATACGAAACCGAGGCTTACGCCCACGAAACAGAGTCAGAAGCAGAGCAAGAGTCCTTCTTCAATCACCTCGCTGCTGCCGGGGATCGCTCGGGGCGCTCTCAATCGCTGCGTCGCGTTGCAATCGCGGCGGCAAAAGAAGCGTTCCGAGGCGCATCGAAGCTCTATCCCGCAGTCGAGGGTGAATTCGAAAATGAACTGGAAGCCGAACTGGAGGGCGAAGGCGAATTCGAGTCGCTCGTGCCGGATGTCCGGCCCGGCGCGGCGCTCGCATTGATGGAGCACATGGCGCACGAATCCGCGAATTCAGAAAGCGAGAGTGAGGCAGCAGAGCAATTCCTGCCGCTCATCCCGCTCGCAATGAAGGCACTCATGCCACTCGCGATGAAGGCGCTCCCGGTCATCGGGAAAGTGGGCGCAAAATTCGGAGGCAAACTGCTAGGAAAAGTTGCTCCGAAGTTGCTGAAGAAAATATCGCCCAATCTCACTCGCGGTGTCTCGCAATTGGCCCGTGGTCTGTTTCGCAATAAGTCCACGCGCCCACTCATCCGAGCCGTGCCCACGATTGTCCGCCGCACGGTGACAAACCTCACGAAGCGGGCCGCTGCCGGGAAGCCGGTGACGCCGCAAACCGCTGCCCGCCTACTCGCGCAGCAGACGCAACGCATCATCAGCAGTCCACGCCAACTCCAGTCGGCATATCAACGCAGCCAGCGGGCAGATGGCGTATATCACCAGCAAGGCCCGACAAAGCGCGGCTGCTCCAACTGCGGTGCCGGCGCACCAGTGCGTCCGCCGCGCCCTGTATTTACGGCAGTCCCGCCGCCAGTCCGGCGCAAATGCCAATGCTTCCGCGCTGTGACTTGCGCATCCTGTGGTCGGTAAATCGGAGTATCACCATGTCTGCCACCGCTACCGCCAAACCACGCGCACGCCACGCGCCGCCGCCCACAGGACCGACTTCCGTTAGTCCTCGGGTGATGTTACGGAAGTGGATTCGCGCTCAAGCGGTGAATCTCGTTCGACACACCGTTTCGTTGCGAGACTTCACCCGAAAAGAGTTTGGCGATGGCAATGCGGCCCCGACCGAGGGCCACATCGTGGCGGTGAATCGATCCATGCGGACACTCCGCGAAGGGCTCGCGAAATCAGCCCACGCATTGAGTCAGCTCGCAGTCGCCTCAGCACAAGACCCGAGCGCCGCGCGGCTCCAGCATTTCGTCACGCACAAACACCGGGCTCACAATCGTGTCCAAACGATTGAAAAAATCTGGGACTTTTACTTCGAGCTTTTCGGTCAGCGGCAGAAAGAGTTTGGGACTTGGCTCGTCGCTTGTGACCGGATCGCACTGGACTGCTATCAGGATGCTTACACCGGAATCGGAATCGCAAAAAGCATCCCCGCGCCACCGCCATTTTCCTACATGAAGACGGGGTTCGGGCCTGCTACGATACGCCGTGGAATCCCGATGCGAGTCTTAGGGAAAAGGCTGAATCCCTTCCCGCTCATCCAGCTTCCGTATCACCGAATGGTGAACCCGTGGACGCTCGGCGCAGTGCTTCATGAAGTCTCGCACAACTTACAAAGCGACCTCGGCATTTCCCGCGCAGTGCCGCTCCGAGTGGCTCGGCGGCTTGCTTCCGACGGGCTGCCAGTCTCCGTGGCGAAGCGTTGGGCTCGCTGGAATCGAGAGATTTTCGCGGACCTTGCAGGGCTTCTCCAAGGCGGACCGTGTATCGTTGCATCGCTCATGGATGTCGTCGGGCGCTCCCCCGAAATCGTCTATCACTTCAGCCCAACAGGCGTGCATCCCACGCCGTATTTGCGGACTTTGCTGAACTGCGAATTGCTGCGCCGCATGGGTTTTGGTGCGGACGCCGACCGCGTCAGCCGGGCATGGCGTCACGTTTATCCGAACCCAGAAGCAGGGAATTTTCCGCCAGAAATCCTACGCACCGCGTCTCGTGCGATGGCACTCGTGGTCGATGAAATCTGCTACCAACCCTATCCAGAGCTAGGGAATAAGCGGCTCTCGGAGGTATTCCGATTTGCACCAAAGGAGCAGGCGATGATCATCGAAGCATCCCGCCGACTTGCCGATGGGACGGACCCCGGTGTCGTGCCGGAACGGTTTCTTATCGGTGCAGCGCGGCTGGCGTTCGATGAACGGCTCGCCACGCCCGAAGTGATCAAGACCAACTTTTACACGGAACTCGGGAGGCGATGATGAGCAAACCACCGCAATCATTCACGTCGCGCCTCGTGCGGCACCTCACAGATGCCACGGAAAACCTAGCAGGTCTGGAGACGCTCATCGGCGATCACCCCTCGCACAAAGGCCCTGTACCCGCGCTCGTGGAACAGCTCACCGAGACGCTGCTCGATGCGATTGGGCGATTAGAGGACTCTCTCGCAGTCGCGCAACGCTGCGTAAAAAGCGGAACCGTAGAATCCGTCTGCGCCGCGCTCCCAACAATCTATCACGGAGTCCATCGCGCAATTTTTGAAAGCCTCGTGAAACTCGCAGCGCCGAGTACCGCTGCCGAGCTTTCCCGCATCGCCCAAATTCGGCGAGGCGAATGGGAAGATTGGGTCGGCGTCGTTCAGCCCGCACTCGCAGATTGCGTCAGCGTTTTGGAGCGCACGCACGCTGTAATTGGCGAGTGCTGGGATGACCTCTCCTCACGCTCATCCGGCGGGGCTCCCGGCGTCCACCAGATCGTGAATATCTGCCACCGCGACGCGTCGCTCTCCCCCGTCAATCTCGAACCACAATCGTCCAAATCCTGAACTCAACAACACACTTATGAACATCGCAACCACAGCACCATTCCTCGGCTTCCAGTCATTTGGGGAAAGTAACTCGCAATCATCGATCAGCGCCATGGCAGCCAACGCAATAGCGCGAGTCATTCCTGGGTATGACGGTACCGCTCCCAATAGTTTCGCCCGTTCACTCGCGACGCAGTTCAAGTTCCAAGAGCGTGACGGCCTGTCTGTGCCAATTTTCGCGCCATCTGGGATCGCGGGCAGTGTGAACTCTGCGAATCTCCCGGAAGCACTGGCGGAATTCTTTAACCTCGCGAGTGCCCGGATCGCGGAAGCCCGCGCCTCGCTGAGTGGGCTCGAACCACTTTGCGAAGCCGAACACAAAGACTGCTGCAACGATCTGCGCGATGTGATTGGCGCAAAATTTGACGAGCTAGAAAGCGCGATAGGCGCTGAGTTTGGCCCATGCACAAATTGGGTGAACGAGGTTTTCGTTCAACTTCTTGGCGATAGAGCGAAGCCTGCAGGACTGGCCGATGATCTCGTGAAAGAATACACGAATGGCAAAAAGGCGAGTTGCCCGGACGAAGAGCGGAAGCTCGCGAAGTTGAGGATCTTCGTCGGCTCACTTGAGGCGCTTCGCGATGAGTGGAAGAAATTCAGCGACTTCTTCATTACCAAACCCGGCTCGGTCAGTCTGGTCGCAGCCAAGTGTTTGCAACGCGTGAAAGTGATGGCGTTTGCGGTGCAGAATATCGAGAGAGGGCTGGCGAGCGTGGGTATCGGCGAGGCATTTATCTCCGTAGAAAATCTCGACCCAGACGTTCCGAATGAAGGCACCGTGCTCTACGCGCTCAGGCGACTGTCCCGCTTTGCCACACAGCAAGCACCATCGCTGCTGAGCACGTTGGGCGAAGGCTCCTTGCAGTCGTTAGACGCAGAATCCAAGCAGTTAATCGAGCTCGCCGAAGCCCTTGAGGATTGGCTGTCGGAGATGCTTCCATCGGCCTCGTCGCTGAAAGACTTGATCGCGAATATGAAGGACGAACCGGATCAAATCACGGGAGTCACGTTGGCAGTCAAAGGCGTCATTTCATCAGCCTCTACGCTCGTCGCTCAGATGACCCAGTTTCAAAAAGAAATCGCCGCAGTGTAACCCAGAAAATCGCCCAATAACCACTTAACCAACACATTTTATGGCATACCAAGGAGACAAACAAGACCGCCTCGACCGCCAAGCGGCGGCTCGTCAAACCATCATCGCCAATTCCGCTGGCAACATCGCACAGAACCCGCAACTCGCGGAGGAAGTGAATCGGCAACTCAACGACGCGGAGGAGATCGCCGAACGCGATTCCAATGTGCCCATTCCGCCCGATGCGGCGGACGGCGGGCTCGCGGCAGCCATCGGCGTCGGGCGCGATGCGGTGGGATCCATGGACCGCATGTGGATACCACAGGCCCCGCCACCTTACGACGAAAACCTCATGTCGGAGCGGATCAATTCGATCGCCGATCTTTACTTCCTTTTTCAGCACGAACGAATCGGGATTTTCCGCATCGTGAGGAAACTCCAAGAGCTTTTCAAGTCGGGCGCAGTGCGACTGTCGGACGGCGACGGCGCACGCCGACTCTATCAATACGACCGCCGCGAAGTGCTGCGTTACACAGTTCGAGATCGGCTCATGGCGTATCGCCGTGCGTTTGGATATGGCTCAATTGCGCTCGGCTCGGGGAGCACTCCCAATGTCGATTTTCACCGCCTCTTCGGGCACTTTAACAATCAGGTCGCTCTGTTTTGGCGAGACAAACGCATCTCCGATGTCATCCGCACTGGGGCCTTGGATCCGAGTTTTGGAAGCATCGCAATCGTTCGGCGTTCCGGCTTTGATTTGCGGAACAATCTGAAGTTCACGTCCTTCGGTCACATCAATGTGATGCGGGTGGAATTGATGCAGTTGCTCGACGACGCGTTCAAAATCCTCGGCGCTCAAGACGTGATGAATCTCTTCGGCGTGCAGACGGCGTGGGATGTCGTGGATGAAGTGCTCGTCCGGTACTTCAACGAAAGGCTCACAACCTCACCGCGCCAACGCATGGCGGTCACCGGGCAGCAAGTGCTCCAGTGGTTGTCGCAGCCGTTCCTGCTCACGCCGAACCGTGTTCCATTTGAAGCGCAACTCCTGCAAATCGCGGAGCCTGCCGAAGAATGGCTAACGAGCGCCCAATCGCTCAATCTCGCACCGCGTATGGAGGCTGGCAAAGTCCTCCCGTGGGACATCGGTGCGCGTCCTTCAGCAGTATCACAACCTGCACCGCGCCGTGCGCAGCCACGGCCTGCGCAACCCCGCCAACGCTCAAATGGACGCCGCCAACGCGAGGCGGAGTTTGAATGGTAAACCCGATGAGCACCTTTGAAAGCGAACTGGAATCTGCTGCCGCAGATCTAGCGTCAGAATTTTTCTCGGGCCGAGAAAGTGAAGACGGCCCAGGGCAGCGGGCTGCGAAAGAGCAGTTGCTTTCGGCTTTAGCCCAGACACTCGGGCTGACTCGTGAGCAAACACTCGCTGTCGTGGCCGATGCCGGGCGAATGCAGGATGTAAAAGGCAACAAACTCACTTCGCGAAAGGACGGAAAGGGCAACGGAAAGACGGTACGCCCCGAGCCAGATCTTGCGTATAATGCAACCGTTGGCGGAACCACACGGCGGATCAACGTCGAGATCGACTCAAACCCGAATGCTGCTGTGAAGCACATGAAAGAGCTGAAGAAAGGCGACAGAAAAGGACAACACGTTGCGATCATCGTGGACCCCGTTTCGGGAAGACCGGTGGACGGGATGGTGTGGAATCCGACAACGCAAAAGGCTCGCAAAATGAGATCCGGTGAGATCCTGAGGCTCCAAAATGGGCAACTCCCCGCAACGGCCATCCCTCAGCCGATAGCGAACCAATCGAACAAGGCAGTGCCACCACGGAAGGCAAAATCACCAAACTCAATCGCCGCGACACTTCAAGGCGGAATCGCTACGCTCAACAGGAGCACTCCTGCCGCTCGCAAGGGTTCGCGAAAAAATCGGGAAAGTGAACTAAGCTTTGCAGCAGCGGAATTCGAGAGTGAGTTTGGTTTTTCTCCCGAGCAAATGGACGTGGATATTCCCGGGATTCCTGGGAGCAACCAATGGTTCAGCAATTCCGGTGAAGCGCGAAAGGCGGCATTGCGAGATGCGCGAGAATTGGGTCTAGGCTATCGGCTGTTACACGATTCACGACCAGCGCGAGGTCAACCTCACTACCACATACTTACCCCAAACGGCTCTCGCGTATCGGGGCACTACTTCTATGGACGCAAGCCTCCACGTCGCGTGTATCGCGGACGCCCATATCGGGAGTTCGAATTTTCCGGGATATGATCATCGACAGCCATTGCCACGCCGGACGGGGCGATGGGTTGACGGCCCCTTGGAACTCGGATGCGCCGCTCGATAAATATCTTCGCCGCGCACGGAAAGCGGGGATCGAAAAAACGTTAGTCGTACCTGCATTCCATAGCGACTACTCGCAAGCGAACGAAGAACTCGCACGGATAGTCGCGAAGAGCCACGGAAGGCTGATCGGCTTTGCGATGATCCACCCACGCAACGACGCAGGGCGTGTGAATGAGATGCTCGCTACAGCAAAGCGCATCGGCCTTCGCGGGGTAAAAATCCACGCACACGACGCACTACCGGGGCGTGAAGTTTTCGAAGCCGCACGCCGCTATCGACTGCCGGTGCTCTACGACGTTGGAGGAAAGGCACACGTCATCGACATCGTCGCATCGCAGTATCCAGAAGTTCCGATCATCGTCCCGCATCTCGGTAGTTTCGCGGATGATTTCCGGGCGCACCAAGTCGTCATCGATCAACTGTGCCGATATCCCAATGTGTTTGCGGATACGTCCGGCGTCCGACGCTTCGATTACCTCGTCGAAGCAGTTCGCCGAGCGGGTGCCGGGAAATTACTTTTTGGCAGCGACGGCCCGTGGCTCCATCCGGGATTGGAATTGGAAAAAATTCGATTACTCGGCCTGCGAAAAAGCGATGAAGCTAAAATCCTCGGCGGAAATCTGGCATCCATTTTTGCGATCGCCTCCGAAAAGTCCGTCACTTTTCTCCGCCCGGCTTGACCCATGCGCGGGGTAGGAAGAATTCGGGCTTCTCGTTTCACCGGGAAGGGAGTTACCGTTCCGCTCCACTCATGAAACTTCGCATCGCGTTAGTCATCTTCTCCTGTGCGCTCAGCATCGTCCTCGCACTCGTCCTCGCCAAAGGACAAATCCAACCGCTCACCGACAAAGTCGCGCAGATCGAGAAGGGAAACGGGGGCAGGAAACGGGTCAGTGTGTAATGGCGCTCAGTTAAGGACCGGAACGGTAAGTTTCTAAAACTAAGTCGCTTGCTAAGTCGGGAGTGAGTGGCTGCGGCGTATCGTTGGAAAGCTCCCGCGCTCAGATCCTCATCAATGCTGCTTCCCTCATTTTGAGTGAGCGTTTCTCCTAAACGCGCAAGCCACTGATTCATAGAGTTTTACGCACTAACTGAGCGCCATTACCATTTGACCCCATTTCCCATTTCCGTTGTTGTCGCCCGCCGATAAAAACGCCATCGCCGAACTCTCCGTGACCGAAAGCAGCGTCAAATCTGACACATCCGCAGGCGCCGTTATTGTTGGAGTCAAAAACCAGTTTATCGCCCTTCGCCAGCAACACCGCTTCCGCCGCCCCGGCCACGGAAGCCGCCGCCGTTTCGCGAATATCCGGCACGTCGGCCGGTCGAGGATTTCGATGTGGTTCATGGTGGTTTTTTAAGTTTTGAAGACTCAAGCGACAGTGTTCGGAAAATGCACTCGTTTTCACAAAATCCCTGCGGGAAAAGTACGAGCGAAAACAAGACCGAACGATCATCGTCTGGTGATCGTGCATTGGGTCCGTCATCCGCCCCCTTCCTCAACCCTCAGTCAGTCAGCTTTTCGACGCCGCGAACGATGCGAACCCTGCCAATTAAATGGTTTCACAGGAAGATGACGAAATTGTCCCATTTCTGTCAGGGGGAGCGGTTCAGACGGCTGCTGGCAAGAGGAAATTCGCAAAGAAAAACTTTTCCTAAAGGGACCCGTTATTTCCTTGGATACCGCTACAGATTGTGGTGTGATGCCATCCTACGCACCACAGGGCGTGTTATTCACCGGCTCGACTCTGAATAGCCCAACTTATTGGTGCGTTCCCCACAAAGTTTTCACCAAGTTATTCACAATCCAGCCATGCCCACGATCAAACCAGCCCGCCGCGGTGCTTCAAGCCGCATTCCCGTCGCCGCGTCCGCCCGGCGTCCCGCCAAAACATCCACGCCGAAAGGGCTCAAATTTGAGCGCGTTTTCAGCAATCCTGCCATTGCCCCGTTTGATGAACTTGAATGGGAATCGCGCACCGCAGAAATCAGCGATGATTCCGGCAAAGCGATCTTCAAACAGGAGAACGTGGAAGTGCCGAAATCGTGGTCCGTTTTGGCCACGAAGATCGCCGTTTCTAAATACTTCTACGGCGACATCGCGAACGGCACCGATCCGTATAAAGGCGGTCGCGAGCGTTCGGTGAAACAGCTCATCCATCGCGTCACGCGCACCATCGCGGATTGGGGGCTCGCAGACGGCTATTTTGCCGACGAAGAGACAGCCGAGCTTTTTTACAATGAACTCACCTGGCTCTGCGTGAACCAGCACGGCGCGTTTAATTCGCCCGTGTGGTTTAACTGCGGGCTCTTTCACCAATACGGCACCGGCACAGGGCGCGGCGAAGGCAACTATTTCATCAACCGCGACACCCGCAAAGCTGAGCGCGCGCCGACGCAATACGAATACCCGCAGTGCTCCGCGTGCTTCATTCAGCGCGTGGACGACAATATGGAGAGCATCATGGGCCTCGCGCAGTCCGAGGCGATGCTCTTCAAATACGGCAGCGGCAGCGGCAGCGACCTCACGCCGCTCCGCTCCACGCGCGAAAAACTCTCCGGCGGCGGCAAGCCGAGCGGTCCCCTCTCCTTCCTGAAAGTGTTCGACCAAGTCGCGAACGTCGTGAAGTCCGGCGGCAAAACACGGCGCGCTGCGAAGATGAATACGCTCAAGGATTTCCACCCCGACATCGAGGAATTCATCGAAGCAAAAACGAAGGAAGAGAAGAAAGCCTGGGCGCTCATTGCGCAGGGTTACGACTCGTCTTTTAACGGCGAAGCATACGGCTCCGTGATGTATCAAAATGAGAATCTCTCCGTCCGCGTGAGCGATGAGTTCATGGACGCCGCGCTCGCTGGCCGCGAGTGGTGGACGAAGCG
This sequence comes from Verrucomicrobiaceae bacterium, assembly GCA_043728745.1. Taxonomy (GTDB): domain Bacteria; phylum Verrucomicrobiota; class Verrucomicrobiia; order Chthoniobacterales; family Chthoniobacteraceae; genus SXWH01. Next base: position 19,674 of record JAYTMG010000444.1, read on the forward strand.
CGTGACCGACGGCAAGCCATGCGAGAAAAAGGACGCGAAGACGCTCCTGCGCAAGATCGCAGAAGGCACATGGGTCTGCGGCGATCCGGGAATGCAGTTCGATACGACCATCGACAAATGGCACACTTGCCGCGGCACTGCGCGGCAAAACAGCACGAACCCGTGCTCCGAATATCTCTTCCTCGACAACACCGCGTGCAACCTCGCGTCCCTCAATTTGATGAAGTTCAAAAAGGCCGACGGCGCGTTCGATGTCGA
>JAYTMG010000445.1:0-14013 GCA_043728745.1 Verrucomicrobiaceae bacterium
CAAACTGACCATCGGCACGACCAATCACCCGCTCACCCTCGCCGCGAACGACATCCTGCTCGACGCCACGAACAACGACTTCCGAGTCGTGGACTTCGCGTAGGCGCAGGACCAAAACCGGAGGAAATCCGCCGGACGATCACGGTCGCGGAGTAAAAGCAGGGAGCGGCGAGCTTGGTTTGGCCTCCCATCTTTCACCGCGCATCTTTTTGCCGGCAGAAAGATGCGCGGTGAAAGATGGATGCGGTTTCATCTACGGTGGAACTACGGGATGGCGAGTTCCCGCACCCGGAAGTCGCCGTAGATTCCCACACCGATGAGATGAAACTGCACGGTGTCGCCAAGCGCATTGTAGGTGCGGCCAGAGCCAGCGTTGATAAGGAGCGGCGTGTTCATGACGCCGCTCGTATATCGAAACAGCGCCCCGATGACCAGTGCGCGGTGGTCCTGTCCCGAAAGGTAACGCCTCTACTTTTTAGCAATCAGCGCAGCAATTTCACGAGGAAGGTCGCGCCCATCAAGACGGTCGGGATGATGGCGACGATGGCGGATGGGCCGGGGCGGTGGCGCGTGAGTAGCCAAATCGCGATGCCGATAAACACGAGCGAGCCGAGCCCGCAGGCGAGCATCCAGAGCTTGAGTCGGCGGATGCTTTCGGCGTCGGAATTTGCTCCTGCTGCGGCGCAGAATATCACTGCTGTCAGCGCGGTGACGGCGGTGCAGAGCATGGCGACGATGGCGGTGAGCTTGTGGAATAGATTCATCTTTTTGCGGCGGATGATGCGTGCTCAGGCGAAGACTTTCGGGCCGCCGAAAATGCACATGAGGATGCTGCATCCGAGGAACAAACTGCCCGCGACGAGCAGGCCGATTCCCGTGAACCACAGGCTCCACGCCAGCGCGAGGCACGGCTTTATCTCACCCGCCGGATCGTAGAAAACCTCGACCGCCTGACCTTCCACCCAGCTCGGGGGCGGCGGCTCGATTTCCTCGCCGGCGAGCTTGCGGCGGAGCTGGTGAGTCTCGCCCAGTTCCGAACGAAAGCGGGAGAACGTTCCCTCCGGCGTGGTGAAGACGATGATCGGGAAATATTCAATCCAGTAGCTCGTCTGCTGGCTGCTCGTGCTGCTCTGTGCGCGGTAGCGCCGTTCTTTGTCGATGCCGGTCACTTTGCCCGGCAGCCGGATGAGGTGCTTGCGCCGCCGCCGGACGCGCGAGAGTTCGGTGAACGCCATGCGAAGCATCGCGAGCCCGCCCAGCCCGAAAATGGTAACGGCTGCGCAGAAGAAGATTTTTACCGACAGCGGTTGGTGCGGCATGGCCTACAGCTCACGGGCGGTGATGAATGTATCGAAGTTCCGCAGCCCATCGCCAGCGGTGAAGACTTTGCGCCCGTTCACGGTGATGCTCGCGATCACATCCGCTGCGAAGCCGGAGAAATAGGCGGAGGCGCGGTCGCTGAGCAGGTGGCCTTTGATGACGACGGGGCCGAGCTTCGCGGTGAGCGCGGGGTCCCCGACGGCGAGGGTGTCGTTTATTGCGGCGTTGTTCACGCCGGGCGATCCGCCGTCGTCCACGCCAGCGAAGACGTTGCTGTTCACGAAGTTCCCGCCGATGAAAATGGAGCCGATTCCAGCGTCGGGCTTATCGGTGATGAGGACGAGCGGGTCGTTATCAAAAAATGGGGGGCTCATGTAAGTGCCGGCCGCGATGAAGGCGTTGATGGTATCCTTCTTTATGCTGAGTTTGCCGATGGCGTTGTAGTCCGCCGTCGCGCCGGTGACGTTGCCTCGTGCGAGGAGGTAAACGGGGGCATTTTCCCTGCCGTAGATGCCGCCGCCGATGTTGATTGTGCTGACTTTCTCCCTGACATAAATCCCGCCGTTCACCGCCGGGTCGCCATTGGCGACTTTCCCGGCGTGGATCGAGCCGCCCACGTTGATGGAGCCGACACTTCCTTTCACATCAATAGCTCCCGCTGAGTGAATGGGAAAGATGTCAGAGGTTGACCAGCTCGCGAACTCGGCTCCACGGATACTTCCTTTGACGGTGACGCTTTTTGCGGAGCCGAAGACTGCAATGACGCCAGACTCTTGCACGCCGTCCTGCGCCACGAGGCTACCGCCGACGGTGATGACTTGGGAGTTCGCTTTGCTCGGCGGAGACGTCGCCAATTGCCCGCCGAGGATCGAGCCGAGGATGGTGACTTGTTCAGCCTTCGCAGACACTCTTCCAGAGACGAAATTGCCGGGAGTATTCCCGATCAAGTCGCCCGCGACCGTGAATTTCTTAAACTCCCCAGCCTGATGGACAATTTCTCCGTCGAGGACGCTGCCGCCGATGAACAGGGACTTGCCACTGCCCACGATAAAAAGAGTGCCATTCAGTGACATGCTGCTGGGGAGGTCGCCTCGGAGGCTTCCAGTAATGGTCACGGTCCCCAGAGTAGCGCCAATTTGTGTGATGGTGCCGATGGTAAGCGATGTGTAGCCGAGGTCGCCGTTGATTTTCACCACCTTGGAGTCACCAAACAGGGTGCTCTGCCCATTTCCCATCGAGCCGATGAAATCGCTGGTCTTCGTCTGCCCGATTCCGCCCGAGATAAACGTGCCTGTGCCCACATCGTCGTGTTTCCCGAGGTCCACCTCCGCGATGGCCGCCTTTGGCCCGATCCAGCTTTTCAGCGAGACACCGTTGCCGTTGACGTGCCCCAGCTCCACGCGCCCATCGCCGAAGGCACCCGCCGCTTTCACTTTTACCGTAAACGAAGCGCCGTCGTGCTTGGCCGCATCCAGCAGGACGGTGGAGACGAGCAGCCCCGCGCCGCGATCCATCGTGGTAAAAGTGGGCGCATCCGCGCTGGTCCACTTCATCGTCACGAGGTCGCCGTCGTGGTCCGTCCAAGTCGCCGTCTTGCCGACGATGCTGATAGTTGCAGGGGCGATGCGAGGTTCGAGCGGTTCGATGGCGGTGTATTTTTTCATATCGCCGCCTTTTTTACCGAACTTCGCGAGATCGCGGTATCCGACTTTAGTCGGATACGGAAAGTGACACAGGCCGTCCCGGCTGTGCTTGGGTTGTGTCACTTTCCAAAAACGAAGAACGCCGCGCGCCCTTTCGAGCACGCGCCGTTTGCTTCTTCACGTCAGGCTACCACTCACTTCGCCTTTTGCTTGGGCCGCTTGATGGCGATGTCGAGCTTCACTTCGTCGAGCGGGCGGTGGGGATACATCATTTTCACACACGTCACGGTGGCGTCGATGACTTGCTCGATGCTGAACGGGTAGCCTTCGGGCAGCACGGCTTTGGTGGCGTCGATGGTGACGGTCAATTTGGTCCCGTCGTCGTTGGTGTCCACGCGCAGGGCGATGCGGTAGAGCGAGACGAGATTCACATCCGTCGCGGGGGCCGGGCCGCTGGTCGGCGGAATGAACGGCGTCGCAATCGCCGGGAACCGCCACTCCGGGTCGGCGTGGAAAGTGACGTATGGGACTTGCGTGAAACTGATGACGACATCCGACTCGGTGCCGTGCAGGTAAAGCGGCTGCGTGACGGTTGTGAGACTGAGCGCGGAGCCGGAGACAACCGGCGCGAGCGCGAGCAGGAGTGAAAGTGCGGCGACGATGGATGCGATGCGTTTTCTCATATCGTCGCAGACTTTACGGGCACTCGCGGGATCGCGGTATCCGACTTTGGTCGGATGAAGTCAGCTAAAGCCGGAACTCCAATCGCGCAGAGCGTGAGCCGCTTCGCGCCCCTTGCCGCCCGCGGCGCAAGATGCTACTTCCCACGGATGATCACTGCAACGAAGGCGCCGCCTCGAAGGAGGAAGCTACTACTGAGATGGCTCTGCGTGATTACCGTCGTGATGCTCGCTGTCCCCGCGTGGCGGGCTTATGATGCTTTCGCGGCACGGGCGGAGGCAAAGGCGCAGGGGTGGACCGTCAACTACTTCGGCCCTTTCGAGACGATTCAAAGGAATTGGAAATTCGCATTCAGGATATCGACGTGGACGGTCGGAGGGGTGAAAGTGAATATCCCGACCGGCAAATCGCTCGAACAAAACCGCAGCCTTCTCGACCGTCTGAAGCCGAATTACCTGTCAGTCGCTGATTCCCAACCTTTGCGCGATCTCACTCCGCTCAATGGACTATCCGGTTTGGAAAGCGTCCACATCATGAACGGATCAAGCCTCACGAGTTTGGGAGACCTCAGGAACCTTACTTCATTGCAGGGGTTTATGCTCTTCTATGGCACCCGGCTGACGAATGTGGATGAACTCAAAGAGCTCCCGAAGTTAAATTCGATCTATCTAGTCATTTGTACGGGACTGACGAATGTGGACGGGCTAAAGGGACTCACTTCGTTGAGAACCGTCGCGCTCTGCGGCTGCAACGGGCTGACGAAAGAAACCGTCGCCGCGTTGCAAGCGACGCTGCCGAACACACGAATCGCCCCGCCGTAATCGCAGTTGCGCGTGACCCCGCCTCAGACTGTTTCGTTTCGATTGCCAGCTGCTACGCATCCGTTGCCTTCTGATGCTGCGGTGCCTCGCCGCGAGTTCTTATACTGCGACGAAGGCGTCGCAGCAACGACACCGCTTCCCGCGCGGCGAGGTTTTCCAGATTCGTCGCGCGGCCCGTCGGCCGCGCAACTGGACTGCTTTAGGCTGATGCGGTGAGTCGAATCCCGCACGTCAAATTTTGAACACGCGCATGGCGCATCCGGAGAAGGCGAGAGTGAGGACGATGATCGAGAGTCTGGTGATGAGGTTCATGGATTTGGTTTTTTGCTAACGCGTGTGTGCTGCTGCTGTGATAGCCGCCGCCTGCTTCGATCTTTGCGATGTTGCTGCTGAATACGATGTCTGAATATTACCGGCACTCGCGGAATCGCGGTATCCGATTTTGGTGGAAACTCACAGCTCCCGCACGCGCACGTCGCTGGTGAAGCCGATGAGCAGATTGTCTTTCGCGGCGGTGAGCGCGAGTTTCACTTTGCCTACGGTGATGCTGCCGATTTCTTCGGCTTGGATGCCGAAGCTGTCGGGCGCTCCGCCAGCGGTGCCGTAAATTTGGCCGCCGATGGCGATGCTCGCGATGCGGGCGATGATGCCGGAGGCGTTGCTCATGACCTGCATGACGTCGTCGCTGTCGCCGAAGGCGTTGTTCACGTCATCCACCCCGGCGGAGATGCTGCTGGCGATGAGGCTGCCGCCGATTTTGATGCTGCCGATGGCGGAGTCGCCACGGGAGCTGGAGAAGCCGTCCGACCCTGCGCCGATGATGGCGTGCTTCACGTCGCCGCCGACGGTGATTTTCCCGATGGCGAGCGCGGCGGCTTGGGTGGCGGGGTTCGTGGGGTTGACGGCGGAGATTTCCACCCGGTTAGCGGCGGTGCCGATGATGGAGCCTTTGATGACGAGCGAGCCGATGCGCGGGCCGGATAACTCCACAGCATCGTTCACGGCTTCGACGCTGCCGCCGACGGTGAGGGATTTGATGGAGCTGTATCCAATCACATCGGCATCGGTGAGATTGCCAGCGATGCTGAGCGTGAGCGGGCCGTCCGACTCGATGGTCGCGCTTCCAGTCCCGGCGTTTGGATCGCCAATGAAGCTGCCTTTCACGATGAGGGTGAGTGCCCCAGTGCCGAAACTCTCGATGGTGCCGGAATCGCTGCCAGTGCCGCCGAGGATGCTGCCGCCGATGGTGATGCGGGCGGGCTTCGCGGAATTGAGGAAGATTTTTCCTGAACTGCTATCCCCGCCGCCGAGGATGCTGCCACCGATGACGAGGCTGCCAAGGTCTTTGGTCTGGATTTGGCCGCTGCTATTTCCCGCGCGCAGGTTGCCTTTGATGATGAGTTTCCCAATGGCGTCGGCACTGATGAAGCCGGCCTCCATTCCCGTCGCGCCGGTAACGTCGCCGCCGATGGTCATCGTACCGATTTGGTTGGTATCCAAGTCCGTCGAGAAATCGCCCGCGATGGTGATGGCGGTGGCTTTGCCTGCGACCTCGCTGTTTGGGCTCGCGGCGTAGGGGATGAGTAAATCGCCGAGTGCGCCGAAGGAACGGACAGTAAGTGATTTGAGCCCCGGTGTGGCGGGAGTGGCGTCGCCGCAGCGGATGACGGCGAGGTCGCCGGGGACATTGACGGCGCCGAGGTCGATGCCGGTGGCGTTGAGTTCGCCGATGTTCACGCTGCCGTCGCCGCCGTTTGCGCCGGACTTCGCGGTGAGGGTGATGTTTGTCCCGGCAAACTGTGCGCCAGTGAGCGCGAGCCGCGAGAGTGCGCTGCCTTTTTCGCCGCCGAGCATGGTGAACATGGCGGGGGTGAGCGTGCCTTTGGTGACTTTCAATGTGACGGCGTCTCCGTCGAGGTCGTTCCAGGTTGCGGATTTGCCGTCGGTGCTGATGCCGGGCGCGGCGGCAAAAGGCGAGACGGCGAGGCCGGGAAATTCGCGTGTGCCGCTGCCGATGGTGCCGAGGTTCACGGAGTCGCCGGTGGCGAGGTTCATCGTGAGCAGGCTGATGGGCGAGTTGCCGGGCTTCGCTGCGAGCCAGCCGCGCTCGGGGGCACCCGGTGCGGCGGCGATGTCGAAGCCGGCTTTGGGAGTGGAGATGCTGGAGTTGGTGCCGTTGAGCTTGAAGTGACCAATCGGCGTGACGACGCCGCCGCTCGCAGATGGATTGTCGGCGATGCCGCCGATGCGGACGAGTTCGTCGGTGGAGAAGTTGTAGCCGTAAAGTGTCCGGTCGGCGGCGTGCGCGATGCCGATGATGATCTCGGCGTTCACCGGGTCGGCGACGGGGGTATCGGCACCGAGGATGGTTCCGTTGTTGGGGTTTATGCGGAGGTTGTTGTCTTGGTCGTTGACGATTCGGATGGTGTTGCTGTCGGAAGTGAAGTCCATGTGGACGGCGCTGGTGTCTGCGAGGGAGGCGGCGAAGGGCCCTGCACCGACGAGGGTGGCGGCGGCGGTGTCGGTATTGAGCTTGTAAAGCCGCCCGGTGCGTACGGCGCCATCGTCCACAAGGCTGATGGCGAATAGCTCGCCAGTGCTCGGGCGGAAGTCGATGTCGGCGATGACTTCGGTGACTTGCAAGCCGGAGATTGTCACGTCCGTCAGCAGCGTGCCGGGCGTGGCGCTGTCAAAGGAGACGAGCTTATTCGTCCCCGCCTCGACGGCGAAAAGGACGGCTGGTGCGATGCGGGTTTCGAGTGGTTCGATGGAAGTGTGGTTTTTCATATCGCCGCCGACTTTCCGGGAACTCGTGAAATCGCGGAATAGGACTTTAGGCGGATATCCGACAACGACGCATATCCGCCTAAAGTCGGATACGCTGAAACGCGGAATCCTTTGTCGTGGCGCAATGTGTGCGTTATGTCGCCGCGTGCTGTTTCTCCGTTTCATCGTCGCCGTCTGTCTGCTCGCCGCTTCTGCGGCTGCGCAGGATGGAGTGCCGTTGTTGCAGCAGTTGGAGTTTCTCAAAGGTCTGATCGAGCCCACGAAGCCAGGGTTCACGAGCATCGAGGAAGTGAACCGCATTTACAGGACGCCGGGTATGGCGGAGCGGGCGGTGAAGTTTAGCGGCATCGTGATCCAATCGGTGCCCTCGCAGAACTACGTGTTCGTGCAGGAAGGCAGCAAGCAGGGCATTCAACTCATCCTCGCGAAAGACGTGCCGGTGCCTGCTCTCGGCGATGAGGTGGAGGTGGAGGCAATGGTGAAGTTTGGCGCAGCAAACGGCGACACGGCGGCGTGGCCGACGGCGATCCGCGTGACGGGGAAGCCCGGTGTGCAGTCGCCGCAGAAGTCGAAACTAGCAGCCGTGCGCGGTGGAAAACTGAACCGACATGCGGTGGAGGTGGAGGCGGTGGTGCTTGATGTTTTCCGTAGAGAATCGGGTGCGTATCAAGGCTGGTGGCTCTTGCTCAGTGACGAGGAAAGCATGTGTCTCGGCGGAATCTACGGGCATCCCGAGGGCTGGAGCGCGGAGAAGCTCATCGGCCAGCGTATCAAGTTTCGCGGCATCGGTGTGTCGGGCGGGGACTATCCTCTTCGTTGCAGTTCGCCCGATGAGGTGACGGTGATTGGCCCGGCAGCGGGTGGCGCACTGGTGCCGCTCACCACTGCAAAAGCGGTGATGGAACACGGCGCAAGCACCTCGCGAATGAAGGAGGTGCCGGTGATATTGCGTGGTGTGAGTACGTATTCTGGCATGACACCTGAGCGCTTCTTTTTCCACGACGGAACGGCTGGCTTGCGGGTGAATTGTCCCGCCGACCAGATCGCGCACTACGGTGATGCGGTGACGATCATCGGGACGACGACCATTGTGGCAAACGTCGTGATGGTGAAAGCATTCGATGTCACCGTGATCGGAAAGATGGCACTGCCAGAACCGGAGAAACACCCGCTGAATTCGTCTACGCCGCCTCTAGCAGCGTGGGTCGAGGTGGAGGGCCTGGTGGTTTCCGCCGACGAATACATCCCGAACAGGGCGACCTATTTTAATATTGTGGGCGACAATCACATGGTGCGTCTCTTCGCGTCGGCCCCGCCGCCAAAGCCTGCCGGTGGCTGGTGGGGAGCGCGATTGCGGCTGCGTGGCGTTCACATTCCAGAACTCGGAGTATTGGTTTTCGCAAAGGTCGGGGAGCAGTTTTCCGTTCTCGCTCCGGGGACAGCGGGGCCGTTCGATCTTCCGATGACGACTGCGGCGACGCTGAAAGTCGCGCCTCCTTCCGAAAACCGCACGCGAATGTCGGGCACGGTGACGGATTTCCGCGACGGTTATATTTACCTCCGCGACGAAACCGGCAACTTTCGCGCAGACACCACGCACCGTTTCGTCCCGGAAGTCGGCTTTCGGGCTCTGCCCGGTGCTGTTCCGTGGTCCAGCGACCCGAAGCCCGGCGACCAAATCGATGTCGTCGGTTCTCCGATGGCAGATAATGGCACGCTGCGTTACGCGCATGTCCGCATCAACAGTCAGGGCGAAGCGCCTTTGCCAAAAATGGTGAAGCTCACCGCCGCTGCAAACGGTGCTGCCGCAAACAATCTCGTCACCCTACGCGGACGGCTCGCGAGCTACACATCGGGCTTTGTCACCGACATGTATTCGGCGAAACGTTGGCGCGAAACGCTGCGGCTGGAGGACGGCCACGAGAGCCTCGAAGTCGTGTACGAAACTGCCGAAAAAACGAACGCGCTCGCAGGATTTCCCAATAACGACCTCATCGAGGCCACCGGCATCGTGCGCTACGAAGGCGGCGTGCCGACGTATCGTCTCCGCGTCCGCACACCTGCCGACATCCGCACACTCGGGCCCGACCCATCAGTCACGCGCGCAAAGATCATCCGCATCGGCATCACCTCCGGCCTCGCGCTCGCCGCAGCCCTCGCGTGGGTCTGGCTCACGCGACGCACCGTGACATTGCGCACCGCGCAGCTCGCCGCCGCAAACAAACAGCTCGACGTCGCACTCTCGCAAGAGCGGGAAATCGGCGAGCTGAAATCGCGCTTTGTCTCACTGGTCTCGCACGAATTCCGAACGCCGCTCGGCGTGACGATGAGCGCCGTGGAACTGCTCCGCCACTACCGTGAGCGACTCCCTGCGGAAGAGCTGGACCAACTACTCGGCGACATCCACAGCGCCACGCTCCGCATGTCCGGAATGATGGAGCAAATCCTCCTCCTTGGCCGCGCCGAGGCAGGGAAACTCGCATTTCAAAAAGCGCCGCTCATTTTATCCGAACTCACCGACAAACTCCGCGACGAGACCCTTTCCTCGACCAACAGAAAGTGCCCCATCGAATACGTCGTGGAAAACGACATCTCCGGCGCAACTGGCGACGAAGCAATTCTGCGCCACATTTTCGCCAATCTGCTCTCCAACGCCGTGAAATACTCGCCGCCCGAAAGCCCCGTGCAGTTCCGCATCCACCGCAAAGGGGACGCCGCAATTTTCACCATTAAGGACAGCGGCATCGGCATCCCGGAAAAAGATCAAGAGCACCTCTTCGAAGCATTTCACCGCGCCGGCAACGTCGGCGAAACCACCGGCACCGGCCTCGGCCTACTCATCGTAAAACGCTGCGTGGAACTGCACCACGGCACCATCACCGTCGAGTCCGCAGAGGGACGCGGAACGACCTTCGTAGTGACGCTGCCGCTGTTTGCGTAACGCTACGCCCGCTCCGCTTCCACCCGCGCAGCGCCTGCTAGCATTGTCGTCGAGATTACGCTGTAGAGCGAAGTCCACGCTTCCCGCAAAGCCGGGTTGAAATCCCGACCAAGGACGGATGCGAGCATGTCCAGCAACGCTGCTCCGACGACTTCGTAGTGTTCCGGTTTCACGCCGTAGTCCACATGGCGTGCGCCGAGCTGCCCGAGCATGATGCGAAGATCCCCCGGTTTTTCCAGCATCCCGAGCGCAGAAGCGAGAACGTCGATGAGCTTCTTCGATTGGTCTTCGATCGCATCCGGAAAGAGCGGGCGCAGGTGCGGCGCGAGCTCGAATAGTCGTTTATAAAAGATAAGCGCAGCCACATGGCCGAGCGATTCAACTCGGGCAAAAGATGTGCGGAGGGCATGAATGGTCTTGGCGGTCATGCAGAACAAATACGATTTCGTTCCCCGCGTTGTATATCCGACTTTAGTCGGATGGCGCTTCATTCAAAAATCAGGCACTGTGAAAAGAATGAGCCAAAAACACCGCATCCTTTTAATCGAAGATCAGGCACCTATGCGTCGAAACATTGCGCTGATGCTCAAAATGGAAGGCTACGAAACCGAGACTGCGGAAAACGGTCGCGCGGGACTGGAAATGGTCGCCCCGTTCAAACCGGATCTCATTTTGTGCGATGTGATGATGCCGGAGATGGATGGCCATGCAGTGATTCAAACACTGCGCTCCAGCAAGGAGACAGCGCTCATCCCATTCATCTTCCTCACCGCGCGGGGCGACAAAAACGACCTTCGCATGGGAATGAACTACGGGGCCGACGATTACCTCACGAAGCCCGTCATCCGCGAAGACCTGCTCGCAGCCATCGAGTCGCGCCTCGACCGCGCGGACGCAGTGCGTGCGCAAATGGACGCGACTGCGGCGAGCGCGTCGTTCAACCCTGATTTCAGCAGCCCCGGCCCGCTGCAAAGAGCGCTCGCAATCACCGGACGCGAGGCCGATGTGCTGCTGTGGGTCGCACAGGGAAAGAGCAATGGCGATATCGCGATCATCTTGGAAATGAGCGAGAAAACCGTGAAGCAACACCTCGGCGCGGTATTTCAGAAACTCGGAGTTGAGAGCCGCACCTCAGCCACGGTGCGAGCGCTGGAAGTGCTCAGCGCACCACAGAGTTAGACTCCCCGAAGCAGGTGGGATGAAGAGGTTCATGCCCTGCCTACTTGCGCTTCCAGACTTCAAACTGCTCCCGATTGTCGTAGGTCCCGAGCAGTTCGTAGTTTGCCTGAATGTGCGCGTAGATGGATGCGCCCCAGTTTTTAAAGCGCGAGGCTTCGGTGCCGTTGATGTCCCAACTGCTGATGACGACGATGCGAGGTTTTTGCTTCTCCATCCGGGCGATGGCGCGGGCGTTCCAATCACCTTTCGCGATGGTTTCGTCCACGTACATGCGCCATTCGTAGCTGCGGCGGTTTGTGAAAACATTGAATGAAGGGTGATACGGCCATGCGACGAGGTAGTCGGAGTCTGTGCTGTTTTCGCGGATGACCCGGTGCGCTTCCTTCATCCAGGCGGTGGTATTTTTCTGCTCGTAAATGTGGACGCCGTTTTCGCCTGTAAAGAGCGTCTTGCGGTTCTCTCGCGCAGCGATAGTGCCGCACCAGCGGTCTGGCAGAATCCGCCACACCCAAACCGCGCAATGAACGACGAGGTACCCGGCGAGAATCCGCGAAGGAATTTGCCAGCGGTTGCCGTTGGTTCCCAAAAGTGCAAACGCCCCGACGACTGCGACCCAATATCCGGGGCCAAACTCCGAGAGATGGGGCGGATCGGGCCGCCAGAAAAAATAGTGCGGAAACATCATGAGCGCAGCGCCCATGAGTGCGAGTGCGGCGAGCGCAAAACGGGGATCGCGTCGCTCGACAATCGCGCGAATCCAGCGGAAGGCGGCGAGCAGCGCCAGCGGCACGAGCGCGAGGAGCGGCGCGTATGTAAGAAGAAAGAGCCCGAGGTTCTCCGCGTATTTCTTCTCCCCTGCGGACTGCACTTCCGCCCAAGTGATACGCGCCTTTCCGCCGAAGTTCGTATCAATTTTCACCGGTGCCTCGGCGAGGATGATTCCCAGCGATTTGCTCGGCGGCGGAGCGGGGAGATTGATGCCGACCCGTCGCGCCGTTTCGCGCCAAAATGATTTGTAGGACTCCGTGAGGTTCGGGCCGAAGCCGCGCCGATACGCATCAAAAAAGACAGGCGCTTGCATCGCTCCGACGCCGCCCGCGAGCAGCAGAATCGACACGGTAAATGTTCGCAGCCTTGCGGTCCCTTCCGCGAGTCGGGCGGCGATCACGCCAAGCCACAGAACCGTAAACAGCGAGCCAAGGTCGATGCGCACAAGCCACGTCGCCCCGAGGATCAATCCTCCCCCGAGCGCCCACTTCCACGACTTGCCAGTGTTCGGTTGCGCGAGCACGAAACCCAGCAGGCACCAAGCGTTCGCGACGGTTGCGAGCGGGTTGTAATTTTTGAACATCATCCCCGGCGTGGCGATGAGCAGGAGCCCGACTGCGACACCGAGGCCGATTGCAGCGCGCTTGAGTCCCGCAAATCGCGCCGCTTTTTCCACGGTGAGAAATCCGAGCACGGCGGCGAGCGTGCTGAGCGCCATGAAATACACCCGCAGTGCGACGAAGTTCACGCCCGTGATTTTGAACAACGCCATCAGCGGATAAAACCAGCCGACGTTGTAGCCGAGGAGAACGTCCTTGATGGGCAGCTCGCCGTTCAGCAGCCGCTGGGTCTGGTGCGTGAGCATCCCGCCTTCATCCTGGAAGTTGATTCCGTGCCGGTAGTAGCTGCCGTAGTATGCGAGCGCGGCGACGAGCAGGAGCAGCACCCACGGCCATCGGCGAAGCCAGATCGGCGACTGCGTTGGGGTGTCGCTGCTCATTTACTTCGATTCGCCGAGGACGAGTTCGAGGTATTCGCGGTAAGGACTTTTCGGGATTGCGTCGATGCAACGCTGCATCCCGGCGCGGTCGATGAAGCCTTGTGCAAATGCGATTTCTTCGAGGCACGCGATTTTCAGTCCCTGCCGGTTTTCGATGGCGGCGATGTAGTTGCTGGCGTCGAGCAAGCTTTGCTGCGTGCCGGTGTCGAGCCACGCCATGCCGCGACCGAGGACGCGGACATGGAGATTTTCGCGGCGGAGGTATTCGACATTTACGTCGGTGATTTCGAGCTCGCCGCGCGGGCTCGGTTTGAGGTCGCGTGCGATTTGGAGCACTTCGTTGTCATAGACGTAGAGCCCCGGAACGGCGAATGGGCTCTTCGGCTTTGTTGGCTTTTCTTCGATGCTGATTGCCCGTCCATCGGCGCTGAATTCCACGACGCCGTAGCGCTCGGGGTCTTTCACCTGATACCCAAAGACGCACGCGCCGCCCTCGGTGCCGACAAGCCGCAGCGCATCGCGGAAGAAGTCCAGTTTCCCGTAGAAAATGTTGTCGCCGAGGATCAGGCACACGGAGTCCTTGCCGACGAAATCCGCGCCGATGACGAACGCCTGGGCGAGCCCGGCAGGCTTGAGCTGTTCGGCGTATTCGATGCGCATCCCGAGCCGCGCTCCATCGCCGAGGAGCTCTCGAAACATCGGGAGATCTTTCGGCGTGGAAATAATGAGCACCTCGCGCAAGCCGCCCAGCATCAGCGTGGCGAGCGGGTAGTAGATCATCGGCTTGTCGTAAATCGGGAGAAGCTGCTTGCAGGCGATCTGCGTGAGTGGATACAGGCGCGTGCCTGCGCCGCCGGCGAGGATGATGGCTTT
>JAYTMG010000446.1:0-2188 GCA_043728745.1 Verrucomicrobiaceae bacterium
CCTATTTTCCGCACCCGGCTTTCGTTTCAAACTGGCGGGCGGGGCCGGCCAGTTTTGCAGGGGACGGAGTGGGATGCACGCTCTCGCGCTATTCAGGCGGGCGAGGCAGTAGGCGACGCAGTTGTTCCGACGGACTTGGCAACTTCAGACGACGCAGAATCTCCGCTTGACGCGTCGTCAGGCTCGTCGGGCTCACGGAGATGCCCCAGTGGTGTCGCTCCACCAGCAGCGTGTAGTTCGTGAACTCGCCCAACAACGTCTTTGTCGTAATCCGCTTCTCTTTGAGACTCGCGTCCGCTGGCACGCTCGCTCGATACGTTCGCTGGATTAAGAACTGCAGCATCGACGCGATCACCATCAGGAACATCAACGACTCAACCCGATCCGCCCGCTTCAACCACACAGGACGCACCGCCAACGGTCCCTTCCAATGGCCGTTGACTTGCTCGCTGTAGGTCTGCTGTTTGAATCGCGTGAAGATCGCGTCGGCGCTCGACTGGTTGGTTGGCACCGTTGTCACGATGGCGTTGAACCCATCGTGCTTTTCGTCCGCTTTCTGCAACTCGCTGTCGAACGTGAACTCGAAACGGTGCGTCGGCAGACGGCAGCCTTTCTGAGGACGCGGCAACGCTTTGATCTCTTTGGTCGTCAGCGCGATCAAGTCCCACCGAAAATACTTCGCTGCGGCAGAGCAGCCATACGCTCGATGCACGCGCTTCGAGACGGAATCCACATCGGTGCTTCGCCGCCCATTCGCAACGCTCACCTGCAGCTTGAGCAGGTCCGCAGTCAGTCGATCGATCTGCTTCTTTCGCTGCTTTTGAACCGCCTTCTCATCTGCGGTGCTCTTCACGAACAGCACTCGGCAGGCGATCTCTCGACCGCTCGCGGGATCGTGCAACTTGTGCTTGAGCACCGCGATGTCGTAGTGCTCTAACGGCAACTCACTCTTGCGGCGGCGGCGGTCCTGCTGTTCGATCGACAGATACGACGCCGGCTTCCATTTGAGGTTCTCGCGCTGGGCGTCGAAGAGTTCGCTGAACTCCTTCCAAGGAGCGGACGCGATGGCCTCGCAACCGGCGTCTTCGAGGCGCAGTAAGTGCCCGATCGAGTAGGTGCCTCGATCGGAGATCAGCGCCACCTTGAGGTCGGGCATGTGCTTGCTCATCAGCGCCAGATGCTCTTGCACCGAAGTGTGCCCGTTCTGATTTCCGTCAATGGTGTGACCAAACAACGGTATCGGCCCGAGCTCATCGACGAGCGTGCTCAGCCCGACATGAATCATCCTCGAACCGTTGGGGGCATCGTCCATTGCCCGCCCCTTCCTGATGTGCGCGGGCTTGAGCGACTCATTAGACCGCACGTTGCAGATGCGTCCTTTGGCATCGACATCGGAGGCACCCTCGCGAGCCTCGGCCTGCTCATAGGCTCCAGTGAAGAGGATGTGAGTGGGGTCGTAATGCAGGTCTTTGACATTGATGCCGAAGACTTCGATCACCTGCAAAGAGACGGCAGCGAGAATGGAGTGACGCTGCGGGAAGAAGGCATCCAGCGATCGTCCGAAGCGATCGTCGTTCATCTTTTCGAGAGGCATGTCAAACAGGATGTTGGCGCAGGTGTTTTTGGCCCATGTGGCGATGTTGGAGAGCGCGACGGGTTCATGGGCGCGAGCCGCGATGAGGACGCTGAGAATTTTTCCATGAGCAAACTCGGCCTGATCATCGGCGGGGATGTGCTGGTCAATGATTTTCTCGACGCCCATGCGTTGGAGCATGGGCGCGATGACCGCGAGCCCACCGAGTGGCTTGCCTTCGATGTCGGTGTGTTTTCCGTAGCAGATTCCGTCCATGAGCAGAGTTTGGCCGGGCTAGGCAAGATGCGCAAGCCCATTCACTATGCAATTTTTGACGGGTGCGGAAAATAGGGCTTGCCACTGATCGCGCAAGCGACCGCGTTCTGTGGAGCGTTGGCGTTCGAGTTCCAACTTGGCCTGCACGGCGTGATGCTTGTCCCGCCAAAGATCACGCGACTGACGAAACGACCGCACCAAGATCCGATTGGGACTGCGAAACTTCCGAGTCCCACTGACCACTTCGTCGCTGTCACTTCCCTGTGACTGATCCATTGCTCCCTCCCGATCAGTGCTCGCGGTAAACCGACAGCCGCCAGAGAAACACTTTCAGCACAT
>JAYTMG010000447.1:0-1981 GCA_043728745.1 Verrucomicrobiaceae bacterium
GCAGGACGACATTAAGCGCATTCTCGCTTACAGCACGCTGTCGCAGCTCGGCTACATGGTCATGGCCATCGGCCTTGCGCCCGACGCAAACGGAGGGCCGGCGATGTTCCACCTATTCACGCACGCATTCTTCAAAGCGCTTCTCTTCCTCGGAGCCGGCGCGGTCATCCATGCGCTGCATCACGAGCAGAACATCTGGAAAATGGGCGGCCTTTTGAAGCACATGCCGAAGACCGCGATCACATTCGCCATCGGTACTGCGGCTCTCACAGGATTCCCTCTGCTGGCGGGCTTTTGGTCGAAAGATTCCATTCTCGCGGCAGCGAGCGAAAAGAGCACACCGCTCTATTTTATCGGACTCACGGTTGCCGTGCTCACTGCGTTCTACATGACCCGCCTTTTCGTGGTCGCCTTCCTCGGTAAACCTCGCACGGAAGCCGCGCATCACGGTCACGATTGCCCGGCGCGCATGACGGTGCCGCTCATCGTCCTCGCGATATTGAGCATCTTCGCCGCATACGGCACGGAAGGTTGGTTCTTCTCTCACGAGCAGCATTTCCACTGGGGTATCGCAATTCCCGCGACCATCGCGTTTGCAATTGGAACGTTCGCTGCGTTCACGCTCTACACCGGCAAGGACAAAGAGCCGCTTTCACTCCCGCTCTTCCGCAACAAGTTTTACTTCGACGAAATCTACGGCGCGATTGTCGCGGGGACGCAGGACGTCCTCGCCTACATCGCGAACGCCATCGACAGCCTCATCAGCGGAATCGTCCGGCTGGCAGGCATGGCTGCGTGGAGCGTCGGGTTCCTCTTCCGTCTGCTTCAATTTGGAAATGTGCAGGGCTACTCCTTCGTTTTCGGCCTCGGGGTTGTCGGGCTCATCTGGTTCGTAGTTTTTAAATAATATGGCCGCTTCATCACCTTGGATGCTTTACGCACTTATCGCCCTCGTGGTCGTCGCTGTCATCGGAGCCATCGTTCACTTTACATCGAAGAACTAAATGACCGTTCTTAATTTCATCGTTCTACTGCCCATTTTGAATGCGATCGTCATCGCACTCGGCGCACCGGCCCGCAAAAGCGCGCTGCTTTCCGCATGGACGCAACTCGTGCTCACCGTCGTGGCGCTCATCGGTTACAAGCCCTCGACCCCCGGCGGATTCGCCTATGGTTCGACTTGGGCCGTGGCTCCCGAGTGGGGCCTGAATCTGACTTTCGGTGCGGACGGCCTTGCGCTCGTGATGCTTTTGCTCACCGCAGTCGTCACAGTTGCCGCAGTGTGGGTGACTCCGAAAATCGATAAGCGGGAGAATCTTTTCTACGCCTGCGTGTTGCTTATCAGTGGCGGCGCAGCGGGCGCGTTCGCTTCGGTGGACATGTTCTTCTTCTACGCGTTCCACGAACTCGCGCTCATCCCGACGTTCCTGCTCATCGGCATTTGGGGACACGGCGAGCGCCAGGTCGCCGCGTGGAAAATCACCATCTATCTCGCCGTCGGAAGCATGATCCTGCTCGTCGGCCTCGCGAAACTCTATCTCGCATTTCCGGAAGGCACTTTCGTCGGCAGCGCGCATTCGTTTGACATGATCAAGATGGCCGCGGCCCTGAAAGAGAATCCGAATCTCATATCGCCGGAGGTTCAAGGCGGTATCTACATCTGGCTGCTTGTCGGGTTCGGCGTTCTCATCTCGCTCTTCCCATTCCATTCGTGGGCCGCGCCGGCGTATGCCAGCGCGCCGACACCGGTCGCCATGCTCCACTCCGGCGTACTGAAAAAGTTTGGCCTCTACGGGCTGATTCGCATCGCGGTACCGATGCTCCCTGAAGGCGCGAAAGTCTGGATGAACCTCCTCCTCATTCTGCTCGTCGCGAACATTCTCTACATCGGTCTGGTCACCATCGCGCAGAAGAAGCTCGACTGGATGCTCGGCTACTCGTCGGTCATGCACATGGGCTACATCTTCCTCGGCATCGCCGC
>JAYTMG010000448.1:0-14041 GCA_043728745.1 Verrucomicrobiaceae bacterium
TTCGTAATGCCGCACCGCAGCCCGCACCGCCGCGTCCACCTGCGGATCGATTCCGCTGATGAAATACTCCTTCGGCATGCCGAGTTTCACGCCTTTCAAGTCACGCCCGAGCAGCGCAGTCGCGTCTTCCACCGGCACATCGAGGCTCGTCGAATCCATGCGGTCGCGCCCCGCGACGATGTTCGTCAGCAGTCCCGCATCGCGCACTGTTTTTGTAAACGGCCCGATTTGTTCCAGCGACGACGCAAACGCAATCAACCCAAACCGCGACACTCGTCCGTATGTCGGCTTCAGCCCCACGCAGCCGCAAAGCGCCGCCGGCTGCCGGATGCTCCCGCCCGTATCCGAGCCCAGCGCCGCGAACGCCTCATCCGCAGCCACCACTGCGGCCGAGCCGCCCGACGAACCGCCGGGAATGCGCGAGAAATCCCACGGATTCATCGTGCGTCCAAACGCCGAGTTCTCCGTCGAGCTTCCCATCGCAAACTCATCCAGATTGCACCGCCCAAACGGAATCGCCCCCGCCGCTCGCAGCTTCGAAATCACCGTCGCATCGTAAGTCGAAGTGTAGCCCTGAAGAATCTTCGACGCCGCCGTGCAGGGCTCGCCTTTCACGTTGATCACGTCCTTAATCGCAATCGGCACACCGCCCAGCGGCAGCGAAACATCCGCCTTTTCCGCAAGCGCCCGCGCCGTGGCGAAATCGCGCGACAAGTATCCATGAATGCGGCCATCGAGCGCGGCGATGCGCGCTTCGAGTGCGTCCACAGCCTCGACCGGAGACGCCGCGCCCGAGCGGAATTGCGCCTGTAGTTCCGCGATAGAAAGAGAAGTGAGCGACATAAATTATTCGATGACCTTTGGCACGACGATGAGCCCGTTGGCCGAGCGCGGCGCGTTCGAGAGCGCCGTCTCCTGCGAGAACGATTCCCGCACTTCATCGGCGCGGAACACATTGGTCACCGCATTCGCATGAGCCGTCGCAGCGACGTGCGAGACATCGACCTTCCGCAACTGCTCGACATGGGAAAGCACCTGACCGAGCTGGCTCTGAAACTTCTCGATTTCAGCATCGGTCAAATCAAGCCGCGCAAGCTGCGCAGTGTAGCGGACATTAAATTGGTCATCCATATTGGGCGCAGAATGGAGCGAAAATCAGGCGCGGGGGGAAGCGCTTTGTGCAGAACAAGCACGGATGCGGCGTTTGCGGGCATCACGCATTGTGAGGGGTGTGATTAATTCTACTTTGTTAGTCGCTCATTTTGGCCCGCAAAAAGACGCGAAAAGACGCGAAAGGATTTCCCATTTCGCGCTTTTTTGCGTTTTTCGCGGGCCAATCTCGCGGTGCCTCAGCGCAAGGAACAAAGTAGAATTAGTCGTGACTCCTTTCGCGGGGGTGAACTGCTTTTTCTCGGTTGAGATACCTTTCGTTGTTCTCGATCGCTGCATCGAGGATGAGCCATGTGCCGGGGTTGTGTCGGTTGTCGAATCGCTGGAAAATAACGTGTGTCGGAATACTCCCCTCCCCCGCATTTGGAATGAGGAAACGAGTTGCGCGGAGCACTGTTTCGCGGTAGTTTTCATGGGTGCTCTCATTACGCTCTCTCTTCATTTCAATCGCGCTCGCGCTCCTCACCACTCGCGCGCAGTGCCAAGTTGCCATCACGGAATTTCTCGCCAACAACGTGGAGGGCATCCTCGACGAAGATGGCAATCACGAGGATTGGATCGAACTCAAGAATACCACGATTGCGACGGTAAATCTATCCGGGTGGTATTTGACCGACAATATTGGGCAACTTCGCAAATGGGCGCTGCCCGACAAGAACCTGTCGCCGGGCCAGTATTTGCTGGTGTTTGCGTCCAACAAGGATCGCCGCAATCCGCTGAAAAACCTGCACACGAATTTCAAGCTCGATGGCGGCGGCGAGTATCTCGCGCTCACCCGCGCCGAGGTGGGCGGCGGAACGACGGTGGTGCAGTTTTGGAATCCGTATCCACCGCAGGCGGCCGATGTTTCTTACGGAATTACAGAGGCTGGAACGACGACTGCGCTGGTCTCTGCCACGACAGCCGTGAAATACCGGGTTCCGACTTCTGTGACAGGCCCACAGATGGCCGCCCTATGGCGCGGTGGCAACGAGCCCTACAACGAAACCGGATGGTTCACAGGCGTAGCGGCGCTCGGAAGCGCGGCGGTGCCAAATCCGGCAATTGTGGCGGGATCGGCGTGCATGCACCGCTATAATTCTTCGGACGGGCAAATCCCTCAGGATACAGGCGGCTCCAGTCGGAGCGCGACAAGCAATGGTGTCGGGCCGCTCGCCTCCGCCACCGATACTTCTCCATCGCCAATGCTGCGTGCTGGAGTGATGAATTTTATCGGCACGGAGAATGACCAATTATCAATCGCTTCGAACGCAGTATATAATGTCGCCTCTCCAACGATCTGTTTTTGGATGAAGGCAAATCTGCCAATTGGAACGGGAAACTCGGGTGCGATGCTGTGGGACCGGCGGACAACAACCGGCATCGTCATTGTGCAACAAGACGACGGAAAACTCGTGCTACAATCGGAGAACAACTACTGCCTGTTCGCGAGCACTGTAATCGTGAGCGACAATCAATGGCACCACGTCGCCATCACGATGAATCAAGCCGTGGGAAATCAAGTAACGATCTACGTCGATGGGCAGCCTGCTGGAACCTCCACGAACACGGGGACGTGGGCCTGGCCGACATCGCAAGCGATCGAAGTCGGCCGCTCACACGATCCGTATTGGAAGCGTTACACCGGCTTGATGGACGACATCCGCTTTTACAATCGCAACCTCACACCTACGGAAATATCCGACATCGTGACCGGTGCCGATACCACCAACGGAACGTCCCTTTTCAGCACGACCGGAGTCAGCGCCTCTGACTACACAACATCGCTCAGCACCATCACTGGAGCCGGCACAAACCCATCTGCATACGTCCGCATCCCGTTCACGATCACCGACCTCAATGCGATCAACGGAATCCTCCTCAACGTCCGACAGGCGGATGGCTACATGGCGTGGATTAACGGAATTCAGATTGCCGCACACAACTCCGTTGCGTCTCCCGCATGGAACAGCCCGGCGGCATCAACGGTCCCACAAAATCCAGGAATGTTCCGAATCACGCCGGTTCCATCGGTAGGCGGCGGACTGGTGAATGGGACGAACATTCTCGCGATTCAACTAATGAACAACGCGGTCGGCGCGCCAAACGTGTTACTACGTCCGACGATCGATGCGATCTCCGCGGTCAGTGGTGTATCCGTCTATTTCACATCGAGAACACCCGGAGCATCAAACAGCGCGCCGCTCGAAGCGATCGGGCCGCACGTTGCAAATACGATAAAGAATCCGATTCCGCCGAGTGGTGGTGCGGGCAGCGCGCCGCTCGTGATCACTGCGCAAGTGAAGCCGCGCATCAACGCCGTTGGCACAGTCCAACTCGCCTACCTCACGATGTGGGGAACGGAAACGCTCGTACCGATGCTCAACGATGGCATCGCTCCCGACGTGAATGCCGCCGACCAAATCTACACAGCACAAATCCCCACGACCGGCCTCGCCCCTGGCCAGATGCTCCGCTGGCGGGTCATCGCGAAGGATAGCGCCAACAACACGACGACCGATCCGCTTTTCATCAATCTCGACGGCATCGCAGGAGCGGACACCGACCAATACTATGGGACTGTCGTGCCAGACTCGGGCTACACGACGCAGCTTCCCGTGCTCCATTGGTTCGTGCAGGACCCTGCGGCTGCAGCGACGGTGACACCCGGCTCACGATGCAGCATTTTCTATCTGGGGAAATTCTACGATTACGTGGCTGTGAATCTCCACGGACAGTCCACGCAGGGCTTCCCAAAAAAGAGCTACAATTTGAATTTCAACAAGGACAACCGCTTTAAATGGGCAGCCGGAGAAACGGAAATTCGCAGCATGAATTTCCTCTCCAACTACGCCGACAAGTCCAAGCTCCGCAACACGCTCGCGTGGTCTGCCTGGGCGGATAGCGGGCATGCGGCGTCGCATTTTTCCAATATGCTCCATGTGCGGCAGGCCACAGGCTCCGCGCCGATGGCGTTCCATGCGATCTACGACATGGTCGAGGACGGCAACGAGGAATACCTCGAACGGTGCGGCTTGGATAAAGATGGTGCGCTTTACAAAATCTATAACTCGCTCGAAGGCTCTACTGCGCCCGGCGCGGAGAAAAAGACTCGCGAGTTTGAGGACAATTCCGACCTTCAGGCACTCGTCACCGGCATCAACAGCGTGCGCACGTCCTTGCAACGCCGGCAGTACCTCTACGACAACGTAAACGTCCCTGCGCTCATCAATTTCTGCGTGACCCACAGCCTCATCGCGAACACCGACTGGGGCCACAAAAACTACTACATTTATCGCGACACGATGGGCACGGGCGAATGGTACACGCTCCCGTGGGATCAGGATTTGAGCTTCGGTCACTCATGGTGGGGCGCACAAAATTACTTCGACGATGAGATTCACTCGCAAGGCTATTTCCCATCTGGCGGCGGAGGAAATCACCTCATGTCCCTCGTCTATACCATGCCCGAGCTGAACGAAATGTTCGTGCGGCGTGCGCGAACATTGATGGACCAGATTCTTGTTTCCGCCACCGCAACCAACGGGCTGTGGGATACTCGTGTAGCGTCGCTCATCGACATCATCGACCCTCCCGGCGGCGGCCCGCCTCCGGTGGAAGTCACGATCTTCGACGGAACAGCCACGCCGTGCAAATGGCTCGTCCCTTCCGCAGGCAACGGCGGTTTCACCCTCACCGCTGGCGCAGGCGCGAATCAATGGACGAACTACACCGACCCCGTGAACATCGCCAACTGGACGTCCGGCACCACCGGCGTTGGCTACGACAACGCCCCCGACTATCTCCCATTGATCAACTCCAACACGGGAGCCCAAATGTTCAATATCAACGCAACGTGCTACACTCGAATCGCCTTCGACATTCCCGATGCTGCGGCACTTGCGGACATCGGCACGCTCCTGCTCGGGATGAAATATGAAGACGGATTCCGCGCCTACATTAACGGAGTTCTGGTCGCAGGACGGAACGACGCTGACGTCTCGATGACCAATGATCCATCGACCGCAATCTCCAACGTCACCCGCGATGAGGCCGCCGCGGTGCAGTTCGAGAGCATGGACATCACCAGCACCGGTCTTGCCGCACTTCGCGTAGGCACAAATGTTCTCGCCGTTCACATCCTCAACGCAGGAATGGGCTCCAGCGACTTACTCATGGTGCCAAAGCTCAGCTACCTGCCGCCCGGCGCAGGCGCGACGTTCCTCACCGACGCGGACCGCGAGCTACAAAAATGGGGCTGGTGGGTCGATGGAAATGCCACGCAGCAATTCGGCGGCGTGCTCGACGCAGCTACACACGATCACGCCGCACGAAAACAGGCGATGCGCATTTTGAACAGCAACCCGAACCCGCCGCAAACCTCGCAAGTGACCGGGCACGAGACTGGAAACTCCACCTTCCCCTTCCTCCCCGGTCGGCGCGCGTATCTCTTCAACAACGCGGGCGCACTGGGCATCCCCGCGCCTCAATCCGCGACCCCTGTCCTCGCAATCGAAGAAGTTGATTTCAACCCAGCCTCGGCAAATCAGAACGACGAGTATTTCGTGATCCGCAATACTAGCGGAGCCTCCGTGGATCTCTCGGGATGGCACATCACCGGCGCGGTAAATTTCACATTTCCCGCTGGCACCGTCATCCCCGCATACACCACCGGCACGGAGAATATCGGACGCCTCCACGTTTCCAAATCGCCCGCTGCATTCCGCGTTCGCACCATCGGTGCGACGGGTGGTCAATACCGGCTCGTCGTCGGTCCGTACGACGGCTCCATGTCCGCGCGCGGCGAAATCATCGAGTTGCGCCG
Source organism: Verrucomicrobiaceae bacterium (assembly GCA_043728745.1). Lineage (GTDB taxonomy): Bacteria > Verrucomicrobiota > Verrucomicrobiia > Chthoniobacterales > Chthoniobacteraceae > SXWH01. The sequence continues at coordinate 5,975 of JAYTMG010000448.1, forward strand.
CCCGGACAATACGTTGCTGATGACACAGACATGGGCCGCTGCGCCGACTGCCGCGCAGAACCAGCTCCGCGTCTCGGAAATCAACTACGCTCCTTCCGCGCCGACGCCCGCTGAAGTGACCGCAATTCCCGGTGTGAGCGCATCGGACTTCGAATTCATCGAACTCGTGAACACGGGCGCAACGACGCTCGCCCTCGGCGGCGCGCACTTCACAAAAGGCATCGACTTCACCTTCCCGCTCGGTGCGACACTGGCCGCTGGAGCCCGCGTAGTACTCGTGAGCAACCAGCCAGCGTTTACGCATCGTTACGGCGCTGGCGCGACGGTTGGCGGACAATATATCGGCAACCTCAGCAACAGCGGCGACACCCTCCGGATCGAAGACCCGCAGGGCGAAGAGGTTCTCGAGTTTCACTACGAGCCATCTTGGTTCCCGCAGAGCGACGGCGGCGGCTACTCGCTCGTCACCCGCAACGCCGCGCCCGGCTACGCCGACTACGGATCGCCCACCCTTCCGCTGCCAAACGTCTGGGCGCTCAGCGCCGCTCCCAACGGCTCGCCCGGCCTCGGCGATACGGACAATGCGAACGGCTTCGAAGGCTGGCGCTTCAACCACTGGTCGCTCGGAGAAGTCACCGCACCCGGCGCGCTCGTCGGCACTACCGACGACAGCGATGGCGACGGCATGACCAATTTTGCCGAATACTGCTACGGACGGAATCCACGCGCACACGACGCGTCCTCGTTGAGCAGCGCGGGCAAGGTCAACGACTCCGGCACCGACTACCCGAGCATCACATTCACCCGCCGGCACCTCGCAGTGGATGTATCGTGGTCTGTTCAGGAATCCACCAACCTCACCTCGTGGGCGGCAACGACCGTGCCCACAAGCACGACCCAACTCGGAAACGGCCTAGAGCGCGTCACCTACCGCTCCGCGAACCCCGCAAGCACCACTCCGCGGTATTTCCGAGTCGTCGCCACGAAATAGACTGACGCCGAGATACGAGCTGAAGCGCGAAAGCAATGCAACCGTCCCAGCCCAAAACGTCACGCATGTCCGTTTACCCTCGTTGGGAAAAGTAAAGTTTCAGGCAAAGATTCGCTCCAGCCACATATTGAAGAACTCCGTCGCCGCTAGGAATTTCGTTCACGCTGCGCATTACGGCTCTGCGACCGCCCAGCTGGTTCTCCCGGCGACGCGCACGCACCTCGGCAATCATTCCGTTACACCGTTCGTCCGCATTTCATCCGCCATCCCAATTCCGATTGCTCCAGCGATTGCTCCATCCGCATCCGCAAAATGACACGATGGATCGTCTCGACGCCCTCATCGTCGTCCGCCTGTGGCGCTGATCTAATCTACGCAGCCAACGCCAGTTTCTCGGCGACCGAAAAGATGTCGTCGCGGTGGAATTTGAGCGAAGCGCGGACGCGGGGGATGGAGTCGGCGGCCTGAAGGTCGGCGGCGGTGTTTATGGCGGCGGGTCGGAAGACGCTCGCGCGGAGGAGTTGGGCAAGAGAGCGCTCCTTTCCTTCTATGATGACTCTCGGTGTCCGGTTGTAAGGGCCATGCTTTTCAATATCCGTCTGCCTCTTCTATTTGTCGCGACTTCAGTCTTCGCGACTCCGCCCGTCGCGGATTTTACCGGTGGTCGCGATGCGCAGGGCTGGGGTGACGCGCATGACATTGCCAAAGTGGAGTCGTCGCCTGAGGGGCTGAAACTCAAGGCTTCCGGCGGTGATCCGTTTTTGATTGGGCCGCACGGAGATTTTACTTCTGCGGAGCCGCTTCTTTTTACCGCAACCATTCGGAGTGAGGCGGCGGGCTGGGCGCAGGTGTTTGCTTCGCAGGCCACGGACCGTGAGGATCGCTCGGCTCACTTTCGCGTGGAGGCGGGCTGGAATGAAATATCCGTCGTATTGCCGCCGATGGGTAAGGACTGGCGGCTGCGCTTTGATCCTGTGGGCGATTGCACCGTGGCGCGGATGGGCGTGGTGGAGAGCGGCACGATCGGCGTGGCTGCTGTGAGCGTCGATGCGGCTCGGGTGAAGCTCTCTCTCACGGGCGTGAGCGGCGCGGTGGAAGTCGTCGAACTCGCCGCGCACCAAACGCTCACGGCTGCGGCGAAAGCTCCCGTCGTTTGGCGAGGAACGGCGCAGGCAGAGGTTTCGATTCCGCGGCTCGATGGCGCGCACGACCGCTCTGCGAGTGGCTTTGTGGTGATGATCCCCCACCCCTCGCTCGGGCGGATTCCGGCGGGCGGCGTTCGATTTACCAGCGAGATCGCGGGCGCAAAAGATGCGCGGCCTTTTCCAAATCCCGGCAGCAAAAAAGGTCTGCAAGTGCAGATGGTCGAGGACGCAATCGCCATCGGCGTGCGCCACGCGGGAGTGAATGTTTCGCTCGGCGCGCTCATCGATTTGGACAAAAAGCCGGGCAATCCGACGTGGCAATTCGATGGCGAGACTTACGCGTTTCGCAAGAGCTACCTCGACAGCCTGAGTGTGAAACGGATGAGCGACGAAGGCATCGCCGTCTATCTCATCATCCTCGCCTACCAGACCGGGCGTCCCGAAATGAACGCCGCAATTCTTCACCCTGCGCGGGACGAAAAACTCGTGAACAACATCGCTGCTTTCGACACCGTGACGCCGCGCGGTGAGCGGCTTTGGAAGGCGACGATGGAGTTTCTTGCCGACTGGTTTTCGCGGGAGAACAACGAGCATGGACGCGTCGCCGGCTACATCATCGGGAATGAAGTAAACGTCCACTGGCAGTGGCACAATGTCGGACGGATGCCGCGCAACGCAGCAGTCGCGGATTACGTGCGGCAGATGCGCCTCGCGAATTCCGCAGTGCGCAAATCGAGCGCCACGGCCCGCGTGTATATGTCGCTCACGCATTTCTGGACCATCGATCCAGACGCCGATCATTGGCGCTCGATGCCGGGCAAATACTACATCGAAGAATTCGCGCGACAGGCGCGGGCGGGCGGCGATTTCGACTGGCATCTCGCGCATCATCCCTATCCCGAGGATCTGGGCGACGCGCGCACCTGGCGTGACAAATCCGCGCCGCATTCGCCGGACGCCGGACGCATCACTTTCAAAAACCTGGAGCAGCTCGACAAATTCTTCGCGCGCCCCGAGCTGCTTTATCGCGGAAAGCAACGCAGCATCATCCTGAGCGAGCAAGGATTTCATTCCAAAGACAACGAAGCTGGCGACCGCGACCAAGCCGCCGGTTACTGCTACGCGTGGGAAAAAGTCGCCCGCATCCCGAGCATCGAAGCGTTTATTTTGCACCGACATGTGGACCATCAGTATGAAGGCGGACTAAACCTAGGGCTGTGGCGGCGGAAGAAAGACAGCATCGCGACAGCCGACACGCCACGCCCGATGTACGAATGCTTCAAAGCCGCCGGAACCCCCGCGCAGGAAGCCGCATTTCGCTTCGCGCTGCCGGTCATCGGCATCGGGAATTGGGATCAGATTATGGCGAAGTGACGCGAATTTTCCGCCAATTCGCTTGTGATTCCCGCGCCGGAATCGCAAGTCTCTCGGACACTTTATGAAGACTCTTTATCTCGATTGTATTTCCGGAATCAGCGGCGACATGACTGTGGGCGCTTTGATCGACCTCGGCGTGAAACCCAGCGCGCTCGAATGGGAAATCGAAAAGCTTAATCTCGGCCATTTCCACATGCACTACGATCGCGCCAAGCGGAAGGACATCGAGGGTGTGAAATTTGACATCCACGGCGGTGCCACCCACGGCGAAGGCTGCGGGCATAAAGAGCACGATCATGAGCATGACCACGAGCACGGCGAAGGCTGCGGCGGGCACGATCATAAACACGAAGAACACGCCCACGAACACAAGCACGAGGAAGGACACACTCATTCGCACGAGCACTCCCATGAAGGCGAGCACAAGCACGAACACGGCGAATGCTGCGACCACGACCACGAGCACACTCATGCCGACGGACACACGCATTCCCATGAACATGATCACGGACACGAACATGGCCACGGGCACAGCCATGATCACGACCACGAGCACGGGCGCACGCACAAGGAAATCAAAGCGCTCATCATCGCGAGCGACCTCTCGGTTGGCGTAAAGAAACGCTCACTCGCCATCTTTCATCGCATCGCAGTCGCCGAGGGAAAAATCCACGGCATGAGCGCGGACGATGTCCACTTTCACGAAGTCGGCGCGCTCGACAGCATCGCCGACATCGTCCTCACATGCGTCGGCATCGAGGCGCTCGGCGTGGAACGCGTCGTTTGTAGCGCACTAAACGACGGGCACGGAACGGTCGATTGCGCACACGGCACCTTCCCCGTCCCCGCCCCGGCCACGCTGGAAATTCTGAAAGGCATCGCGATCGGCCAGATCGACGAACCGCACGAACTCATCACGCCCACCGGCGCGGCGATTGTCGCGGAGTTCGCAGAGAGCTTCGGGCTCATGCCCACGATGACCATCGAGAAAATCGGCTACGGACTCGGCACACGCGAACTCGCAAAACGCCCGAACGTCCTGCGCGCCGTCCTCGGCACCACCGCATAATCCGCCCGCATGGCCGCGTATCCCACTGATACTGTGGCGAGGCTGGAGACCAACCTCGACGACTGCACCGCCGAACTGCTCGGCGCAGCGATGACGCGCCTTTTCGCCGCAGGCGCGCTCGACGTCTGGCACACCGCCATCCAGATGAAAAAGAGCCGCCCAGGCGTGATGCTCTCGGTCCTGTGCGATGAAAGCGCCATCGAAGCAATGGCCGACATCATTTTCGCTGAGACCACCGCCTTCGGCCTGCGCGTGGATAAAGTGATGCGCCTAAAGCTCGACCGCGAGTTCCAGAAAGTCGCGACCGAGTATGGCGAAGTGACCATCAAACTCGGACTTCGCGACGGCAAAGTGATCCAGCGCTCCCCGGAATACGAGAGCTGCCGCGCGCTCGCCGAGGCTGCGGGAGTGCCCGTCCGTGCTGTGTATGCGGCGGCTTGGGCGGCGAGCGAGACGAGCGCCTCTGGCCGCTGACTCGCGGTCGGAAAACTTCGTCGCGGTCGCGTGGTCGGAGGGGTGTGATTAAAAGTGGAAATGCTCAAGTGAGCACGCTTGCGTCGTGGCGCACGCGGCCCTCCGCGTGCTTCCCCTCACGCGAAGCGCATTATTCCCGGTGGAACGCTCATTGGATCAGCGCTTCGCGGGTAGCAGTGTCACGCAGAGGGCTGCGTGAGCCACGACTGGTTTGTCACGAGCTTTATTCCACGTTTAATCACACCCTGATCGGAGGTGATTCAACGGTCATCCTTGCCATCGCAATCTGCAAGCCTTAGATGCCCTCATCAATGTCCGCCGAATCCCATTCCCAAGTCGCCAGTTTCATCTGGAGCATCTGCAATCTGCTCCGTGGGCCCTACAAGCGGAACGAGTATCGCAAGGTCATTCTGCCGCTTACCGTCCTGCGCCGGTTCGATTGTATTCTCGCGCCGACCAAGGCCGAGGCGCTTAAGGAACATGCAGACATCAAGGCGAAAGGCGACAATATCATCCGGCACCGCCTCTCGCAGATTACCAAGGTGCCGTTCTTCAATCTCTCCAAGTTCACCATGGCGAAACCTGCCGACGGCAGCGGGCTTCATGGTTTGATGGACGACCCAAACCACCTCGCCCCGAATCTCAATAGCTACATCAACGGCTTCTCTCCCAATGTTCGCGCCATCATGGAGCGCTTCGGGTTCGATGTGCATATCGCAAAGATGGCCGAGAAAGACCTGCTCTTCTTGGTCATTAAGGCGTTTGCAAAAATCGACCTCTCGCCCGACCGCGTGGATAACGTCCAGATGGGCTACGTCTTCGAGGAACTCATCCGCATCGGCGCGGAACAATCCAACGAGGAGGCCGGGGAGCATTTCACCCCGCGCGAGGTGATCAAGCTCATGGTCAATCTCCTCCTTTCGCCGGAGAAAGACCTCGCGCGCAGCCACGTCGTCAAAACCATCTACGATCCCGCCTGCGGCACGGGCGGCATGTTGTCCGTGGCAGAGAAATACATCCGCGACCTCAACTCGGACGCCCAGCCCAAGCTGTTCGGCCAGGACTGGAACGACGAAGCATGGGCCGTCTGCAAGTCCGACATGCTCATCAAGGGCGAAGACGCGGAGAACATCAAACAAGGCGACACTTTCACCAAGGACGGCTTCGACCGCGACGACGATGGTAAGAAGTGGACCTTCGACTACATGCTCGCAAATCCGCCGTTCGGCGTGGAGTGGAAACAGCAGCAAAAATACATCGAGAACGAAAAGGATACGCTCGGTTTTGCCGGACGCTTCGGCGCGGGCACGCCCCGCGTGAATGACGGCGCGCTCCTCTTCCTCCAGCACATGCTGGCTAAGATGAGGGCCCCGCAGGACGGCGGCAGCCGCCTCGCCATCGTCTTCAATGGCTCGCCCCTCTTCACCGGCGACGCTGGTGGCGGCGAGAGCGAAATCCGCCGCTGGATCATCGAGAACGACTGGCTGGAGGCCATCGTCGCCCTGCCCGAGCAGCTCTTCTACAACACCGGCATTTCCACTTATCTGTGGGTGCTCACGAACCGGAAGGAAAAGCCCCGCAAAGCCAAAGTGCAGCTCATTGATGCCCGCCCGTTCTGGGTGCAGATGGAGAAAAGCCTCGGCAACAAACGCCGCCGCATCGGCGATCCCTCCGACAAGGATCGCGACCCCGACCACATCGGCGAACTCACGAAAATCTTCGGCAACTTCCGCGACGGCCAGACGCGCACCTTCACCGAGGAAGACCCCGTCACCCACCAGCCCGTTCAGCGCCAGCGCGTCGTCAGCAAGATTTTCGACAACGAAGACTTCGGCTACTCAAAAATTACCGTCGAGCGCCCGCTGCGGCTGAACTTCCAGGCCAGCGCCGAACGCCTCGCCCGGCTCGACGACGAGAGCGGCTTCAAGAACCTCGCCACCAGCGCGAAGAAAGACCCCGCCGTCCGCGAACAGGAAATCGCCGCAGGCAAAGCGCGTCAGGAAGAAATCCGCGCCTTCGTCCGCACCTTGGGCGACAAACTCTGGAAGGACCGCGAAGCCTTCCTGAATCATCTGCGCAAATCTGCATCATCTGCGGATAAGAATCCCCGCCTGAGCGCCCCTGAACTCAAAGCCATCCTCGCCGCCCTCGGCGAACGCGACGACACCGCCGCCATCTGCCGCGACGCCAAAGCGCAGCCCGAGCCCGACGCCGACCTGCGCGACACCGAGACCGTGCCGCTCAAAGAGGACATCGAGGCCTATTTCAAACGCGAGGTGCTGCCCCACGTGCCCGACGCATGGATTGACACCACCAAGACCAAGGTCGGCTACGAAATCCCGCTCAACCGCCACTTCTACCGCTACGAGCCGCCGCGCCCGCTGGAAGCCATCGAGACCGACATCAAGCGCCTCGAAGACGACATCATGAAAATGCTCAAGGAGGTCACGGCGTGAAGCTCCCGGCCTACCCGCGCACCAAACCCAGCGGCGTCGAATGGCTCGGCGACGTGCCGGAGCATTGGGAGGTGAAGCGGCTGAGCTACCTCGCCACGCTCAAGAGCGGGGAGAACATCACCTCGGAGTTGATTGCCGAGGGCGGAGACTATCCGGTCTATGGAGGCAACGGCCTGCGCGGAAACTACCACAAGTTCACCCACCGCGGACACCACGCTCTAATCGGTCGCCAAGGCGCGCTGTGCGGGAACATCAATTACGCGTCTGGCGAGTTTTACGCCTCGGAGCACGCGCTCGTCGTATCGCCGTTGAAGGAGTTCGCCGTCGTCTGGATGGGCGAGTTGCTGCGAGCGATGAATCTTGGGCAATATTCCGTAACCGCTGCACAACCTGGCATCGCTGCGGAAATGATTCGCGGGCTGCGCATTCCTGTTCCGTCACTCGCCGAGCAACGATCCATCGCGGCGTTTCTGGACCGGGAGACGGGGCGGGTGGACCGGTTGGTGGCGAAGAAGCGGGAGTTGATCGAGCGGCTGAAGGAGAAGCGCACCGCGC
>JAYTMG010000449.1:0-1051 GCA_043728745.1 Verrucomicrobiaceae bacterium
GGGGACGGTGTAGGGTTTCATCAGCACTTCGTCGCGCATTCCGTCTTTGTATTTCACGCCGGTTTTGTCGCGGAGCGTTTTGAGGCTGTCGATGAGGGCGTCGAGGCTGAGCAGCGTTTCGGGGATGTCGGCCCAACGCCAGCGCGGCTGCGGGGTGCCGTCGGCGGCGACTGCGAGACGCCCTTCGTCGAAATCCACTTCTGGGCGCGAGTCGGCGTCGAACATTCCTTTGTCGATCGCGAGCAGGACGAGCTTTGGTTTTTTCAAAGCGGCGGCGTGTTGGAGGTATCGGTAGCACTCGTAGATGTTCGCGGCGCTGACGCCGAGGTTGTAGGTATTCTCGGGGAGCGCCGGGTGGTTCGGGTCGAGCCCCACGACGACGCGACTGTTTCCTAGGATGAGGCAATCGGCATGGGCAAGGCGGACGGCATGGGCTTTGTGCATGCGTTCCTGATTGCGGATGGCGGGGCGGGATTTGATGGAGTCGCCGGGCAGCCCGTAGCGCCAGACGGCGTAGGGGTCGGCGTAGTAGTTGAGCGCGGCGAGCCCGGCTGCGAGCAGCAGCACGGCGAGGGCGAGGCGGCGGAGATAGCGTGCGGCGTTCATAGGGACTTAAAGGACCAAAAGGACGGAAGGGACCGCAGAGACGCGCTGGTCCCTTGTGTCCCTTTCGTCCTTTTCGTCCCTTCATGGCTCTCGTTGAAAAAATGACCCATCATCAGAACTGGAAATACAAAAACTCGGTGACGCCCGTGAGCCGGAAAAACGCGACGACGAACACGACCGCCGTCACCGCAACCCACAGGCCGTTCATTTTCCAAATCGGCGGCTCGGCGGTCTCGCGTGCTGGAATCGCGACGCGGAAGAGTTGCTGCGTATTGGGCGCGAAAAACGCGATGAGCCCGGCGCCGAATATCCACGGAAGTTCCTGCACTTTGAACGGCGCTGCTGCGAACTGAAAGGTGCCCGCAAGCGAGGCGAGCATGGGCTTTATTTGCAGCGGCAGCGTGCAGCCGTTGAGTCCGGTCATGCCTTCGAGCATCTCGCGGGC
>JAYTMG010000450.1:0-4175 GCA_043728745.1 Verrucomicrobiaceae bacterium
TCGTCGCCTGCTCCGGCGGCGGCATCCCCGAAGTCGTCGCGCACGGCCACACCGGATTTCTCAGCGAACCACGCGACCCCGCCGCACTCGCCGCAAACCTCCGCCTTCTCTGCCGCGACGCCGCCCTCCGCCGTAGCATGGGCCAGGAGGCCCGCCGCGATGTCCTCGCTCGCTTCAGTCGCGAGCGAATGGTGCGCGACACCCTTGCCGCCTATCGCGCCTGAGCCCTCCGTGCCGCCACGAAATCCATAGGCCGAAAAGATGAAATGTTACACAAAGCGCCTGCAATCCTCTGCACGGTCTTTCACCGTCTCAGCAGAGAGTTGTGCGCAACCCAGCGCGAAAATCCAAATTTCCATGTCACTATCCACTCTTTCGTCATGTTTTTTAACGGAAGAGTTTCCGGTTGAGTGGATGTGCCGACTCTGCTTTTGTCCGCGACTCATGAAAAACGTAATCCTGTTTCTCTCTGCCGCAATCACCGTCGTCGCTGCTCCTGCCGATGATTACAAGGCGCTGACCTCGGGCATTCCTGCGCTGAAAATGGGCGGGACTGCGGGCGGTGTTGCATTGTCGGGACGCATGGCGTTTCCGCTCGCGATTTCTACGAAACAAGAGGTTCCGGTGGGCGCGGGGTATTTTGGAGATTCGGAGAAAGGCGGGCGCGTTGTTTGTTTCGCGCACACTTCGTTTGTGGGTGATGCGGCGCTCGTGAAAAACGTCGCGCGTTGGGCGGGGCGCAAGGATTCGCCGCGCGTGTTGTGCGCGGGGGCTTCGTCGCGAGAATGGAAGGGCGCGGGGCTGGAAGCGGCTTCGGCAAAGGGCGCGCTGACTGCGGACGTACTGAAGGGCGTGGATGTCCTGGTGATTTCGCTGCACAGCGGCGCGATGCTGGAATCGCTGGAGCCGGTGCGCGAGTTTGCGAAAAACGGCGGCGGTATCGTGCTTCTCGCGACTCCGTGGGCGGCGGCGAAAGAGCAGGTTTCGGCGGCAAATAATTTTCTCGCGGATGCGGGGCTGGCGTTTCTGAGCGGCGGACCGAGTGAGGAAAATTATCCCGTCACCGCGCAGCCGCCGTCGTCACATTGGAGTGCTCTCAACGCCATCGAATCGCTGCTCGCCGAACGCAAAAGCGGCAAGGCGCTCGACGCTGCGGAGAAGCAATTGTGCGCGACGACGCTTGATGCGGTGATTTCCGCGAAGGAACTTTCGCCGCCGCTGAAGACTGCGTTGAACGAGCTGAACACGGCGTTTGGCTGGATCACGTTTCGCGCTGCGCCGTCGATGAAGAAGGCTGCAATGCCCGTGGAATCAATGCTTGCGCGGTATCAGGCCCGCATCTTGGACACGCTGCCGCCGGAAAAAACGCCCGTGCATCCGAGCGCGGATGACTTCCCCGGCAAGGTCGGCGACGGCGCGGCAGTCACGCGCACGGTGTCGTTTGAAGCGAAGAGTGGACCGGACAAACTCATCAATCACGGCTCGCGCACGCTCATCAATACCGGCGTGTATGCGCGGCCCGGTGTGCCGATTACCGTGACGATTCCCGAGGCTGCGACGAAGGCGGGATTGAAAGTGCTCATCGGCATTCACCTCGACGAAAACTGGAATCTAAAATCGTGGCACCGCGCACCGGCAGTCACGAGGGACTTCGAACTCACCCAGCCCGCGACCAAGGCGGCGTGCGGGTTTGGCGGACTCGTGAGCATCGTCGTCCCGGCAAATTGCACGCTCGGGAAAACGCAAGCGATCATCACCGGCGCAGTCGAAGCGCCCGTTTTCACACTCGGAAAAACCACCAACGCCGACTGGAAAACTCGCCGCGCTGCGCCCGGTGCGTGGGGCTACATCGAGACTCCGCTTTGGACCGGTTACATCCCGCGCGAGATTCTCCAGACCGTGGATGATGCGGAATCCGTGGCGAAATACTGGCAGCGTGTCGTCGAGACTGCCGACGAGTTTTTGGGCTACGCAAAATGGCGTCGTCGCGGCGAAGCGATGATCACCGACCGCGACATCGTAGCCGGGTACGGTCACGCGGGCTACCCCGTCATCATGGCCTACGCGTCGGAAAAAGCGGACGGTGCCGCGGCGCTCGTTGACCGCTCGGTGCGGGGCGATGAGTGGGGCTTTCTCCACGAACTCGGGCACACGTATCAAGACAGTTTCGATGGCAATTTCACCATCGCCACCCACGCCGAAGTGGATGTGAATTTGGTGCCCGGAATCATCAAGATGCTCGTCCACGACCGCACCGCTTGGGACAACAATAACCACGGCACATTCGACGCAAAGAATCGCGTAAAAGACATGGAAGCGTGGAACGCAAAACCCGAAGCCGAGCGCACGTGGGACGCCGCGTGCAAAGGCAGCAGCGTCGCCTACGACTTCCACTTCACGCTCGCCGAATGCTTCGGCTGGGAGCTGTATAAAGTGGGATTTGGCCGAATCATGGCGGAGCTTCAACAGCCCGGCAGCGACCCCGATCTTTCCGCGCTCGACGCGAAGGACGCCAACTTCAAACGCAACCGCCATTTCCTCGCCATGAGCCTCGCCGCTGGGCGCAACCTACTTCCGCATTACCAAAGATACGGCCTCGGTCGCGGCGCATTCGGGCTCAGCGAAAGCGTCATCGCCCGCGTAAAAACGCTACCCGAATGGAGCGGCAACCAACCCATCACCGCGCTCGAACTCCCTGCAAACATCCGCGTGAAAAAAGCCGCCGTCCTCGGCAGCACCGTGGCCACCGCAAAAGCCACCGATGCCGATAAAGGCACGCGTTTCACCTACAGCATCGCGAGCGGAAACGACGGCGGCATTTTCGAAATCGAAAAGCGAACCGGCATCGTGAAACTCGCAAAAGCGCCGACCGCAGCGTCGCATCAACTCACCATCGAAGTGACGGACAGCACGATCCCCGTGTCGAGAAAGACTGCGAGCATCGCGGTGACGGTGGAGTAAGCTGCCGTCCGCTGCTTCACGCCATCACATTATCGGTTGGTTAGTTGATTCAACTGATTCGCCGCCCACGAACGCACTCCACCATTTCGCTGCTCGCTCGTCCGATTCCCCGCTGCATCGTACGTGTAGTGATGCACATTTGCCAGCGCCGTGCCGATCGTCTCGGACACCGTCTCCAGTTGCTCACGCGCATCATACCCCATCGGCCACAACTTCGTCGCCCCATCCGCGCTCTTCGCCCACGAAGTCAGCCGCCCCGACCCATCGCACCCGTACGCGTGGTCCGTGTAGCTATTCGCCGCATCATCCCAAGTATGCCCGATCGACCCCAGCCGATGCTCTCCCGGCCCGCTCGTCGTATCGTACCCGAAGCTTGTTTTCAAATGATCGAGCTTCGTCCAAGACTCACGCCCCGACTTCCCTTCGTAGTGCAGCTCTTCCGTGCCGAGCAGATTCGTCAGACTCGTCAGCCGCCCGTAGTCATCCCAGCCCCGCGTCGTCAGCGCATCCGCCCCGCCCGAAACGCCCGAAGTCGAGGTCACCCGCCGCCCCAAGATGTCGTAAAGATACGTCACCGCGTGCGACCCCGTCTTCGTCGCCACCCGCAACCGCCCATCCCCGTATTGCGTATCGGCAGGTTTCATCGGCACATACACGTACTCCTCTACATGATTCGTCGCATTCGACACCGTCTTCACCCGCCCAAACACCGATTCCGCCGCCGTCTCGTAGGTCACATGCACATTCGGCGTAGCCGCCGTTCCCGGCATGATTGTGCAGTTGATGTCGCTCATCTTCCCCGCTGCGTTATACACGAGCGTCCGCACATTGCCACGCGCATCTTTGCTCGTCACGGGTCTTCCGACAGCGTCGTACGTATTCAGCTTCACTCGCACGGCTCCGTTGCCGCCTAGCGTGTTCGCGGAAATGAAAAATGGCCTCATTATTGGTTGGATTTTTCTTTTTTATTGCCTGACCCCATTTCCCTTTTGACAATGAAGCTGACTCTGCCACCGGGCCTCATCGCCGAACTCTACCGCCGCCGTTGGTGCATCGAAAAAGCATTCGATGAGTTTAAAAACAAACTCGGCGAAAAGAAGGCATGGGCAACCAGTGCGACGGCCAAAACCATGCAGGCCCAATTCCTGTGCATCACCCACAACCTGCTCCTGTGGCTCGACCACCAAATGAGCGTCGAACACGGCATCCACAAC
>JAYTMG010000451.1:0-2273 GCA_043728745.1 Verrucomicrobiaceae bacterium
TTCGATGCCGACGCGAATTCCCCCCGGATGAAAGAGCTCCGGGCCATGCTCGCAGGAAGCATCCGCGAGCAATCGCGATTCCTTGCAAAGCGGATGGAAAAAGCGCTCCCAAAACTCCTCGCAGCATCAGGAAAACGCGGCGTGGAAACCAAGTTCAAAGCGCTGCTGGCAACTGGCTCGGGAACCTACGCGCTTATTGATTACGTGAACTTCAAAGGCGAAGGAACAAATCCGAAAGAGCGCTACAAAGGCGAAGGCTGGGGCCTTTTACAAGTCTTGGAAGGCATGGACGGCGACTCAGCCAAGGACTTCGGAGCATCCGCCGCACGAGTGCTCACGCGCCGCGTGGAAAACTCCGACCCCGCGCGCAACGAGCAGAAGTGGCTCGCTGGCTGGCTCAATCGCGTTCGGGCATACTAGTGCTCTGTCGGTCGTCGTGTAATGGTAAGCCCGCGTGTTTATCGGCGGTGATTTGTGACTGGTGAGAAGTGATTAGGCGCAAGCGGTTGCGACTCGTCATTCGTCATTCGTCATTCGTCATTCGTCATTCGTCATTCGTCATTTCCGATTCACCATCAAAATACGGCGGGCCGACCGCGCGCTCACGCAGCGAAACTCTCACCGCACGAGCAGTGCGCTTCGGCGTTTGGATTCGTCACTTTGAATCCGCCTTTCTGCAAATCGTCCGAAAAATCCAGCACGCTTCCGCTCACAAAAAGCGCGCTCTTTGGATCAATGACCACGCGTACTTCTTGCGACATCACCATGATGTCGCGGTTCGCCGGGCCATCGACGAGGTCCATCTTGTATTGAAGGCCAGAGCAGCCTCCGCCGATGACGGCGACACGCAGCGCGCCCGTCGGGCGGCCTTGTCGCGCAAGGAGCGATGCGAGCTTTGAGCCCGCCTTGTCGGTGAGCTTCACGAGCTTCTCGTTGCCAATTTTGTAATTCGCGGCAGGTGCCGCCGTGTTCGTCGTGGATTCACTCATTGAGTAAGTCTCTACCGGAATGCGCGGATTGGAAACCGCGAAAACACTGAAATCGCTTTTGCGTTCGAGACCGCTTTTTCCGACACGGGCCTGTTGCATTTTTCGCGCGAACCGTGATGGATGAAGCCATGCCTACAAACGAAGATCTCGCCACGCTGCGCAGGGAATACAGCCTGCGAGGACTGCTCGAAACTGAGCTCGCCGCCGACCCGCTCGATCAATTCCATGCCTGGCTCGACGAAGCTCTGGCGCACGGCCTGATCGAACCCAACGCGATGACGCTTTCCACCGTGGATGCCAGCGGCCAGCCGTGGAGTCGCACGGTTTTGCTAAAGACCTGCGACCAGCGCGGCTTCGTCTTTTTCACGAACTACAACAGCCACAAAGGCGAGCAACTCGCAGGTGAGCCCCGCTGCGCACTGACTTTTTGGTGGGGCGCATTGGAGCGGCAGGTGAACATCACGGGAGTCGTGGAAAAAGTGCCGCGCGCAGAAACCGAGGCATACTTCGCATTGCGACCTGTGAGCGCGGGACTCGGCGCATGGGCGAGCCGCCAAAGCTCCGTGGTCGCCAATCGCGGGGAGCTGGAGGCCGCATTCGAAAAAGCACGCGCGGATTATGGCGACAATCCCCCTGCTCCACCACACTGGGGCGGCTACGTCGTGCGACCCACGGTCATCGAATTCTGGCAGGGCCGCAGCAGCCGCCTGCACGATCGATTGCGCTTCACACGAACCGACGGAGGATGGCAGCTCGCCCGGCTTTCGCCGTAGAAATCCACTACGCCACTTCGCCCGCCGCGTGGCCGCTGGCCCACGCCCACTGGAAGTTGTAGCCGCCCAGCCAGCCGGTGACATCCACCACTTCGCCGATAAAATACAACCCCGGAACGGTGCGGGATTCCATCGTCTTGGATGAGAGGCCCGCCGTATCCACGCCGCCGAGCGTGACCTCCGCTTTCGGATAGCCCTCGGTGCCTGCTGCGGGGAATGGCCACGCGCGCAACAGCGCCAGGGTGTCGTCAAATTCCTTCTTCGTATAATGCACGAGTGGTTTCTTCGGCGCATGCGCCGCGCACCACGCCTCAACGAACCGCCGCGGCATCCATTCCGTCAAAATCGCGCCCAATTCGCGTCCCGTCGCCCGCGCAGCGACAACGGCATTTTCGCAACGTGAATCCGCAAGGAAATCTACCAGCACCGTATCGCCCTCTCGCCAGTAACTCGATATTTGCAGCGTTGCCGGGCCGCTGATGCCGCGATGTGTAAAGAGCAAAGCCTCTTC
>JAYTMG010000452.1:0-5969 GCA_043728745.1 Verrucomicrobiaceae bacterium
TGCGAATGTCAGGTCGTGGAGTTTGATGACGTAGGCTCCGTCGGCGGGCACCGTTAAATCCAGCATCCCGTCGCGCCGACTCGCTTCGACCTCGCTGCCTGCGGCATCAATTGCCGCGATGATCGGCTTGAGGCGCGAATCGATTTCCCGTGCATCGCAATCCACGATAATCCGCTGCCCTTTTTTCGCCGTGAATTTGAAAAAGTCCGCCGCTCCTGCGGTGACATTACCGGTGACCGTGGAATCAACAGCAAGCTCGATGGCGGCCTCCGGCTTGTTGTTCGCAGCAGGCTTGGCAACATGCAGAAGGTCGCCCACAACGAACGCTCGCGGGTTTGAAATTCCAAGCAGTCCCGAGGCACGGACATCGTAAATGCCCGGCGGAACATCGGCTGCGATCTTGATGAGGAAGCTTTTGTCCTTCGGCTCGCCAGTGATTCCCGGATGCGAAAAAAGCAGCGCTTTCGGCTCATCGAGATCCGCTCCGGTAATCGCGGCCGTGACCTCGGTTCCTGCTTTGCCGCTCGGCGGTGCGATGGTGTCGAGCCGGATGACGGGAAGTTCCGCTGCGACACATGAAGCAGCAGTGAGGAGAATTGCGGTCGTGCGACGGAAAATCATGTGGATGAAACTGGCGCGTTGCGTCGTGGCACGAACGCCCCGTTCGTGAATGTGCTCCGGACGCCCCGTCCGGAAACCTCACACGGCGAAGCCGCACTGCGGATGCGCCGTTTAGCTGCACCGGACGGGGCGTCCGGGACACGAACACGAACGAGGGCGTTCGTGCCACGGAGTCGGATTGCGCGAAGTGCGGTCATTCGACGGGCTAATGGTTAAAGAGAAACTCTTTCGTGTTGAGGATCGCCCACAGGATATCCTCGTAGCCCTGCCGCTTTGCAGCGACCGCTTCCATCGGCTTTCCGTCCGGAGCATTGCGCGGCTTGTCGATGTGCGTTTTGGCGAGCGCGAGTTCGGCGGCATCGGGCTGGCGGGCGTAGGCGATGAGGTAAAGTTCGCGGAGCTTGTCTTCGTCGGAGCGTGCGTCGGCTGAGAGCTTCGCCGCCGCTCCGTTGCTCGACGCGAGCTTCTCCCCAATGTCCTTCGCATTCAGCAGATGAAGCGCCTGCGCAAGGCTGGCTTCCTGCGTGCGCTCGCATTCGCAAGCACTCGAACTGTCAGGCCTGCCGAAGACGGTGAGGAAATATGACCCCGCGTTGAAGCTGTTGTCCGGCAGCGAAATTGCGCGCGTCCCCGCAGGCATCCCGCCGAAGTTGCTCGGCGTGCGTGTCAGCTCGTTGAGCGAATCGAGGAGCACCTCGGCGGTTAGCCGCTTTGCGTAGTAGCGGGAAAAATTCTGCCGGTCGGATTTGTTGTAGTTATTCGGGACTGCGCTGAGTTGGTAGGTCTGCGAGCGCGTGATGTCGCGGACGAGCCCCTTCAGATCATAGCCGCTCTCGATGAACTTCGCGGCGAGCGCTTCGAGCAATTCGGGGTTCGACGGCGGGTTCGTCTCGCGCATGTCGTCCTCGGGCTCGACGATTCCGCGATTGAAGAAATGCTTCCAGTAGCGATTCACCAGCGTCCGCGCGAAGAACGGATTTGCGCGGTTGCTCATCCAGTCGGCAAGCGCCAGACGCGGGTCATCCTCGGGCGCGATTTCCATCGGGCCGGTGATTAAAGCGGCAGGCTTTACCGGTTGTTTCGTCTTTTTGTTCACCGCGCTCGCAACGCCACGACGGTGGAAAATCGTCTCCGTTTCCTTCACAGCGGAGCCCTTGCGCCCGACCTGCGAGAAGAACGCTGAGAAGCTGTAGTAGTCGTTCTGGCTCCATTTCTCGAAGGGATGATGATGGCACTGCGCACACTGCATCCGCACGCCGAGAAAAAGCTGCGCGGCATCTTCGAGCTGCTGCTGTGGCTCCTTCACCTGACGATACCAGCCCGCTGCCGGATTCTCTTCCACGCTGCCCGTCGCGGCGAGAACATCGCGGACGATTTCGTTGTACGGACGATTCGCACGCAGGCTGTCGCGCAGCCAGCCATGAAAGGCAAAAGTGCCCGCAGCGTCGCGCGCCTCGACGCGCTTGTTGCGCAGGAGCGAGCTCCATTTATTGGCGAAATAGTCGGCGTATTCCGGGCTCGCGAGCAGTGTGTCGATGAGCCGGTCGCGCTTGGCTGCGTCTTTGTCCGCGAGGAAGCGGTTTGTTTCATCCAGCGAAGGAAGACGGCCCGCGATGTCGATGCTCACGCGGCGGATGAACGTCGCGTCGTCGGAAGGATCGGACGGCGGCACGCCCATCGCCTTGAGCTTCGTGAAGACTTGTTCGTCGATGAAGTTTCGCACCGGAGGAAGACTCGCCACTTGCGCACCGAGCGGCACCGTCGCGCGGAATGTGCCGACCTTGCCCTGATAGCGCACCATGATTGCCACGTCGCCGGGCTGATCGAACAACTTCACGCGCCCCGTTTCATCGGCCTCGGCCATGCTCTTCTCGTTCGCTTCGTAAAGCGCGCTGCGGGTCACATCCTGCACCGAGCCATCCGTGTATCGTGCGAGCACGATGATTTGCTGGTCGCCGCCGAGCAGCATCGTGCGCGCCTTTGGAATGACTTCGATGCGCTCCACCTTCGGGTCGCTCTCCTGGCCAAACGGCATGCCTTGCGCAATCCATCGCGCCACCAGCGCGTAGTCATCCGACTTCGCATCCATGCGCTTTCCACCACCGTGGGGCGTTACATTGAGTCCCTTTAGAAGCAGCAAACTGTTATCCGGTGCCGCAGGAAAAACACGGCGTCCACGCGCTTCTTTCACGATGTGCTCGTAGTCTTCGTCCGGCTCAAATCCGAGCAGCGAAAGTCTAAAGCCATTCTGCCCGCCCGCCTTGCCGTGACAGCCGCCGGAGTTGCATCCCGCCTTCGTAAACACCGGCACAATCTGATTTGCAAAATTGATCGGCTGCCGTGTCCCTGCGCCCTCGATTTTCACCGGGAACGTCGCCTTCACTCCGTCCGCCTCCGCCGTGATTACCGCCGTTCCATCCGCGACCGGCGCGACGATGCCCGTCGCATCAATCGTCACGATCCCCGCCGGTTCGGACGAATAGGTCGCCTTGTGCGTAAAATCCCGCAACGCCCCATCATCGAGTTTCGCCGTAACGATAATCTGCTGCTTCGCATCCTTGCCGCGCAGCGTCAGCTCCGGAGTGCCGGTAGCCTCAATTTGTAAAGTCGGAGCCGCACTCGCGAGCGGTGCGAGACTGGTGAGGATGAAAAGTGTGCGCTTCGAGATAGAGAGCATGTGCAAAAACGGGTTCGGTTCACCGTGGAAAGAGCAGATCCATCCACGCGCTCAACCGACCGCGAGCGGCCTGTTTTCTTAGTGCGGAAGAGCAGGTGCTGCCTTGAGTGCAGACTACTCCCTCGCCACCACCGTGTCGTAGAGTCCGTAGTGCGTGAGCCCCTCGTGGCTTTCGAGCCCGGTGTAGCGCAGCGAGGCATCCTCATAACGGCGGAAGGCGAATACGGCCTGATTCATTTGCTCGGTATTGAATACCCTGAGCCCGACGAGTAGGTTGAAATCCTTCACCGTCAGACCAGTGACCGTCTCGAACAGGTCGGGCTCAATCCTCGTAATCACGTCGAGCAGCTTGTTCTCCCGGAAGTCCGTCAGATACATGAATGCCGGGATGCGCGTGGCGAACTTGATGAGTTTTTCCTGCACGAGCTTCCGCTTGGACTTGTATTCTTTCTCCTCGTCCGTGAGCCGCTTCATCTCCTTCTTCGTCAAATCCTTCTCCTTCGCCTTGTCCTTGAGCCCTTTCACAACGTCGCTCTTGTTGATGATGGTTTCGATGATGTTGTCGCCGAGCGCGCGCCAGCCTTCGATGCGCCCCACGGCATCCATCGCCTCGGGGCTGTCGAGGACGCGGCGCAGCGTGTCGTTATCCACGTTCACCAGCATGGCCGATTCCCACTTGCGCGCGAGCAGCGTGGCCGAAGTTCCCGACATCGCCATGTCGAGGATGCCGCCCGCATCAATCTGCATCATGTTCGCGCCGTCGTAGGCCAGCACGGGAAGGAACGACACGAGGTCTTTGACGGCGTTCTCCGGGTTCGACTCGTTGGGCGAGAGGCCGATCCCGTATTCGGAGAGCTGCCGCAGTGCGCGGGTGGGCGCGAAATCGAACACGAAGCAGGCTGGCTTGAGGATTTCTTCCTCGTGCGGGTCGTCGCCGTTGGGGTTCTTGATGGACCACGGTGACTGCACGCGAAACGCCGCCTGAAAGTAGCTCTCCGGCGACTTGAGGTTGCGCAGCATCAAAATGGACGACCACTGCGACACAGTGACGCCCGTGGTGAGCTTGCCGCAAGAAAGCGTGATGGTCTTGGTGTCGAAGCCGCTGCCGATGGCCCGGCGCACCGGCGGCAGCGCCTCCAAGCCAATACCTGCCGAAGCGCCAGCGGCGACGAGCGCATCGTAGTCATGCCAGAAGACGTTTTGCTTCTTGGCCAGCAGGTTCGCCATGGCGTGACAGGCCGCGACGTTGGGCAGGAACCAGAACGAGTGCTGGAGATACGGCAGCAGGCGCACGTCCGAATACGGAAAGGGCGGCGGCGACCCGGTCTTGAGTTGCTCCACCGTCTTGGGCGCATACCCGCCACGGATGATGTCGAGCCACTTCTGCACGTCGCTCTTGTGCTTGAACTCCGCCAAGACACCCGTGCCCGAAGCCTCAAAGAACGCGTTCAGGTCAAACTCGTCGAACTCCCCGGCGCTCGCTATCGCTACCAACTCGGGCGGCATCTGGTAGGTGAGCAGCCGCATCTGCGGCAGTGCGCCGTAGGGGTTCCACCTGCCGGGGTGCTGGGTCGCGAACTCATCCTTGGCGCGTTGCTCGTCGGTGTAGGTCCAGTTGAAGATTTGCTCTTCGATGAATTCGCCCGTCGCCAGTGCCTTAAAGGGCGTGCCGGAGAGGTAGAGGTAGGCGTTGGTGGTGATGGGCAAAAACTCAGCCTCCTGAGTCGAAAGCACCCCTAAATCCTCGTTCACACCTTCCAAGTCTTTGGTGTATTTGAGTTCCTTCTTGGCGACCACCTCTTCTTCACCCTCAAACAGTTCCTTCGCCGTCTCTCGCCATGCTCCGAAGTGATATTCGTCAAAAACCACCAAGTCCCAGTTCACCTCATGCAGCCATTCGTTCTTGGCCTTGATGTTCCCCGCCTCGTCTCGCCCGAGCAGGTCTTGGAAGGAGCCGAAATAGACGAGCGGCTTCTTGGCGGAGACCTTCGTCGGATCGCTGCCGGAGCTGCGGGACTGGTATTGCCAGCCGTCGAAGTCCGCGTGGGATTCGAGGTCCGTCTGCCATGCGTCTTCCACAGCGGGCTTAAAAGTCAGCACCAGCACACGCTTGGCCCCTAGTTTTTTCGCAAGCTGGTAGGCGGTGAACGTCTTGCCAAAGCGCATCTTCGCGTTCCAGAGGAAACGTGGGACGGCTTTCCGGTTCTCGGCCCAGATGGAATTGAAATAGTCGAACGTCTTTTCGACAGCATCCGCCTGTTCCCGGCGCATGGGGAACGTCTGGTGGTGCGTGCCAGTGAACCGCTGCCCGGTGCGTAGTTCGGTGAGGACGGTCTTCACGTCCGCAAGCGTGCAGCGCATCCATTCCAATGCCGCGTTCTCGCAGCCCTTCTTGGCGAGGGCGGCGCGCACTTCGTGGTCGGTGAAGGTCGTGCCGTCGTCGCGCTCGGCGGATTCGTCCAGCTCGATAGTGACCTTGATGGCGGCGGTCTTGGTCTGCTCGGCGATGCGCTGCTTCACGTTGCGCGTGGTCTGCCCCACCTTGAGCTGGCCCGCGTGCGCCGCGTCGTCAATCGAGTAGGCGTAGATGCGCAGCCGGGCTTCCGGCTTGGGGACGAGGATTTCTTCGATGGTCTTACTCATCGCGCTTGTCCTCCTCCTGTTTCTCCAG
>JAYTMG010000453.1:0-1145 GCA_043728745.1 Verrucomicrobiaceae bacterium
ATTTTGTCCGTGTTGAAACTCACCGTGCCCGGCGGCCAGCCAAAATAAAGCTCACACGGATCGTATCCCGGCTTGTTGTGAATATCGACATGCCCCGCAAAATCCGGCGCTTCCGATTTATCGGTAAACCACGGATACGCGAACCACGTTCCGGGTGCCGCGGTGATGATGAGATCGCCGCTCCGACGATGCGCCAGCCCTCTCGCCGCCTGCTCTTCCTTCCCAAAAATCTCGGACACTCCGGGCAGTGTCGCCAGCGCCTCACGCGCTGCGACGACGGACGCTGCGTCGCGGCAATACACATGCGCGAGCCCGTGGTCGCTCACGGCAAAAGCACGCCCGCTGTAGAAATCGGGATACGACATTCCTTTTACATCGCGTGTGCCAAAGAGCCCGGCTTCGCGCAGTCGCCGGTTTGGGAAAACCGCGCCGTGCTTCACCGTCTCGATCGCGTAATCGCCAAATACCAGCCAGTCGTAGCCGCAGGCATCCGCAGCCGTTTTGAGCCGCGTGAGATAGCCGAGCGTGACGTCCACCGACTTGTCCGCCTGCTTGGAATGCGGGCCGTGGCGCTGCAAATCGTAGTCGAGATGCGGGATGTAAGTGAACAGCGCATCCGGCGCGACATCGGGCATTTCCATGACCGCGCAAATCGCCTCGACGATCCAATCGCTCGACTTGTGATTCGCCAGCGGGCCCCAGTAATTCATGAGATTAAACGGACGACCGACGCGCTCATTGATGCGCGCTTCCAGCTCCGCAGGCTGTGTGTGACAGCTCTGAATCATCCCGCCGCTGTGCTTGTGGACAGGCCACGGCGAGACGACGAGGTCCACATTTTCCCCCAGCGATTGCTGCCAGAACATCATACCCACGGAATTCCCGCGCGCCCGGAATTCATCCCAAATCCGAGGCCCCTCGACGAGTCGCGCGGCCTGCTCCCAAAACATCACCTTCCGCAGATCCTCGAAAAACAATCCATTGGCAACGAGGCCATGATCGCCTGTCGGGCGGCCCGTGCGGAAGCTCGCCTGGACAGGGCAAGTGACAGCGGGAAAAATACTTTCCGCCGGATGGAAATCCGGAAGATGCGACACCAGGTTCCATCCCAGTGCCGCGACATCGACGATGAGCAGCTTGCGTTT
>JAYTMG010000454.1:0-1062 GCA_043728745.1 Verrucomicrobiaceae bacterium
TGAAGTCACGATTTCACCATTGCGAAGCGCGATGGAAGTGATCCCGGAGACGTAATCGCCGCCAGTCCCCTGACTCTTGCCGGCCACCCAATCCCGACCACCGCCAATTCTGCTAGATGAAGACTCACCCTTCGCAGCGGTCACAGTGCCTTCAATCACTACATCAGCCTCGCCTTCACGAACCAATTTGGCATCACCGCGCAGCATCAAAATTTCTATGAAAACGTTCCTGACTGCTTGCGCTGTCACCGCGTCATCACACTGAAAATTGCCAACACGAATTGAAGTGATTGGAGT
The DNA here is from genome assembly GCA_043728745.1 of Verrucomicrobiaceae bacterium. Taxonomy (GTDB): domain Bacteria; phylum Verrucomicrobiota; class Verrucomicrobiia; order Chthoniobacterales; family Chthoniobacteraceae; genus SXWH01. The sequence goes on from JAYTMG010000454.1 coordinate 298, forward strand.
CTTCGGAGGCGGTTCTGGCGCTGGTGTTTTAGGTGTGCGGCAACCATTCGCAGCGAAGGCACCGAGTGCCAGCACGAGAATAAAACTGCGTTTGGTCATGTTTTTCATAAATGATTTCTCGTGGTTTGCGGTCGCGGCGGGATTCCAAAACGTCTTGTCTCCCTACTGCGAACCGTGCGCGGAGGCTAGCCAAGCAAGTCGGAGTGTCAAGTTGCGCCCCGGCACCGGGCGGGATTGAAAGTGGCGGGCGGATCGGACCGGCGCCGCCGCAGGCTTTGGGACTGCGGCAAGGATTGCCGCTCTGGATCCCCGCCGGAGGCGAGTCCATATGTGGCCGACGCTCCGCTTGCCTCCAGAGCTGCGATGCTCGCCGCAGTCCCGGAGCCTGCGGCTCTACTGGCCCGCCCTTCCGAGAATTTGTTCCACCGCCCAGGCGGCGTGTTCGCGAATCAACGGCTCGTGATCGTTCATCGCTTTCTCCAACGCGGGCAGCGCGCCCGCGCCGCCGGTGTTGCCGAGCGCGACGCAGACGTTGCGGAGCAAGCCCCGGCGTTTGGTGCGAAGGATGGGCGTGCCAGCGAACTTCTGCTTGAACGCCGCGTCATCCAGCGCGAGCAGCTCTACGAGCGAGGCCGAGCCGAGATCGTCGCGCGCGTGCGGCTTCATCATCGAGCCTTCGCGGGCGAAACGGTTCCACGGGCAGGCCGCGAGGCAGTCGTCGCAGCCGTAGATGCGATTGCCAATCAACGGGCGCAGCTCGACGGG
>JAYTMG010000455.1:0-3955 GCA_043728745.1 Verrucomicrobiaceae bacterium
GAAGACGTAAAGGAACGCCACCGATACCGAAAAAATGACGGCGATGGAAAGCGCGGCGGCGGCGCGCCAGATTACTTTTTTCTGCCAGGTTGTTGGATACTCCGGAGGAGTTGTCATGCGGATGGAATGTTTGTCATGCAGAAGCGCGGCGGCAACTCATAAAGCGAAAAAAAGCTTCGATTTTCGCGATTCGGATCGGCGTCTTGCGTTATTGGAAGACTGCGGGTAGAAGAACCAAGTCATGAAAATCGCACACGCATTTCTCGCTACTGTCGCCGTCGCTGTAACCGCTTCTGCAGAGCCGCCGAAGATTTATTCCATCCCGCTCAAGGATATCGACGGCAAGGACACTTCGCTGAACGCATTCGCCGGAAAAGTCGTGCTGGCGGTAAATGTGGCCTCGCACTGCGGTAATACATCGCAATACGAGGGGCTCCAGTCGCTCTTCGAGAAGAACAAGGACAAGGGACTCGTGGTCGTCGGCTTCCCGTGCAATGACTTCGGCAAGCAGGAGCCCGGCACCGAGGCCGAGGTGAAAGAGTTTTGCTCCACGAAATATCAGGTGACCTTCCCGATGATGGCGAAGATCCACGTGAAAGGCCCGGAGCAGCATCCGCTCTATAAAGAACTCACAACCGCGCGTCCCGGCGACGTGAAGTGGAACTTCGGCAAATTTCTCATCGGTCGCGACGGCAAGGTGCTCGCGCGCTTCGAGCCCGGCTTGTCGCCGGACGACGAGAAGATCACGAAGGCCATCGCCGACGCGCTCGCCGCGAAGTGAGCGTCGGGGAGAAGGAACGCCAGCTCACCGAGCGACTCGCGCTCATTGAAGACCCGCAGGAACGGCTTGCCGCTTTGATGTCGCGTGCAAAGAAATGGCCCGTCCCGCAGCCTGAGCAACTCGTGGATGAGAACCTTGTGCCCGGCTGCCAGTCGCGCGTCTGGCTCGTGCCGGCTTTGCAGGACGGCGTGTGCCGGTTCGCGATGGAGTGCGATGCGCCGATGGTGAAAGGCCTCGTCGCGCTGATGTGCGAAGTGTTCGACGGCGGCGCGGCTGCTGATGTGGCGGCGACGGAGCCGCAGATCTTCGAGACGCTCGGTTTTACGCGAATGGTCACGCCCACGCGGCTCAACGGGCTGGCGGCGGTGCGGGGGCGCATCCGGGAATTTGCCGCAAAAAACTGAAACTTCCTGTTTGCAGGCGGACGATGAAGGAATACGTTCGGCGGGAGATGTCCAACTTGCCCCGCATCACCGCAACGCTCCTCGTCTTCGCAGCAATGTGCCTTCAAGCATTTGCGCTGCCGAAACCGCCGCGCCCGCCTGTGCCGAAGCCGAAGCGACCAAATAACTCCCACCTTTTATCGAAAGCCGCCGCTGCAAAATCGCTCCTACTTTCAAAGCAAAACGCGAACAAGGCCGCGCTGCTCAAATCGGCGGCAAACGCGGGGAAGGCGAAGCTTCTTTCCGCTCGCAACTCCAACAAGGCGGCACTTCTTCGCTCAAAGAATGCCGGAAAAGCCGCGCTGTTGAAATCCGCCGCGAATTCGGGAAAAGCGAAGCTCCTTTCCGCTCGCAACGCGGGCAAATCCGCACTGCTCCTTTCGAAAAACGCAGGCAAAGCGGCGTTGCTAAAGTCGGCGGCGAACTCCGGAAAAGCGAAGCTGTTGTCCTCATTGAACTCCCACAAGTCGGCGCTGCTCGCGTCGAAGAATGCGGGCAAAGCCGCGCTGCTCAAATCGGCTGCGAATGCTGGCAAAGCAAAGCTCCTTTCAGCGCTGAACTCCCACAAAGCGGCATTGCTCAGCTCCAAGAACGCGGGCAAGGCGGCGCTCTTGAAATCAGCTTCCAATTCCAACAAGTCCGCGCTGCTCGCATCGAAAAACTCCGGGAAAGCGGCGCTTCTTTCCAATGCGCGCAAGCTGTCGAAGCACAGTCACTCGAACAGCGCGCTGCTTCTCCAGGCCGCGCGGCGTGCGCATCACCATCCGGTATTTGTCCGCAGGCATTCGCCGAATAACAATGCTGGGGCCAAGCTTTCGCTCGCTTCACGCGCGGCGGCGGCGGCTTCGCATCAGCATTCGCTGCTCCAGCAGGCGCGGCGGGCAGCGCACAATTTCAAGACCGCGCAGCACAATGCGGGGCCGAACTCGGAGAACCATCAGTTGCTCCTTCAGCAGCAGAAAAACACGAATTGGTTCCACCACGCCGCGCAGGCCCGGCGGGGCAGAGAGCAGGCGAACAACATCCTCGTGGGGAGTCGCCGATATGCGTCGCTGGGTGTGGACCCGCTTGACGACATCATTACCGGAAACAAATCCGATGGCCCTGATTTAGAGGAACAGGAAATCAACGTCGGGAACCGGAAGGATGCGGATGGGCTCGATGACTTTCTGTTCAACTTCGACTACCCGTTTTGGGAGGAGTGGTAGAACGAGTTCCCCTAGTTTCCCGCGATGCGAATTCTCATAGCTCCTGATAAATTCAAAGGTTCGCTCACTGCGCTCGCTGCTGCGCAGGCGATCGAGCGTGGGTTTCGCTCAGTTTACCCAGATCTCACTGCGGACCTCGCGCCGATTGCTGATGGCGGGGAAGGGTTTGCCGAGTCGCTCGGTGCGGCGCTTCACTCCGAGTGGATCACCATGAAGAGCGTGGACCCGCTGGGCCGCGGCGTCGAGGCGCGGTATGCTTGGGTGGCCGAGCAGGAACTTGCGATCATCGAAATGAGCGAGGCGAGCGGCCTCTGGCGGCTGACGCCCGAGGAGCGCGATGCGCTTCAGGCAAATACTCTGGGTACGGGGCTGCTGCTGTGTGATGCCGTGGCGCGCGGGGCGAAAAAGATCCTCGTCGGGCTTGGTGGGAGCGCCACGACGGATGGCGGCATCGGTGTCGCTCGGGCGCTCGGGTATCGGTTTCTGAGTGACGCGGGGCAGTATCAGCCGTTGTCGTCCACGCTCGATTTACTAGCGGCCATCGAGCGACCTGTGGGGCTCCGGCTACCGGAAATTATCGCTGCGTGCGATGTACAGAATCCGCTTCTCGGCGATCGCGGGACGGCGCGCGTTTATGCGGCGCAAAAGGGCGCAGATCCTCACGATATTGAGAATCTGGAATTCGCGATGCGGCATCTTGCGGATGTTTGCGTGACGAGTTTCGGGCGGGATTTCCGGGATACGCCGGGTGCGGGTGCGGCGGGCGGGCTGGGATTTGGGCTGCTCACATTTTGTAATGCGACGATCCGTCCGGGGTTCGACATTGTTGCGGAGACGATGCGGCTGGATGAACGGATTGCCGCTGTGGATTTGGTCATCACGGGCGAGGGCCGGCTTGACGACCAGACGCTGGATGGCAAAGGCCCGGCGGGCATCGCGCAGCGGGCGCGTGCGGCGGGGAAAAAGGTCATCGGGTTTGCGGGCGCGGTGGCGCAAGTGGCGGAGCGCTCGGGGATTTTCGATGCGCTCGTCCCCATCGCGGACCGTCCGATGTCGTTGCCCGAGGCGATGCAATCTGCGGCGGAGTTGCTGGAACGCGCAGCGTCGCGGGCGGCGAAATTGATCGCGCTTTAGGATTTTGAGGTTGAATCGCGGGCGCAATGGGACGATCCCCGAAGTGTGGCCAGCATTACGCTTTTTCACGCAACGCCCGCTATTCCGAGTCGGCTGGATTTGACGCCAGCCGAGGCGGCTGCGCGGCTGCGTCATTTGCCGGGGCTTGTGTTTTTCGACTCGGCGAAAGCGGACGGCGAATCTCTCTCCATCATCGCCGCCGCGCCCGTGGAAATCATCCGCGGCAAAGTGGCGACCGACTGGCCGCAGCTCCAGGCGGCAATCGCCAAGCGGCGGACCGGTGCGGTGCGCGACGACGGGTTGCCGCATGGTTTTGCCGCAGGCTGGATGGGCTACGACGGGGAGTTTTGCTTTGGTATTTACGAGGAAGCCCTCTTTTTCCGCCACGG
>JAYTMG010000456.1:0-3972 GCA_043728745.1 Verrucomicrobiaceae bacterium
TGGCACGCTCTTTTTATTTTCCGCTTCGCGTGTTGTTTACGGCGGCAGGAATGCCGCCGCTCCTTGGCTCGCTTAGGCTCGCATGAGCGTTTCGCGCACGTGATCGCTAAGGTGGAGCGTGAACTCATGGGGGCGGAGTTTTGCTTTTTCCGGGTTGTTGCGGATGTAGCGGGCGCAATTCCAGAAATGCGCAGAGTCGCGGATGAGTCGGTCGAAATAATCTTTTTGCCAGAACGCTTCCTCGGACATTCGCCGCCCGAGGAGTTTGCCGACGGCTCGGGACGACACGCCTTTCCATGCGTTCATCTGCTTTGAGAGGACGACTCCTTCCTTCAAGGTCACAAGAAGATGCGCGTGATTTGGCATGACAACCCACGCGTGATGCCAGTAGCGGTCGTGGTCGAAAAGCGTGAAGACCCGCTCAACCGCCTCGCGAAGTTCGGGGCGACGGAGCAGGCATTCGCCATGCCCTTCATCCAGCCATGCTTCCTTCGCGGCGGTGAATCGTTTGTGGTAAAGGGATTCCTGTTCCTCCGTCCACGGCTCCGGGTTGGCGGCGAGCCAGTTTTCACGTTCGATTGTCCACTGCGAGATGAGCCCCGCCGGGAGAGAATCCGCGAGGTGGAACGTCAGGAAATAAGCCGCGCCCGGCTGCCCCCAATGCGGCAGGCGATTCCGACCGACCGTCGTCTCCGCCCACGGATTAAAGAACCTCGTCTCCATGCAAAACCGCTATCGTTCTGAGGCGCTTGCAGCAAGCCGCAACTGCGAGTGTAGCGAGCCAAAGAACTGCAACCAGTCGGTCAAATTGGGCGCTTTCTGGACACCGTCGTCGAGAGCTGCTGCCGTCGGAGCTGCGACCCGCCCGGCCTACCTGAGCGATGAGCTCACGTGCCTACTGTCGATGAAGAGCGCGCGTCCGTTTACAAGTCCGGCGTGAGCGTCACGTAACGGGTTGGGATTCTTCGACCAATCCCGATGGCTTTATTCTGCTTCTGGAGAACGACGCCGAGGTGGGACTCGACCAGCTTGTTTGCCCCGTCGCGGCGCTGCCCTTTTAATTGGTTATGAACCAGTTGCAGCCCACCATTTGGCAAAAGTGGCCCGAAGTTATTGAGCGCAAGCGTCACGCTTTCGGACGTATCCGGCAGGCCGCCACCCGTGCCAGCAAAGATTCCCGTGCGCGCCGCGTTGAGTGCGAGTGGGTCCACCTGTCGGACAAACTTTGAGCCTTCCAGCGAGAGCGTCGCGGACTCGCCCGAGGGCAACGTCCAATTGAGCGCCCCTTGCAGATCGGAAGTGGTCGTGCTGCTCAAAGAAATCGTCCCATGCGCTGCGCCCAGAACATACCCCGCCTGCCGTGAATAGACGATGTAGCTGGTTTCCGAAATCTGGAACGTGGAACCGCTAAAGGCTTTCCCATTGGGCAATAGCCCCGACATGGACATGAGGCTTAGGCGGGCACTCACTTTGAGTGAGGCAAACCCCGGCCCACCTGAGGATGGCGACGCGTGGAGCGCGGTCGTGTAGTGCTGTGCCGGCCCAGAACGGCGAAGCGGAGTCCACGGATTCTTGGCCAAGCTCACGGTAAACGTATTTGGTCCGTCGGTGAGCGTGACGCTGCCCTCTCCAGACTCAGGGATGCTGACGACCGCCGACGCAGTCGCACCCGTTCGCGACGGGACGGGAACTGTCGCATTGCCGGCTTCATCCAGCAGGCCCCGGATCGGATAAACTTTCGAACCCACACGCACCGTCCCGGAGAAATGAAGGCCGAGCGTGCTGATTGGAACTCTAACCGTAGCAAGCCCGACCACCTCCGTGCCGGAGTACACGAAACCGCCGAACGTGCCCACCCGCGGACGGACGAATTCGATAACCACCGAAGCCTCGCTGGTTTCAGTCACACCGTCTGTCGTGACGGAAACGGAGTAATAAAACTCATCGCGCCCAGTCGAGCCAACGTGTGGCGTGTAAGTCACCGTTGTGCCATCCGTGGTGACGGTGCCCTTCAGAGCGGCAGGACCGGTGATGCTGACCGTGGCTCCCACCAGCGGCTCACCAGTCGGATCATCGCCATCATTTGCGAGCACTGGAATGGTGACTGGCGAAGTGCTTCCGAGCGCGATATAGGCGTGATCGTCCTCACTAATTGGACCTGCAAAAACCGGGATTTGGAGCATTGCGGTAAGGATAGCGATGGATGCAAATTTGTTCATAGGAATGTATTTCTGAAGAGGTTGTTTGTTTTGGAGTGGGCGAAGAAGAGTCTTGGTTTACCCAATGTCCTCGACCAGTGGGCGATAGGCTCAACAGAATGCCATCCGCCAGCAAGAGAAATAACCCTTTTTGATAGTAACAAATGGGTGTGTTCGAAGCGCGCCACCGCGAGTTCGTAAAGGAACGGCGTGCATCCTGCCGCCGTCTCTTTACGCGCACAATGGACGAGCGACGCTCTGCTTCCGTGCGGTCCTCGAATCTGATTGGACGCTCCGCGTGCGAAGACGGCGGCAGGAAGCACGCCGTTCCTTTACGCATAAAAAATACGCAGCGTTGCCGCTTGGAAACCCTATTCAGTGATACGGCATTTACATGGATAGCGTCGTTCTATTTCCGGCGGAGAATCGCGTGGATTGGGAAGTGGTCTGAGGGCGTGCGGCCATCGCGGTCGGGGCGCTGAATCTCCGCTGCGACAACGGTCCAGTCGCGCGATACGCCGACCCAGTCGATGCGGGCACCGGCGCTCGCCGCAGACTTGAACGGCGTGGTCGTCCCTTCGTCCGGCATGCGCTTCGGGTGCGCGATGCGGAAGCTGTCCACGACTGGCGATTCATCGCTCTCGCGCGTTGCGAAAAGTGCGTTGTAGGGATCGCTCGATTCTCCCGCATTGAAATCGCCAGTGATGATGAGCGAGCAACCTTTCCCGAGCGTTTTCACGCGTTCGCGGATGAGTTTTGCCGACTCCAGCCTTGCGGTTTTCCCCATGTGGTCAAAGTGCGTATTGATCCACAGCACGGGAATTCCTCCGTGTGCTTTGTCTTTCAGTCGCAGCCACGTCGCCATGCGCGGCAATGAACTGTCCCAGCTTTTGCTGCCAACTTCCGCCGGAGTTTCGCTGAGCCAGAAATGTCCGCCGTCCTCTTTTTCAAACCGGTCCTTCCGCCAATAAACCGCCATCATTTCGCCAGCCTCTTTGCCATCGTCGCGGCCCGCGCCCATCACCCCAAACGCGGGCAGCGCCGTCGCGAGAAAGTCGCGCTGAAAGCCCAGCGTTTCCTGCGTGCCGAGCAAGTCGGGCGCAAAGGCCTTGATGGTCTCCGCGAGGAAGTCTTTTCGTTTGTCCCAATGATTCTCCCCATCCTTCGCCGTTCCAAATCGCACATTGTAGCTCATCACTTTGATGTCGCTCGCGGTGAGCGGCGACGCGGCAGCGGCGAAGAAAAATGCGAAGGCGAATTTGATAAGGTTTCTCATGGGAATGTAGCGCGGCAGTTTAGTTCACGCGCCGGTGGAGTGCACGGTATTTTCCCGAAACGATCAACACGCGACACTCCGGCGCACGGGCGCAAAGTAAGACGGGTTTCCAACCCGTCCGCTGCTAGTCTGACTTCCCCGTGAATTCCGCGAAACACCTGATAAATGCTTGCTTCTTACAATAATTGTAGCCAGTAAAGTTTTTCAATTAATTGCGATTTTTCATTGCAGATAACATCTTTTTCCGTATCATAGTCGCCAGTGTTTGTTGAAATCATCAAATCCAAATCAAAAAACGGCTCCGTTTACGAAACCTGGCTCGTCCGCGAATCTTTTCGCACTCCAGAGGGGCCTCGTTCCCGCACCGTTTGCAACATTTCCAAACTCCCGCCGGACACTCGCCAACTCATCGCCGACAGTCTCAAGGGCAAGCCGGTGGGCGACGTTTCCGCAGCCGAACTCGTCGATGCTCGCGACTTCGGCGGCATCGCGGTTTTG
>JAYTMG010000457.1:0-1214 GCA_043728745.1 Verrucomicrobiaceae bacterium
GTGCGGCGCACGCCAGGTTCGGCGGCGGTGGCGGACATCAAGAGCACCAGCAGAAGGCAGGGCGTGAGAAATTTTTTGAGGATCAACTGTGGACGACCCGCCCTCGCCCCGGACAAGGGCGGGACTCCGAAGGACCATTCGCATCTTTTCATTTCACGCACACCCCGCTTTTCACGAGCAGGAGCAGAAGATCTTGTGCGGCTGGATTCTTAACCGGAAGCGGCCCGGTTGGAAGGGGTGGATTGAAAGTGGCGGGCACCCCCGTTGGAGTTCAAGCTTCAGCTTGTCCAACGCGCGCCCGGACAGCCTGAAGGCTGAACTCCAGCGTGGGACGCCAGCCTGGACCGCCACTTTCAATCGTCCCCGATTGGAAGCGTTCCCACGGTTACTTCCCCTTCGAGGCTTCGAGATAGGCGAGCAGCGAAGCCAGTTCAGCGGGCGTGATTTTGTCGGCGAGTCCCTCGGGCATGATGGATTTCTCACGGGGCGCGCGCCGGATGATGTCCTTCTTCGCCAGCGTGGTGGTGATGCCGGCCACATTGCGCACATCCAAGTCATCGCCGCCTTCGCGCGTGACGAAGCCTTCCATCTCTTCGTCATCCTTGGTCTTGAATGATTGCGTCTCGAAGCCCTGCGCGATTTTCGCGTTCGGTTTCAAAATGGATTCGCACAACTCGGTGCGGCTGTAGCGCGTGCCGATGCCGCCGAGGAACGGACCTTTCGGCGCTTCGTTCGCATTCATGGTATGGCATGCCGCGCAGCCGATGCGGGTGAACACCTCCGCACCGAGTTTCGCATCGCCCTTTTGTTTCGTGACGAGGACGATGACCTTCTCGTATTTCATCTTTTCAATCAGCACGGTGGCTGACGTGGTATCGAGCTTGAGGGTCTTGGCGGCGGCTTGCGCGGCGCTGGCAATTTCCGGGCGCGCGTCACTCACGTAGCCGCGCACTTGCGTCGCGTAGCCGTCGAGCTTGAGGCGTTGGATCGCTTGCAGCAACGCGAGCGTGCCTTCGGGCGAAGTCCAGGCCGCTTCCACGGCCTTAACTGCTTCAGCGCGCCCGCCGCGCTCGGAAACTTTTCCCGACGCCACATTCGCCAGCACCGCGTAGCCGAGCAGTCGCCGCTCGCTCGTCTCGCTCTGACTGAGCTTCGTGAAGTAGGCGAGGTTGCGCCCGTGGCGTGCGTCGCGGGCAAGTTCTTCCCACGCGCTG
>JAYTMG010000458.1:0-1234 GCA_043728745.1 Verrucomicrobiaceae bacterium
GGTTGCCGCGGGCGATTTCGTCGCCGGACCGAGCCACACGCTGCCGACCGGAGGCGCAGGCAAGTCATTCCCAGGGCTGATGGCGGATATGTTTCAGCGCAGGACCAGTATCGTAAAACTGGACCGCGCATCGTTGAAAAAATCCGTCGGCGCGATCGAGCAATTCAGCAAAATCGAAGGACTCGATGCGCACGGGCGCAGTGCGTCGATTCGCTTTCAGTAATCAGCGGGGGAAGGCGCTTGTGATTGGTGATTAGTGATTTGTCGCAAGCGGAGAGAAACTTCGCCCACTCGCTTGCGACAAATCACTTCTCACAAATCACCAATCACAACCCCGATACGCCTACCGCCCCGGTGCCAGCTCGAAGAGAAACCCTTTCAGGTATTCCGTTTCGGGCATCGTGGTGATGATTGGGTGATCGGGCGACTGCGAGTAGGTTTCGAGCTGACGGAGCGTGCGCCTTGCATCGACGGCGGCTTCATTGATCACGCCGAGCAGATGCTCCCGTGTGACGTGGTGCGAGCAGCAGAACGTGGCAAGCATTCCATCCGGCGCGAGGAGCTTCAGCGCTCGGAGATGGATCTCTTTGTAGCCGCGCAGGGCGTCATCCAGTTTGCCTCGGCTTTTCGTAAAAGATGGCGGGTCGAGAATGATGAGATCGTAGCGCGCGCCATCGCTGCCGCTGGCGTTGTCGGCGAGCTTCAGGAAGTCGAATGCGTTGCGCTCTGCGACTTCGATCGTCAGTCCGTTGCGCTGCGCGTTGCCGCGAATTTGGTTGCAGGCGTCGGCGGAGATTTCCACCGCACATGCGCTCTTCGCGCCGGCTTTGGCGCAAGCGAGCGCGAAGGCTCCCTGATTTGCGAAGCAATCGAGCACGCGTCGTCCGGCAGCGTGGCGGGCGACTTGCGGGTAGGCGGCGATCTGGTCGAGGTAAAATCCCGTCTTTTGTCCGTGCAAAAGGTCCACTTCAAACTCCAGCCCGGCCGCGAGAATAGGGAAGGGGACTGGCGGCTCGCCGCGCAGCATTCCGGTGCGAAGCTCAAGGCCCTCGGCGATGCGGATTGGCGCGTCGTTGCGCTCGACGATTCCTTTTGGGCTCAGTTGCTCTTGCAGGACTCCGGCGATTTCCTCCCGCCGCTGGTCCATGGCAAATGTGAGCGTCTGAACCACGAGATAGTCGCCGTACCGATCGACGATGAGGCCCGGCATCCCGTCGCTTTCGCTCCACACGAT
>JAYTMG010000459.1:0-1291 GCA_043728745.1 Verrucomicrobiaceae bacterium
CGCGCCGCCGCATTGCCTCCGGCTGGAACAGCGAGTGGCGCAGTTCGCGAATCTGTTCGAGCACACGCCGTCGCCCTTCGGGCAGCGAGAGCAACGCCCACGCCACCGAGCCGTCCCCGCCCGCCAGCAGCGGCGCATCCGGCAGCGTGAACATCTGATCCAAGCCGTGCGCTAGAAAAACGAGGCGTTCTTTTTTGCGGTCGTGAAAGATGCGGTAGTTGTTCACGTGCATGGCGTAGCCGTCGCTATTCCACGTCAGCATATCCAGCGCGAGCAGGCGCGTAAAACGCTCCATGTCCAGCACTGCTTCGAGCCGGGCCATTCGTTTCGTTGGGTTTGGCTCTTGCGCCGCAGCCAGCAGTTGCGCGACGCCCAAGTTACCTCCCTTCGCCCGGCCATAGGCAACGATGGGCGGCTGATCAATGTCCGAGAAAAACCGTCCTTCGTAGAGCGGCCCGCGCGCATCTGCAAAGTGCCGCTCGATGAACTGCTTGTTCCACCCTTCCAGCAGCACAAAAAACCCGAGCCGCCGTTCGTTCATCTCCGCCGTGGCATGGCCGGCGCGTGGCGCGGGAATTCCGCCCCGCGTGTAAAGCTCGCGACAGAACTTCTCGCTCACCCGCGTCAGGTCCTGGACGGAAGCGTTGAGCGAAATTTTCTCCAGCCCATGAAAACGCTGGCGCGAGATGTGTTTGGAAAAATTCAGGGTGAATGACGGTGTCTCATCGACGCCACGGAAGCTGCCGAGGCTTCCCTTGAGATGAATGGCCACGTCCCTCCACGCATTCGTGCCTTCCCGCACGGTGCATCGGGCGGACTCGCGTTCCTCCTGCTGCACCTCCCGCCGAAAAACGTAGCCGCGCAGAATCTCCATTTCCGGCGCCGCCACCTCGATCCGCAAATGGGTGAGAGCACCATCCGCGAACAACTCATCGCCGGCCTTCGCGTCCGCAGCACTCGCGTGCTCGCCGCGAGCCGCCACCATCAGAAAGGCGGTCAGGCAAATCTTCGCAACCAGCGCGTGATTTGAAATTCGGTTGATGCGCAGAAGTTTGGGCCGGACGACAATCAAACTCCAGTCGCGCCTGCTGTTCTGGTCTGAGAAATTCCTAACCTGACGGAGTCATCGATCACGCGTAAGTGCTGTGCCGATTCGCGTGCCACGGATTCACAAAACCGTGACTGTTTCTTTAAGGTTGCGGCAGGAGAGCCGGTGCGCCTACATCCGGCAGCCCATGCACCCTGCTCCACAGCCGAACTTTTCTGAAAAACTGCTGCGCCTCGCGCTGCT
>JAYTMG010000460.1:0-1223 GCA_043728745.1 Verrucomicrobiaceae bacterium
TGAGCGGTGGTCCGGTGATTTCGGAGACGCTCACCCAGCGAACTCCGAATGTGGCTTTTGGCGTGGCGGCCCAAGTTCCCCACAGCGAGTAGCCTTTCATATTTGTTCCGCCGCCGCCGAAGTCGGAGTCGGTAAACCCGTCGATGACTGCGTCGGACTCGATGTGCTTGTAGTTCATGCCGACCTGCCAGTCGCCGCGTTTTTCAAATGCTGCGGTCCCAGCGCGGATACCCATCATCCACGCGACGTCGCCGCCGCTGTATGCGCCGGGAGTTCCAGCAGTGCTCACGCCTGCGCGGTTGTTCACGCCGAGGAGATTCAGGCGGTCGCGATCAAATCCCGTATTGCGGATGTATTCGCCGAGGATGCTGACTTGGAAAGGCTCGAAGCCGTTGTACTCGAGCTTTCCGGAAATCACGACCGGGCGGAAATCGGTGGCGAGGCCGAAGTATTGAAACTGATTCGACGTGCCGAAGTTGTTGTTCGCATTGGGGATGATCTGACGCAGCGGAATGTAGGTGTTTCCTTTCTGCGCGAACGATGGCCGCGTGCCGTCGGTGTCGCCCGCGTCGCTCGCGGTGAGCGGGGTGAATGGCGTGGATTGCTCGCCGCGCGCGCCGTCAAAGTCGTAGTACGCGAGGCCGAGCTTGAGGTTGAGTTTTTCGGTGACTTTTACGTCGGTGCCGATTTGTCCGCCGTAAAGATACTTGTCCGTGCTGTCGAATTTCGCGGGCTGGTTCGAAGCGAAGTTGAGGTCGGTATTGAAAATCGGAAACGCACCCAGAGTAACGAACGGCGTGAATTTCCCCAGTTTGTATTTTGCATTAAACGCGAGACCGTCGAAGCCGAGGTCCTCGTCGAAAATGATGTCGGACGACATGAACGGATTGTCCACGCGACCGCCGCTGATGGAGACGTGGCCTTTCTCTCCGGCGGATTCGTATTTGATAAAAGCGCGATCCAGCCAGAGCGAGTATTTGCTGAACTGCCCGCCGAGCGTCTGGTTCGTCGTGACCGGCGAAGAATCACTTCCTGTGGCGATCCGCATTCCGGCGATGAGTCCATCGCCCATATCGACTTCCGCACCGGCGCGTGCGCGCAGGCGAAAGCGGCTGCGGTCTTGGTCCACGTTGAGTTGCGGGGAAAACACGGTGCCGCTGACATCGAACGGAGCGCCGCTGTTGATGGAGTTGAAATTTGGAAACGAACCGGTGTTGTCGTTG
>JAYTMG010000461.1:0-2832 GCA_043728745.1 Verrucomicrobiaceae bacterium
GACTCCGTTGAAAGAACGAAGAATTATTTCGGCGATTTGGGTGCGGCGTGATTAACTCGCCGGACAAATATGGCCAAACGCATTTCCCGAAAAGACATGTCGAAGATGTCGTTCCGCGACTTTATAGGGGCGGCGCGTGGCCCGTACGGACGTCTGTTTGGTTATATGAAGCCCTACATGGGGCGGTTTTGGGCGGGGATCTTTTTCGGCATTTGCTTTGCCGGAGCGAATGGCGCGCTGGTGTTTGTTTTCAAGCATGTGGGCGATCTCGTCCTGACTGGCGGGCCGGGTGAAAAAGCGAAGAGTATCGCGCATTTGCCGGAGGCAATTCAGGCGTGGGCGGCACCGACTGCGGATGGCCGTTCTCCGATACATGTGGTGCTCGCGATTTGTCTCCTGGTCCCGGCAGTCATGGCAGTGCGCGGGCTGTTTTCTTATTTGAATGCTTACTGTGTTTTGTGGGTGAGCCAGCGCGTGCTGGACGATATTCGCCAGCAGGTTTACCGGCACACACTGGGGCAGGCGATGGAGTTTTTTAACAAGCAGAAGGCGGGCGATTTGGTGCAGACGGTGTTCATGCAGACGCGCATCGCACAGCAGGCGCTGACGAGTATTGCGGCGGATGTGGTGAAGCAGCCGGTGACGATTATCAGCGCTGTGGGGATGATGTGGTGGTTCGATCCGGCGTTCACGGTTGCTGCGCTTCTCCTGTTCCCGATCTGTCTGTTGCCGGTGTTGATCGTGAGCAAGAAAGTGCGCAAGAGCGCCGCGCGCGAAGAGGAACAGGCCGGACAGATGATGGTTCTGATGCACGAGGCTTTTGGGGGCATCCGAGTGGTGAAGACGCACGCTCGTGAGGACTACGAGGCGGATCGTTTCAACGCAGCAAATCAAGCGATGCTGCGCTTTGTGATGAAGTGGAGGAAGGCGATAGAGATTACCGGTCCGGCGGTGGAGACGGTTGCGTCGTTGGGGATTAGTGGGGCGCTTTTTTACGCGTGGTGGAAGCCGCTTTCCAACGGCGACATGCTGGCACTGGTCGGCGCACTGATCTTGATTTATCCGTCCTTCAAGGCGCTCAGTCGCATTCACCTGATGATGCAAAAGTGCCTGGCTTCGACGACGAAGATTTTCGAGCTGCTGGATAGTCCGGCGGCAATCCAAGACGCGGCGGGCGCGGTCGCGCTGGGAAAAGTGCGTGGCGAGATTTGCTTTGAGAATCTTACGTTCACTTACGCTGGGACGAGCGAGCCCGCAGTGAAAGGAATCAATCTCCGTATCCCAGCCGGCAGCACGTGTGCATTTGTGGGCGAGAGCGGGAGCGGAAAGAGCACGCTTTTCGCGTTGCTGCAGCGTCTTTACGAGGGGCAGCAGGGAAGTGTCTCGGTGGATGGATTCGACCTCCGGACAGTGACGCAGGCCTCCCTCCGCGAGCACGTCGCGACGGTGAGTCAGGACGTCTTCCTTTTCCACGACACCATCGGCCAGAACATCCGCTACGGAAGACTGGAGGCCAGTGAGGAGGAAATCGAGCAAGCGACAAAGATGGCCTACGCACATGACTTCATCCTCGCCCAGCCGCAGGGCTACCAGACGGTGATTGGTGATAAAGGCTGCAATCTTTCCGGCGGGCAGCAGCAGCGACTGAGTATCGCGCGGGCGCTGCTGAAGGATGCGCCGATCCTCCTGCTCGATGAGGCGACGAGCGCGCTCGATACGGAGAGCGAGCGGCGTATTCAGGAGGCGCTGGAGACACTCTCGAAAGGCCGCACGGTGCTCGCGATCGCGCACCGGCTTTCTACGATTTTGAAGGCGGACCAGATTGTTGTGATGGACCGCGGTATCATCAAAGCCGTGGGCAAACACGCCGACCTTTACGAGCGGTCGCCGGAGTACCGGCGGCTCTACGATTTGCAGTTCAATTCACATCAAGCCGCCGCATGAAAACCATCCTCGCACTCATCATTTTCGCCAGCACCGCTTTTGCGCTCCCGGCCATCAAGGTCTCGAATCGGGAGTTTCCCGATGGGACGTGGAGCTCGAAGGAAATCAACCCGGAGAAGCGCCGCTCGATCGAGCGCTTCTACACGTCCGGCTCGAAGGTCGCGTATCAAACGATCCTCTACCAGCTTGACGACCGGCTACAGCCGATGTCGGGCATCTATTACAACGCGAAGAATCAGGTCTTTCAGAAATGCACCTACAAGCTCGATGGCGCGGACCACATCATCCAGGAAGTCGTGTACGATGCGAAGGGGAACCTGACCGGCACGAATAATTTCATCTACGGAACGCGCGGCGGGCAATCGACGCTCATCAATGTGGACCGCTATGATGCGAACGGAAACCTGATCCCGAAAGGGCGGACGACGGGGAAGAAGCGGTAGGCTCTAACGACGCTCGATCAGCAGCGGTTTTACTGCGGCACCGTCGCTCCATTTCCCCATCGCGGGCGAGGGATCAAACGGGCGATCGGAAAACGCTGCGGCGCATAGATCGTCGAAAAGCCGCCAGTAGCCGAACCAATCGAGCGCATTGGCCAGCGACGGCGCAGCAGCGAGCGGCGCGAGGTGTCCGGGTGAAATACGCGGCAAGCCGTGGGAGTCGGACCGCAGTGTGATGAAGCGGCTTTCGGCGACATGCTTTGTGCCGTCCCAAATTTTGCGCGAACTGCGGGTGCCGACAAAGTGGTCGTCGGTCCCGACAAGGACGGCGACTTTGGTCTTCGCGGGAACGGTGGAGAGATCATCGAGCGGAATCAATTGCCAGCCATTCTCCGGCCCTTGCCCGGCGTGGACCGTCATGATGGCGCGGGGAAGTGGGAGCTTTTCC
>JAYTMG010000462.1:0-22148 GCA_043728745.1 Verrucomicrobiaceae bacterium
TCCGCCGACCTGCGCCTCGACCTCATCATGGACAAACTCATGCGCCAATTCCGCGAAACCCAACCCGCCCTCTACCTAAACTACAAAGAAGCCCGAGTCATCAACGACGCCGCCGCCGGAGTCGGCAGCGGGGGGAGTGGAGGCGGCGGTGGCGGTGGAAGTAGTTCCAGCAGCGGCACGAGTTCCAGCAGCGGGGATTCGTCGTCGAGCAGTGAAAGCTCGTCCAGCATTTGAAGGCCATTCCGGTCGGACGAGGAGTTCTAACCCGGCACTGTCAGTGACTTTTCGCGCTTGTGGACTACGTGCGACTATTTTAGTTGGTAGTCGTCTGTGGTGCGAAGAGTGAGAATTAAACCACATCACAGATGTCAGGCTCATCAGCCTGCAATTACGTTCCATGGAAAAATATAAAGAACTCCTACACAAATTGACGGCGCCACCGGCTCTAAAGTCGATTGAAAGGGTCATTAACCCTAGCCCGTCAGGTGAAAGATCAGAGACGAGACGCTTCCTGCTAAAATCCGGAATCAAACCTGTAGATTTGTATTCTTACTTGCATGCGCGCTTTGGGGCACCGAATGGCTTCCAAAATTTGTTTCGAAAGGATGATTCGAACAACATGTTTCATTGGCACTACTCGCTCAAGGTCGACGAGTTGTGGATAGAGATTATGGCCGGAAGCTATAAAATCGAAATTTGGTATCCTAGCGAATTGTGCTTCTCTGAGAATCCGCTTGAGGATTTTCTAGCCGCTGTGCTGGCCGACTTCCGTAATCATGGACCCGCCTTGAAAAAGGTTCGGGAGGGATTGGAAAAGTGGTGCGTTTTCGCAAACCCATATCATCGACTGGATGTAGCTTTGACTGGAATGCTCGAACGGGCCGGTTCCCTGTTAGACGGGACGCGGCAGAGGCCCAAACACCCCGAGACTCCGGAAGAATCCGAGAGTTTCGGTAAGGCATTCCAGCCGATCGCCGAGGCGAGTTATGAAGCTTTCGGTCTTTGTCGCTCCGTCCGAATGCTGCTACCGGTAATTGCTGAAACATTTGTCAATCTCGTGATTTATATACTATGTAAACCCGAAATTAAAGATGATCAGCGGCTTTACGATAGCTTCAAACGCTCCCAAATTGACATCCGAATTAAGTCACTTCACTTATACTGCATGGGATTTACGAAGCCGATTGACTACGGCTCCGATACATGTAAAGCGCTTCACACGATATTTAATTCGCGTAACGACCTATTACACGGAAATATAAACCCTGAGGCAGATATGCACGAATTGGTTTACTTTAATGGAACTGTTCCCCTGTTTACTGAATGGAAGGACTTTTACGAGCGTTGTTTCGCGGCGCACCTTCGGAGTGACGACTACAAATCAGCGACTATGGAGAAGGCTACGATTGACTCGTTCACTCAGGAAGTGATTGCTTGCCTCACAGAACCGGTTCGCGAAGAACTTAAGTTGATATTAGAGACCGCGGAACTCGGTTACAACCCCGCAACTAAACGGCTAGGGAGGCTTTTCCCAGATATGCTATTCGACTATATACCAGTGGTGACAGACGTAGATGGAAAACCTCCGAAAGAGGGTCCCGGCGGCACCTGAACGTTGCCTTGGGAACACCGTGCTGGCGATGGTGCCGGTGCGAAACGACGTGCCGCGCTACGCCGAAGGCGTTTCATCACTCAGCCCAACGGTTGATGCGAGGAACGAGCATCTACCTTGGGACCACCGTCCGAAATGACCATCTACCCCGCAGGGGTTGAATCAAAACGCCCGCCACGGATGAAACCCCTGCGGGGTAAATGCCGCGTGGGGGGCGATGACCCAAGGTAGCTCGTTCCTCGCAACCGTTGGGCTGATATATGCAACGCCTTCGGCGTAAATCCGCGATTCGCGATGCGCGAATTGCGCCCGCATCCATTTGCTGCGGTGCATGAACCGCGTTGCGGTGCGAATCGACGCGCCGCGTTACGCCGAAGGCGTTTCATCACTCAGCCCAATGGTTGATGCGAGGAACGAGCATCTACCTTGGGAACACTGTCCAAAATGACCATCTACCCCGAAAGGGGTTGAATCATCACCGCATCAACGGCAAACAAACACACCATGTCGCAATCGCTCTCCAAGATCATTGTCCATCTCGTCTTCTCCACGAAAGAACGCCGCCCTTTCCTCCAAGATAAACCGCTGCGGGAGGAACTGCATGGCTACCTTGGCGGCATCCTCACGAATCTCGACTGCCAGCCCGTCATCATCGGCGGCGTGGAGGATCATGTGCATCTGCTTTTTGCTCTCTCCCGGACCGAGGCCTTGGCCGGTGTCGTGAAGGAACTGAAGCGCAGTTCTTCGATCTGGATAAAGAAGAAGTCTCCCGAGCTGCGAGACTTCGCGTGGCAGGGCGGCTATGGGGCGTTTTCGCTCGGCATGTCGCAGATCGATGCGGCGCACGCCTATGTCGCCAAGCAGGAGGAGCGTCATCGGAAGGTTTCGTTTCAGGCGGAACTTCGCTCGCTATTGAAACGCTACAAAATCGAATTCGATGAACGGTATGTGTGGGACTAACCGCGCCCTTTCCCCATGACTCGCTCGCCTCTCCAGTCACCGCCCTTCGCCCTCGTCATCGGCACGTTCGCCTCGACCGCATACATCCATCTCCAACTCGAAGCACGCCGCCGGCTTTATCCCGAGGTGCCGCTGCTGGTGCATGATGATGCGAGCCCGGCGGCGGAAATTTTGCAGGCGCTTTGCGGGTCGTATGGGGCGGGGTTTATCCGCACGCCCCTCCGGCTGCCGCCTTGCAAGGGGGATTTGTCGGCGTTTGCGCGCGGGCTGGATTGGGCGCGGGGGCTGGGGGCGGATGTGCTCGTGAAATTGAGCCGCCGCTTTATCCCGCTCACCGACTGGCGTCCGTCGCTCGCGGCGCTGGCGGGGCGTATGGAGCGGGGTTTATCCGCACGCAGCTCCGGCTGCCGCCTTGCAGGCGGGATTTCACGGCGAAAGTGGTGGGACCCGGCGCGGATGCAGGCGGTGGTGGACCAATTCGCAGGGCGCATCCTTTTTGTGCAGACGGGCGAGGCGGGGCATCATCATCCGCCGCTGTGGGGCGTATTTCGGAAGACGGTATTAGCCCGCCATCGCCAATTCCAAAGCCTCGCGGCTATCGCGCTTCGATTTTACAGGCGCAAATATTCTTTCGCGTTGCCGTGGCAAATGTTGCGGATCATGGGGGCGATGAGTGCTTCGTCGTCGGGGAGTTCGCCGGACTCGATGTCGCTGCCGAGGAGGTTGCACAGCACGCGGCGGAAGTACTCGTGGCGCGGGTAGGACATGAATGAGCGCGAGTCGGTGACCATGCCGATAAAGCGGGAGAGGAGGCCGAGATTTGAGAGCGCGTTGAGCTGCCATTCCATGCCTTCTTTTTGATCGAGGAACCACCATCCGGAACCGATCTGCACTTTGGCCGCCACGGTGCCGTCCTGAAAGTTGCCGGCCATTGCGGTGAAGGCGTAGTTGTCGGCGGGGTTGAGGTTGTAGAGGATCGTGCGGGGGAGTGCGCTTTCGTCGTCGAGCTGATCAAGGAAACCGGCGAGCATGGAGGCGTGCGTGTTGTCGCCGATGGAGTCGAACCCTGTGTCCGGGCCGAGTGTGCGGAGAAGGCGGGTGTTGTTGTTGCGCAGCGCGCCGAGGTGGAGCTGCATGGTCCAACCGCTCTCGGCGTAGAGTTTGCCGAGGAAGAGCATGATGAACGCGGACCAGCCCGCGTGCTCGCCGGGCGATGCGGCGCGGCCAAATTGCACGGCGTTAAAAATGGCGCGGGCTTCGCGCTCGGTGCAGGGCTCGCAGTGAATGCGATCGGGGCCGTGGTCGGACAAGCGGCAGCCGATGCTATGGAAGAAATCCCGGCGGCTTTTGATGGCTTCGAGGAGCGACTCGACGTTGCGAATCTCGCGTCCATTGATCTCGGCGAGCTTTGTGACCCACCCGTTGAACACACCGGGCTGGTGAACGGCGAGCGCTTTATCCGGGCGGAATGTGGGCAGCACTTTGGTGGCGATGCCGGCTTTCGCGAGGGCGATGTGATGCGAGAGATCGTCGGCTGGATCGTCGGTGGTGCAGACGTTGGTGACGCGGAATTTCCCGAGGATGCTCTGCGTGGAAAGTCCGGGGAGCTGTTCGTTTGCCTGATCCCAGATGCGTTGCGCGGAGTCGGCGTTGAGCAGTTCGGTGATGCCGAAATAGCGGCTCAGCTCTAGGTGCGTCCAATGAAAGAGCGGGTTGCGAAGTGTGTGCGGCACTGTGGATGCCCATGCCTGGAATTTCTCAAACGGTGTGGCGTCGCCGGTGATGAAGCGCTCGGGCACTCCGTTCCAGCGCATTGCCCGCCATTTGTAGTGGTCGCCCTCCAGCCAGATTTCGAAGAGGTTCGCAAAGCACCGGTTCTCGGCGATGTCCTTGGGCGGGAGGTGACAATGATAGTCGAGGATCGGCTCCGGCTTCGCATACTCGTGGTAGAGACGGCGGGCGGTGCGGGTCTGGAGGAGGAAGTCGTCGTGGATGAAGGTCGGCATATTCTGTGTTGTTCCAAAAGCGGATGCAGTGGTCGATTAAATCCGCACGAGCTGGCCCGCGCCCATTTTGGCGGTTTCCCATGCTTGAAAATGGGTGAGTCCGACTGCGAGCGCGTCTGCTGCGTCGGGCTCTGGCGTCTCGGTGAGACCAAGGAGCACGCGCACCATGAAGCCGACTTGATCCTTCTGCGCACCGCCGCGACCGACGACGCTTTGCTTCACGCGACGCGGCGCGTATTCGTAAATCGGGAGTCCGCTTTCCGCTGCGGTGACGAGCGCGGCACCGCGCGCTGCGCCGAGCGTGATGGCGGTCTTGTGGCTCTGGACGAAGATGACGCCTTCAAACGCGACGCACTCGGGCTTGTGCCGCGCGATGATGTCGGCGATGCGCGCGCGGATGGCGACGAGGCATTCGCTAGGCAGAAGCGTCTGTTTGTTTTTCACGGTCCCCCATTCCAGCGCACGAACTTTGCCCGCAATTTTTTCGAGTACTGCGAACCCCGTGCAGCGGAGCGATGGGTCGATGGCGATGATGCGCATTTTTTAGTTCCCCATCTCGATGACGCAGCGAAAGCCGAACAGCGGGTCGCGCTCCTTCGGGTCCACGACATCGCGGTAGCCGAGCTGCAATTCATTTTGCTGCGAAGTGCCCCACGAACCACCGCGAAGGACGCCCCAAGTTTTGCGCGCCTGCGGGCCGCGATAGCTGTCTGCGACCCATTGCCAGACGTTGCCAGTCATGTCGAAAAGTCCGCTCGCCGTAGCAGGGAAACTCCCCACGGGCGAGGTCTGCTGCCAGCCATCGAGATAGCCGGGAATACCTGCATTCTTCTTGGTCGAAGCATCCGCGAAGTTGCCGGAGTTCGCGGGCGGCGGCCAAGCGTTGCCCCATAGATACTGGCGGTATTTCCCATCGCGTTGCTCGGGCGTGTTGCCGCCTTCGTCTGGGATGCCGACGACGGCGCTCCACTCGGCGTCGGTGGGCAGGCGGTAGGTTTGTTTCTCGTCGAGGCGTCCGGCTTTGCGCTCGCTCGCCGTGAGCCATTTGCAAAATTCGCGGGCGTCGTCGGAGTTGACGTTGATCACGGGATGGTCGGGCGTCTGCGTGAAATCGGCGAGTCGCGCCGGGACGCCCGCTGCGATTTCGTAAGCGCTGTAATCGGCCACTCGCGTGGGCCAGATTGCGACGAGGAGTTCGCCGACGGGGACGAATTTCATCCCGAGCCCATTCGTCCACGGCGCACCACTCCGCGGGCCGGGCCGCTTGTCGAACTCACCCTCGGCAATCGCGATCCCGCCTGGGCGCACGTTGACGGGAACGGCGACATCCGTGTAAGACGCGAGCTTGAAAACGAGCGTGATTTCTCCGGGCTCAAGATTGTCGATCTGGCCGGGCGCGCTGCCAAATCGGACTCCGTCTTTATAAACGATTGCGCCTTTCGGGCTGCTGGCAAGCTTCACGCTGCCCGGCAGGAATGCGAATGCTATGGCGCCGGGTTCGCCGCCGGGCTCTGCTTTGATCGGACGCACGTCGTCGGGCCAAGTCTTGTATCGTGCGACCAGATTGTGCGGGCCTTCCGGGAGATCGACTTCGCAATTTGCCGTGCCGATGAATCGTCCGTCGCAAAGTATTTCTGCTCCTTTTGGGACGCTGGTGATGAGGTATTTCTTCGAGCCAAAAACGATCTTCGCGGGCGGGGTGCCTTCTTTTTCAAGCTGCACAGCGAGCGTCTTGTTGCGCCCTTCGTGGCTCATGCTCAGCGTGTATTCGCCGACGCGAAGCTGCGGTACGGTGGCCGGTGCGGTGCCGCTCTGGATGAGCGTTTCCCCGGCTTTTAATTCGAACGCGAGACCCGCTGGCTCGGACTCGATGGAGAGCGAACGCAGTGCTCGTTGCAGGATGAATTTTGGCGGGCGAGCGACTTCATCGGCTTTGATTGTGATAATGGTGTCGATGTTCTCATACTCGCTTGAGCCGATGCGGATTCGGTGTGCTCCGGCGGGGATGTCCTTGAGGTCGATGGGCGAATGCAGTGGCTTATCCTGAAACACGACCATCGCCTCGGGTGGCTCGACTTCGATGAACACGCTGCCTTTTCCCACCGGCATGAGCGCGTAGGCGACCATACTGAGGATGGCAAGGAGTGCAGCCGCGATGAACCAGCAGCGGCGGTTGCGCGGGCGGCCTACAAGCGGGCGTCCATCGCGAGCCCGCAGGAGATCTTCGTGCATCTCGCGGGCGGTTGCGTAGCGCTCCGTCTGTGAGTGGGCGCACGCGCGGAGGAGCACGTCGTTTAGCCGCAGCAGCAGTTCGCGGTCGGGAAAATCCGCGAGGCCGGTGTTCATCTCGGGGAACTGCATCCGGTCTTTTCCCATGCCGATTTCATAGAGCACTTTGCCGAGACTGTAGATGTCGGACTGCTCATTTCCCGGCCCCTCGGGCGGGACGTATCCTTCCGTGCCGACGAACGACGCCTGCCCCATCGCGGAGACGAGCCCGATGTCGGCGACCTTCGGCGCACCGCCACAAAAGATGATGTTCGCGGGCTTGATGTCGCGATGGACGAGCGCATGTCCGTGCAACTCTGCGAGTGCGTCGGTAAGCGAAAGTCCGAGCGCGATGACCTGATCGGCGCTCATCCGGCCCACGCGGGCGAGTTCGCTTTTCAGCGTTTTCGGCTGGTAAACTTCCGGGTCGAAAGGCGAGCGCGGAACGACGTCGTCCGCGAGTTCCATGACGTAGTAAAAAAACGCGTCATCGTCGCTACGTCCCACATGGAGAATATCAACAAAGCCTTCATGCTCGCGGGAGACCGGCTCAAAGCTGGCCATCCCGGCAAACTCGCGCTCGAACGATCGCTCGTCTTCAAAGCGCCGACGGTCCACGATTTTGACCGCTCGCCATGCGCCGGTGAGTGAGCGTGCGAGCCAAATCTCGCCATAACTGCCACGACCAATGGCACGCACCATTGTGTGGTGCGGGACCATAGGCGGTCGGGATGCGGTTGCAGTGGATGGCATGACGCTAAATCACTGACAGGAACCCGCCGTTTTTGGAAACGCGGAATCGCGAAAGTTTACGACTTATTGCGCGCGGACGCCTAAAGCCATCACGGTCGCACCGATCAAAGCGAGGAGCCCCAGCGCAGCGAAGGCCCAAACCGCCATCGCGATTGGATCTTTCTTTTTGGACTTCTTCTGGAAAGGCGACGCGTTCTGGAAGTTCGATGGCTTGACGCTTTTCGATGCAACCTTCTGCGCGGTCGCGACTGCCTCGGGCATTTCTTCGCGGGCCTCTGCGGCATTTTCGCTGCCGTAAGTGGCCTCGATCGATCCGAAGCGGACCTTGTCGCCATTCTGCAATTTGTGCTTCTCGCCTTCGTTCACCTGTTTGCCGTTCAGACGCGTGCCGTTCGTGGAACCGAGGTCCTCGAGAATGTAGTCGCCGGTCTCGCCAATCGCGAGCTGCGCGTGATGGCTGGAGACGCTGGCGTCTTCGATCTGGATCATGTTGTCCACGATCCGCCCGACCGAAATAAGATCGTCGGTGAGTTCTTGATCGAGGTTGGTTCCGTCCGGGAGTGTGATTTGAAGCTTCGGCATGGCTGGTGAGATAAACGGGTGCGAGTGTTTTAGGAAAGGCGGAACTTCGTGAATGCGTGGTTACTTGGTCTTCGCGATGAGGTCGGCGAACTGCTTGAAGAAGTAAGTCGCATCGTTCGGGCCGGGCGCGGCCTCGGGGTGATATTGCACGCTGAAAATCGGCAGCGACTTGTGTGCAAGGCCCTCGACGGTCTGATCGTTGAGGTTAATGTGCGTCACTTCGACGTCGCTCGGGAGAGATTCCGCATCCACCGCGAAGCCGTGGTTTTGCGAAGTGATGGCCACTTTTCCCGTGCGCAAATCCTGCACCGGCTGGTTGCCGCCGCGGTGTCCGAACTTCAGTTTAAACGTCTTGCCGCCCACTGCGTAGCCGAGCATTTGGTGCCCGAGACAGATTCCGAAAATCGGCGTCCGGCCCATGAGTTTGCGGATGTTGGAATGCACGTAAGTCAACGCACCGGGATCGCCGGGGCCGTTGCTGAGGAAAACCCCGTCCGGCTTCAGCGCGAGCACTTCCTCTGCGGGAAAATCCGCAGGCACCACGCGGACGCGGAAGCCTTCCTGACGCAGCCGTCGGAGGATGTTTTTCTTCATCCCAAAATCATACGCGACGATGTCAAAGCGCGTCGGCGGCAGCTTGCGGAACACTTCGTTCCCTTCGCGAATCTCGGTGCCCGAGCCGTCGCCTTTGACGATGGTCCACTCGGCGGATTCCTTATCCTCCGGGTCCCAATCGAACGCCGCAGCAGGCGTAACTTCCTTCACAAAATCGCTGCCCGCCATCGGTGGCGCGGCCTTGGCGCGCTCGACGGCCTGCTCGGGCGTCAGCTCGCTGCTGATGCACGACTGCATCGCCCCGCGCGAGCGCAGATGCTTGGTCAGCGCGCGAGTGTCGATCCCCTGAATGCCGGGAATGCCCCATTTTTTCAAATAGCCGTCGAGGTCGCCGGTCGCGCGCCAATTGCTGGCGACAGGCGAAAGTTCCTCAATGACAAACCCGCGGACATGGACGGCGCTGCTCTCATCGTCGAGCAAGTTCACGCCATAATTCCCAATCTGCGGCGCAGTCATCGCGACGATCTGGCCGCGGTAAGAAGGATCGGTAAGAACCTCCTGATAACCCGACATCGAGGTATTAAAACAAGCCTCGCCGACCTTTGTGCCTGAGGCACCAAAGGATTCACCGAGAAAAAACCGACCATCTTCGAGAGCAAGGACTGCGCGCATGTGCGAGCGGAAGATGCTCAACAGCGCGCGGACGTGAAGAAAAAAGTGCGCAAACTGCAAAGAAAAGCCGCAGACGGGCAGAAATCGAACGAATTTAACCCGGATTTCTCGCAGCGCAGATGAGCGGCGGATTCATCATCGGTTATTTCAAGAATAGCCAATCCGTTCCCGCCGGGAGAACCGCTATCGCCTCGGGCGATCCGGAATGATCAGGACCTGCCCCGGATGCAGGATGTCTTTCCCTTTGAGCAACACCTGATTGGCATCCTTGATGTGCCCCGACAGGCCACGGTCTTTGTAAACGGTAAAGGCGATGGATGCCAGCGTGTCACCCGGCTTCACCTTGTATTCCCGAGTGCCCGGCGGGAGCGAAGCTTTAGCGAGTTGCTCCGGAGTTTTGGTCGTCTTGGGAGGGAGCTGCTTGAACGGTATTTTATGCTCGTTCAGCAGGCTGATGTAATGATTCTTCTCGGCGATCAGATTCTCATTCTCGTTACGAAGTTTCGATGCCTGACTTTGTGGCATGAACCCCTCCTTATTCATCTCCATCTGCAAGTCGCCGAGGCATTTCTTTCGCGCAGTCTTGGAGTCCGAAACATGCACGCCGGAGGGCGCAAGTTCGAGGTAGCGATCATAGTGATGGATGGCGTCGAGCGCATCCTTCAGTTTGTCGTCGTAAATGAGGGCAATGCGGTAGTGGAGTTCTGCGGTCTTCGCCGTGCCGTCCAGCGCCGCTTCGTAGCTGCGGATAGCCCCTTTAAACTCTCCGAGCTTTGCCTGCCGCTCACCCGTCTCGACTTTGTCTTTGGTCGTGTCGGTCTTCTTGTCGCAGCCGACGATGAGCAACGCTGCGGCGATTGGGATCCAGCGATATCTCATAGCACGGAATCCCGAAGCGGCCCTTTGCCGATGGTTTCCAGGACAGCCTCGATTGCTTTCACTCGCGTGTGCCATTTGTAATTCGCTCCAATAATGTGCCAGGGCGCGCGCTCGGTCGATGTGCGGGCGATCATGTCCTCGGCGGCGGCCACATTTTCCTTCCAGTGCCGACGATTGCGCCAGTCTTCGTCCGAGATTTTCCAATGCTTGTAAGGGTCGGCTTCGCGGGCTTTGAAGCGCTTCAATTGCTCATCCTTGGAGATGAAAAGGAACAGCTTCACCAGCAGTGCGCCGTCGTCCATGAGCTGCCGCTCGAACTCGTTGATCTCGCGGTAGGCCCGCTTCCAGTCCGCCTCTTCGCAGAACTTTTCCACCCGCTCCACGAGCACGCGGCCGTACCACGAGCGATCGAAAATCACGACCTGCCCGTAAGGTGCCAGCTTCGTCCAAAATCGCCAGAGGTAGTGCCGCTGGTTTTCATCGGCGGATGGTTTTACGATCGAGTGGACCTTGAGCAATCGCGGATCGAGCTTCTCGACGATTCGTTTAATTGCGCCGCCCTTCCCCGCCGCGTCCGGCCCTTCCATGACGATGACGACGGTGCCTTTCGTCTCCGCGATCTTCCGCTGCCAGCCGAGAAGCTCGAGCTGCGCCTGCTTGAGTTTCTTCTTGTATTCCTCGGCTGTGATCTGGCGATGCTCAAGCTTCTCCAGACCTTGCGCAGGCTTAAAGCCGGGCGGGATTTGGAGCTTGAACTTCGGATTCGCGATGGGCATCGGGCGCGGCTGGTTAAATGGGCTGCGGTTTACTTCTTGGAGTAACCTGCGGCGACTGTGCCGTCTTCACCGAGCTTGCCGGTGGCCCACAGCAAACCGCGGGTCACGAGGTCAAGATAGCGGGCATCTTCCACCGTGGCATTGTTGTGTCCGATGGTCGTCGAAAACACGCGCGTTTTGCCTTGGTAAAGGTTCGTCCACGCGACAACGGCCTCGACGGTGTTCGACGATTCCACTTCCGTGCCGTCCGCTTCTTTCTTCTTCCGCTTCACGGTCTGCGCGCCTTTCGCCAGCTCCTTGCCGGTGGTGATTTGGATATTGTTATACAGCTCCTCTTTCATGGTCGTCCAATTATCCAAGCCCTTCGAAATCGGGCTTTCCTTCGCAGTGTAACTAATCGTGATGGGCTCCTGCGGGCCGTGACCGCTCGACTGGAGGCCGAGATAGTCGAACCACAGCGCCTCGGGCGTGCCCGCAGCCTGCGTTTGATTCGGGTTGCCCACGCGATAACTGTGCATCGCGCAGTGCAGGTTCACGCCGGGGATGCCGTCCATGTGCGGCTTCAAGACGGCTTTGACGATTTCGACGTCTTTAATATCGGCTGCGCATTCGTCATGTATCACCACGTCCCATTTTGTGCCGTATTTCGGGTCCGCCAAAATACCAAGCGGCAGCGGCGAAGTTCCAGAATCGTCGGTATGGATCTGTGTAACCTTCGCATTAATGCGCTCTTCGATGCCTTTCTTCAGAATGTCCTTTTGCTTACCGTAATCATGGCAGCAACCGCCAGTGATGAGCAGAACCTTCAGCGGTTTTGCCTCTTGGGCGAACAGGGTGGTGGTCAGGGTGAATGCAGCGAGAAGTGCGATGGATGTTTTCATGGTGAAAGTGCGTGGGTGAAATAGTCAGTTGTTTCGGCCGCGACAATCCCGAATACGGGAAGTTGTTTGTCCTCATCAAAAAATTCGTCGCAACCGCCGCAGCGCGCACGATGCCCGAGGATTCCGCAGGGCCTAACGTTCTCGCCGTCCCGCGATTCACTGCGAGAGATGTCCCACTTCGCGTGCCCGAACTACCGCTCTATCCTGACCCGTCGCAACGCCATAAAAGCCGGCGGGCTCGGGCTGCTCGGCTTCGCAGTCCCCGATCTATTGCGCGCAGAAACCCTCCCTCAAAAACTCAAGGCGCGGGCGAAATCAGTCATCTTTCTTTTTCAGTGGGGCGGCCCCTCGCACCTCGATATGTTCGACATGAAGCCCGATGCCTCCGAAGGCATCCGCAGCCCCTACAAGCCCATCAGCTCTAGCGCCGACGGCATCCAAGTTTCCGAAAAACTCCCGCTCACCGCAAAGGTGATGAACAAAGTGACGCTCATCCGCTCCGTGCATCACACGATGAATAATCACAACTCCGCCGGATACTACGCGCTCACGGGACACGCTCCCGCGACCGACGACCAGCGGTTGCGCGACTCGCTCGATTTGTTCCCCGGTTTTGCCAGCGTCGTGGACCGTTTCGCGCCCGGTGGAAAAGAGATGCCCACTGCGGCTTCGTTCCCTTTCACCATCTCAGACGGCTCCGCGACTCCGGGGCAGCACGCAAGTTTCCTAGGCCGGCGTCACGATCCGCTCCTCATTTTGCAGGACCCAAATTCCAAAAGCTTCGCACTCCCCGAACTCAGCCTGCCAGCCGACATCCCGATCGAGCGGATGCAGGCGCGGCGCGAACTCCAACAACTCGTGGACCAACATGCCCGGCTCATGGACATCTCCGCCGCCGCTCGCGGCATGGACGGCTACTACGAAAAAGCCATGTCGATGCTCCAATCGCCGCGCCTCCGCGACGCCTTCAATATCGCCAACGAATCCGACAAAGTGCGCGAAGCTTACGGGCGCACGACATACGGCCAGAGCTGCCTCCTCGCACGCCGTCTCGTCGAAGCGGGCACCAAGTTTACCACCGTCTATTTCTCGGACACCATCGGCGGACAAAAGACCGACAGCGGCGGCTGGGACACGCACGGATTCAACAAAACGCGCATGTTCCCCATCGTGGAAAAATGGCACCTCCCCATCACCGAACAAACACTCCCCACGCTCCTCAACGACCTCGAAGACCGCGGAATGCTCGACGAAACACTCGTCGTCTGGATGGGCGAATTTGGCCGCACCCCGAGCATCAACGCCAACGTCAGCCGCGACCACTGGCCCTTCTGCTACACAGTCCTCCTCGCAGGCGGCGGCATAAAGCGCGGCTACGTCCACGGCTCCAGCGACAAAACCGGCAGCTACCCCGCCAGCGACCCCGTGCGGCCCGACGACATCGCCGCCACCATTTTCGCCGCACTCGGCATCGACCCTCACACCGAGGTCATCAAAGCCGACGGACGGCTCGCATTCCTCAGCGACGGCAACCCAATCTCCGAAGTCTTCGCTTGAACCGAAACGTCCGCAACTTCGCACTCGTCCTCTTCCTCGCCGCCGACGCCGCCGCGATGATCGTCCTCCTGCGCGACCCCGACCCCGGCTATCGCCTCAGCACATGGCTCGCATTCGGGCGGCACAATCGCTTCAACGAAGTCATCGCCACCGCAGCACAACGCGAGCACCTCGACCCCGCCGTCGTCAAATCGATCGTCTGGCGTGCCAGCAGCTTTTCTCCCCAAAAAGTCGGCCCCTCCCACGAGCGCGGCCTCATGCAGCTCGGCGAAGGCATCGGCATGGACTGGGCCGCTGCCACGCACGCCCCGACATTCATGCAGGCCGATCTTTTTAATCCCGACACCTGCCTCCGCGCCGGCTGCTGGTACCTCCGCCGCGTCCTCGACCGCTGGCAAGACCGCGACGATCCACTCCCCTTCGCCCTCGCCGAATACGCCTCCGGCCACGACGCCGTCGTCGCATGGGCCGGCCCCACCGGCACCGCAGGAGACATGATGAAAGCCATCAACGATGCCCCCACCCGCAGCTTCGTGGACGATGTTATCCGCCGTCGCGACTACTACCTCGCGAAACAGCCCCCGCAATTGGCCGATGAAAAAGAGGTGAAGTTTCCCATTGCCGAATCGAAACCAAGCCCCTAGCGTCCGCACCCCATTAAACGGCGCTATCGTCTAGAGGCCTAGGACACAGCCCTCTCAAGGCTGGTACACGGGTTCGAATCCCGTTAGCGCTACCACCCCATTAACCGGGGGCTAATGGGAGCCCTCCCGCTAAAAGGTTCGCTTCTTACCTTTTGCTCATGCTCCTCTGCGAAAGTGCCGCGTCTGGCCGAGCAAGAGAAAAATGCAAGATTCCCCGCTCCATATCGATCCATTGGAGCTAACCAAACACAATCGGAGCCGGTTCATGAAATGGCACCGTCCCTCTCCCATCCCCCCATGAACGCAGTATCGCGAACACCAACCCAAATCCCGCCCGCCCACGCTTGCGACTTCGTCATTCGTCATTCGTCATTCGTCATTCCCCCCACTCCCAGCCGCGCACTAAACCCGGCGCGCTGTGTAAAGCGACACGATGCCGCCGGTGAGCGGCTCGCATTTCGCGCTGGTGAAGCCGCAGCTCTCGATGAGCGTGGTCATCGCCGCTCCGCACGGGAATGTTTCGATCGAGTCGGCGAGGTAGTCGTATGCGGATTTCTCGCCCGTCACCAGCGATGCGAGGCGCGGCATGATGCGGTGAAGATAGAAACGATAAAACGTCCTGAGAGGTTGCGGCGGAACGGAAAAATCGAGCACGAGCAGCAGCCCGCCGGGGCGAATGACGCGGGCCATTTCGCCGAGCGCTCGGGACCAGTCTTCCATGTTGCGAAGGCCGAAGGCGACTGTCAGCACATCGAATTCAGCGGTAGGGAACGGGAGGGCAAGGGCGTCGGCGAGGACGATGTTTTTCACTCCTTTGAGTTTCGCCTGGTCGAGCATGGGCTGGCAAAAATCGGTGGCGATGATGGTGGCGTCGGGACACGCCTTTTGAAGCGCGAGCGCGATGTCGCCGCTGCCGGTCGCCACGTCGAGAATCCGCGCGGGCTTTTCCGCTTTCACCAAGGCGGCGGCCCGACGACGCCAAAGGAAATCCATCCCTCCGCTGAGCAAATGGTTCGCAAAATCGTATCGTCCGGCGATGGCCCCAAACAGGCGCTTCACCCCCGCACCCTTTCCCGGCGCGGGTGCCGGGCTCGGTGTTGTCGTTAAAATCGGCATTTCAAAGGCATATCAAATGCTTTTTACTCACGTGTCGAACGTATCCTGATACGTTCGGCGCAGCCCATGATTGAAAAACCGCCGCTCGCCAAAATACTCGTCATCGATGACGAGCCGTCCAACGTCCGCCTCCTTGAGCGGGTGTTGGAGCTGTTTGGTGGCGTCGAGTGGCGCTGCACGACGGACCCGCGCGAGGCGGTCCCGCTGTTCGCAGAGTTTCAGCCGGACCTCATTCTCACCGATTTGCACATGCCGCATCTCGACGGCTATCAGGTCATTTCTCAGATCCGGCAACTGGTCGATGAGAGTAATTTTCTCCCGATCATTGTCCTCACTGCGGACGTATCACCCGAGACTCGGAGGAAGGCGCTCCGCCTAGGCGCGAGCGATTTCATCACCAAGCCGCTCGATACGACGGAGGTGCAGCTTCGCATCCGCAACCTTCTCGAGAACCGCTTTCTCAATCTCCGTCTGGACGAGACGGTGAAGCAGCGAACGCAGGAGCTGGAAGATGCGCTCGAAAAGCTCCGGAATGCGCAGGAGGGCGTGGTGAAGCAGGAGCGGCTCAGCGCATTGGGAATGATGGCGGGCGGCATCGCGCACGATTTCAATAACGCGCTGACGATGATCCTCGGCTACGGCGAGTTGCTGTTGCCGTGGTTTCAAAACAATGCGCCCGACTGCAAGGAACGAGGCTACGTGACTCACGTTGTGGCGGCCGCTCAGGATGCGACCCATGTGGTCGGTCGCCTGAAGGAGTTCTATCGCCCGGCTGCGGAGGACGAGGTCCGTGTCTCGCTCGACCCGAATCTCCTTTGCGAGCAAGCGGTCGCTTTCACCGCCCCTAAGTGGAAAGTGCGTGCGCAAGCATCCGGCGTGACGATCGCGGTAAGCACCGATCTACAGTCCACGAGTCGTGTCCTCGGGTGCGGCCCCGAGTTGCGAGAGGTGCTGACCAATCTTATTTTCAATGCGTGCGACGCCATGCCGGATGGCGGTGCGATTCTCGTTCGCACTCGCGAGGCCGACGGGGTGTTGCGAATCGAAGTTTGTGACACCGGCACCGGAATGAGCCGCGAGCAAATCGACCGCTGTTTGGAGCCGTTCTTCACGACCAAAGGGGAGCGCGGCACGGGGCTCGGGCTCGCCGTGGCATACGGTATCATCCAGCGACACGGCGGGACCATCGACATCACGAGTGAGTTGGGCGAAGGGACGACGTTCGCGCTCGTGCTCCCGACGACCGACGTGGAGGCTGAGATCGCCGAGGAGGAGAAGAAGGGCGCGGAAATTCGTTCGCTCAAGATTCTCGTGGTCGATGATCAGGAGATCATCTGCGAGCTCCTCTCCGAGCACCTTC
The DNA here is from genome assembly GCA_043728745.1 of Verrucomicrobiaceae bacterium. GTDB lineage: Bacteria > Verrucomicrobiota > Verrucomicrobiia > Chthoniobacterales > Chthoniobacteraceae > SXWH01. Next base: position 16,622 of record JAYTMG010000462.1, read on the forward strand.
GCATGGATGGCCACACGCCGATTTCCGCAGTCGATGGAAACGCCGCGCTCGCGGAATTCGAGGCGGGCGGATTCGATATGGTCATCACCGATCAATCGATGCCCGGCATGAGCGGCGAGCAGCTCGCGCGGGAAATCAAGAGCCGCAGTCCGGGGACAGCGGTGATTTTGCTCACGGGATTTGGCGAAGAGATGAAGGCGGCGGGGACGATGCCGGAGGGAATCGACATGATTGTGGGAAAACCCGTCACCGGCTCAGACTTGCGCAAAGCGATTCACGAAGTCGCCGGGAAAGCTACTTAACGGCAGGGATTTGTTCGAGTTTGCCGTAGTCAGGGCTGGAAGTTGGCAAAGTGATCATCCAACGTAGCGGCTCACATGACCCAGCCAGCCGACGAAAAACTCCGTATCTTCCGCTCCACCTTCGCGAGCATCGCCAAGGAAATGAGCAAGCTCATCGCCGGGCAAACCGACATCATCGAAGGCGTTCTAGTCGCATTTTTTGCCGGCGGACACGTGCTGCTGGAAGGCGTTCCGGGACTCGGAAAAACGATGCTCGTGCGCACGCTGGCGAGCGCGGTGAACCTCACGTTTTCCCGCATTCAATTTACCCCGGACCTTATGCCGGCGGACATCGTCGGGACGAATATCATCACCGAAGATGAGCAAGGGCGGAAGACCTTCCGGTTTCGCAGCGGCCCTGTCTTTGCGAACATCTTGCTGGCCGATGAGATCAATCGCGCCACACCCAAGACGCAAAGCGCGCTGCTGGAGGCGATGCAGGAGCATCATGTGACGGTGGGCGGTCAGTCGCATCCACTGCCGCAGCCATTTCTTGTTTTGGCCACGCAGAATCCGTTGGAAATGGAAGGAACTTACCCGCTGCCCGAAGCGCAGTTGGACCGCTTCCTTTTCAAACTGAAAGTCCTCTACCCAAGCGCTGCGGAGTTGCACACGATCCTCGATCGCACCACGAGCGCCGAGACGCCGCTGGTGGAAAAGGTGCTCGGCGATTCCGGCGAATTGCTCGCGTTGCGCGACCTCATCCGCCAGGTCCCGATCGCGAGGGAAGTGCAGGATTTCGCCGTGAAGATCGTGATGGCCACACACCCCGACCAGGCAGGCGCAACGCCGATGGTGAAGAAGTTCGTCCGCTACGGCGCGAGCCCCCGCGGTGCGCAGGCGCTCACACTTGCCGCGAAGATTTATGCGTTGCTTGATGAGCGCGTCCACGTCGCCAAGGCGGACATTATCAAAGCTGCGGCCCCCGCCCTCCGGCATCGCGTGATTCTGAATTTCGAGGGTGAAGCCGAAGGCCTGACGAGCGACGAAATTATCGTCGGGGTCTTGAAATCGAATGCCTAGAATGGCGCAGGAAACTCGCAGCCCGGAACCGTTGAAACAACGAAGCCGCGAGGGTGTACTGGCGTTCTGGGCGGCGGAAATGGGCTTGTCGGTGCCGGAGCTTCTCATCTCCGTTTCCGGCGTGCGAATTTCGATTCGACCGGCGCTTTCGGGTGTTCTCGTTTTCCGACGAGGCGACGATGTGCGGATCGCTACTGCGGATGCCAATATTGAGCGCTTGGGCCGGAGTCTTCCAAGAGAGCTCAAAACGGACTTTTGTTCGCCCGCGATGTGGCGTTCCGTGTTTCCGGAATTGAGCGGCACGGTGACCGGGCCGACGCGTTACGCGTACCTCGATGCGGTGCCGCAAGCATGGGCGCAGCAGCCCGCTTCTCGCAAGCAGGCGATCGTCCGTGGGCTCGCCGCGAGCGATCTAAAAACCTACGCCGATTTCGCCATGACGCTGTCGCGTGCGGAGCGGGAAATGAGCGGGCTCGATACGTTCGGGCGGCAGTTGTGGGGCGTGTTCTCGGACGGCGTGCTGGCAGCAGTCGCCGGTTACGATGCGTGGCCCCACCGGGTCGCACATCTCGGCGTGGCGACGCATCCGGATTTTCGCGGGAGGAAATTTGCGCAGCTCGCCGTGCAGGCCGCTTCCCGTGGCGCGGTGGCGCGCAAACGTATCGCACAATTCGCGTGTCTTTCCTCCAGTACGGAGGCGGTCGCAGTGGCCTCTGCGCTCGGCTTTTCGCTGTTCGCGGAGACGCTCATCACCCGTCCGTGATGACATAAACCGAGCACTGTGGAAACCACGCCTGCGATTCTACTTCGTAAGACCCGATTCAGCGACACGAGCCTCATCGTGACGTGGTTTTCCAGCCTGCACGGACGACTGAAGACCGTTGTAAAAGGAGCCCTCCGCCCGAAGAGCAAATTTGCAGGCACGCTCGACTTGTTCTTCGAGTGTGAGATCGCATTTGTGCGGAGCGCGAAGAGCGAGATCCACACGCTGCGAGAAGCCATCCTCATCGAACCTCGCGAAAACATGCGCACAGATTTCCCGAGGGTCGCGCTGGGCTCCTACTTCGTCGAGCTCATGGAGTATGCGACGGAGCCCGAGCAGCCCGCGCATGAGCTATTCGACCTGCTCCAGCGTGCGTTCGCGCATCTCGACTCCACGCCTGCATCTCGTCGGGCGATGCTGCACTTTGAAAAGGAACTCGTCCGCTTTCTCGGGATCGAGCATCCAGAAATCAGCGCCATCCTTTCCCTAGGCCGCGCCATCCACCGCATCCCGTCCACGCGCCCCGCTTTACTGGCATCGCTGCCGCCGTGAAGAACGGCGATCACATCACGCCCGCGCCGCATCATCCTTGCATTCGCGACTGCCTCCCGCGCATCGTCGGCACTTAGATTATTGACTGTATGATCAAACGCCACTTCGCCAGCGACAACTACGCCGGGTCCACGCCTGAGGCTTGGGCCGCACTTGAGGAAGCCCGCCACGGACACGCCCCGGCTTATGGCGACGACGAGTGGACGGACCGCGCCGCCAAGCTCATCCGCGACCAGTTCGAGACCGATTGCGAAGTCTTCTTCGTCTTCAACGGCACCGCCGCAAACTCCCTCGCACTCGCCACCTGCTGCCAGAGCTACCACAGCATCCTGTGCCACGAACTCGCCCACGTGGAGACCGACGAATGCGGCGCGCCCGAGTTTTTCAGCAACGGTACCAAGCTCCTCCAAATCAAAGGCGAGAACGGCCACATCGACCCCGCCGCCATCGAGCACACCGTCAAAAAACGCACCGACCTCCACTTCCCCAAACCCCGCGCCGTCACCATCACCAACAGCACCGAAGTCGGCAGCGTCTATACGCCCGACCAGATCAAAGCCATTTGGGCCAAGACTAAAAGCCTCGGCCTCCGCCTCCACATGGACGGCGCGCGATTTGCAAATGCCGTCGCCAGTCTCGGCTGCACGCCCAAGGAAATCACCTGGCAGGCCGGCGTCGATATCCTCTGCTTTGGCGGCACGAAGCAGGGCATCGCAATCGGAGAAGCCGTCGTCTTTTTCAACCGCGACCTCGCCAAAGAATTCGAATGGCGCTGCAAACAAGCCGGCCAGCTCGCCAGCAAAATGCGATTCCTCAGTGCGAGTTGGGTCGGCATGTTGCGCGACGGCGCATGGCTCCGCCACGCCAGCCACGCCAACGCCATGGCCGCCCGCATGGAAGCCGCCATCCGCGACCTCCCCGGCGTGAAACTCCTCTTCCCCCGGCAAGCCAATGCCGTCTTCGCCGAACTCCCCCTCCCCGCCGCGGAGAAGCTCCGCGCCAAAGGCTGGCTCTTCTACAGCTTCATCGGCGCCGGCGGATGCCGCCTCATGTGCTCGTGGGACACGCAGCCGGAGGATGTCGATGCGTTCGCCGGGGATCTGAAAGCGGCGCTGGACTAGTATGCCAGACCCTGCCGGAAATAAAGCAGCCCGCCTCGTCGGGATTATATTCCTGAGCCTTTGTACTCTTGCGGGTGTGGCGCTGCTGTTGTTTGCTATTGCGATGGAAGGGATGCGTCACGGCTCCTCCCCCGGCTTTGATTCTTATTACTTCGATTTCTCCGCGCCCTTGGTGTTCTTCAGTGCGATGCTGATGATTGCTACCGCTCGGATGTCCCGTGCAGCGCGAATCGGGGTCTGTGTGACAGCAAGCATCGCGGCATTAAGATGCGTAAAGATTGACGAAAGCACAGGTGTTATTGTTGCTCTCATGATCGTAGCGTCTGTTGTCGCCGGAGCATTGCGGCCATCCGCAAAATCTCGAATCCCGTAGCTGGCCTCCGGACGGCGACTACTGGCTTCCGTATTCGGCAGTTGATGCAACCCTTGGTTTCCATTACTCGTGACCCATGGCCACATCACTCGACCGTATCACCGTCAATCCGAAACAGTGCGGCGGACGGCCGTGCGTCCGCGGGATGCGCATTCGCGTGAGTGACGTTCTCGACCTGTTCGCCTCCGGTCTCGAATCGGCGCAGATTCTGGAGGAGATGCCCGACTTGGAAGCCGACGATCTTAAGGCGTGCCTGGCCTTTGCTAGCCGTCGCATCGACCATCCTTTGCTCGCCGCATGACGATATGGGTGGATGCACAGTTGTCTCCGCGCATCGCGCGGTGGCTCGCGGCCAACTTTCCGGTGGAGGCGTTCCCGTTGCGGGACTTGGGCCTGCGCGACTCCGGCGACGAAGAGATTTTTGAGGCCGCGCGAACGGCCAACGCAGTCGTGCTCACCAAGGATAGCGACTTCGTCTATTTGCAGGAACGGAAAGGCAGCCCGCCAAAAATAATCTGGCTCACCTGCGGAAACACTTCCGAGGCCGCGCTGCAAAAGATTCTTTCCCTCCATCTCACGACTGCGCTCGGCTTGCTTGCCGGCGGGGAAAACCTCGTCGAGATCGGCGCTTTGTAGCGGCGCATATTGTTCGGTATCCGGCCCTTTCCTCATCACAAGAAAAACACGTGCCGTCCGCCGCAAAACGGCTATCCTCGTGCCATGTCCTCACCGAAACAAATCCTGCCATGACTCCCAGACATCTCGTCATGTTCTGCGTCGCGCAGTTCGCCAGCATCGCGGGTGGAATCCTCTGCGCCTATACCGCGCGGAAGTTCTTTGCGCGCTGGCGGGAATGGTGGGGAATCTCCGACGCCCCCGTTCCGACGTGGCACGAACTGCTCATCAACTATGGCTGGCTGTTCGTTGTCATCCCGATTGCATGCGTGCTGCTCATTCCCCGACACCGGGAGGACGATGACACCGGCTCTGTGAAACGCGCCCCCATCGCGGGTGCCATTGTGGATGCCACTCGTGGCATACGGGGCTACGAAAGCCCCGCTCCTTCCTGTTCACCGCGCTTCACCGTGGGAACAATATCCCTCCTTGGGCTGGCGGGGAATTTGAAAGCGGCGCTGGATTAGTATGGCTATTGCTCAACACGCACTCGCAGGAAGCAAGCGGAGTCGGCTGGGCGGGTGAGTTCGTGGCTCATCGTGCCACCAGTTCCGGGAAGTGATGCCGTGATGTCGGCCCAAGGTAAGCGTAACGCGTAGCGCCGTCTGAGTTCGGTCGCCGTAAATTGCGTAATCCATACATTACGCAATCTATGAATTCGAAAACGGAACAGGTTCTT
>JAYTMG010000463.1:0-1721 GCA_043728745.1 Verrucomicrobiaceae bacterium
CGGCCCTTGATGATCGAGCCGGTGTTCATGAAGGCATGGGCCGGGTCGTGATTGATTTGCTCCGTGTGCATCGAGCGGATGATGCAAATGTCATCCGCCAGCGACGCAATGTGCGGGAAGAGCGCGGAAATTTCCTGCCCCGACTGCCCGTGCTTTTTGAACTCGACGAATGCGCCGCGCGCTTTCAGTTCCGTGTTCTGCAACTGCGCAAGCTGCTGCCCTCTCGTGAACGATTCGGGAAACGGTTTGCCATCCAGCTTCTTCAACTCCGGCTTCCAATCAAACGTCTCCAGATGTGAGGGCCCGCCCGCCATGCAGAGATGAATCACGCGCTTCACCTTCTGCGGAACGTGCAGCGGGCTGATGATGCCGCCGGATTTACCCGCCGCCTTTTCCACCGCGCGCGCCATCGTCGGCCCAAGCAGCGAGGCGAGCGCGATGCCGCCGAGACCATAGGCGGAGCGCGACAGGAAGGTGCGGCGGTTGATGGAGAGGGCGAAGTTTTGTTCGTTAAAAGGCTTCATAGGCAAATTCCAAAATTCAAAATCCAAATCCCAAACAAATTCCAAACCACAAATTTCAAATTCCAATGGGCGGGCGTCTTCATTTGCACATGCTGCCGAGGATGAGGATGAGTTCGGTGGCTTCGCGATAAAGCAGACGAGATTCTTTCGCCAAGGCTGGATCGGCGGCAACGATCATCCGCAGAAAGTGCCGGGTCTCCTTGGCTTCCTTGATGCAACGCTTGGCGCTATGGCGAAAATCTTTCTTGGACATCGAATCGCTGGCCTCGCAAAAATTTGCGCCCACGCTGGTTCCGGCGCCGACAATCTGGCTGATCAACCGGTCTGTGACCGGGGTTCTGGGAATCTGTTTCGCGAAACGGACAATCTGCTCGCCAAAGACCGCCGTGCGCTCCTGGAGATCGAAGGGCTTTTCTTCGCCCCCAATCTTGTCATTGAGTTCCAACGCACCGCCACCGCTGCCCGTGCCCACATAATGCCAGCCTTCCGCCAGAGTCTCCGCTTGGAATTTGGCGCTTGGAATTTGTTTGGGATTTGGGATTTGGACTTTGGAATTTTTCATCAATAGATCGTGATCGTCTCATGCAAATTCAGCACCACCCGGCACACGCTCGTCCACGCCGCCAGTTCCACCGCGTCCATGTTCTTGGGCGTGGCGGCGAGTCCGACCTTTTGCAACTTCACCGGTTCATCTGCATCGCTCTGCAAATGTTCGCGCTGGGCGGCGAGGAATTTTTTCAGCGAGGCGAGTTCCGCCGGCTTGGCAGCGCGGCCCAGCGCACGTTGATAGGCGAGGTTCAATCGCGCTTCATCCGACTTCGCCGGCGACGCCACCAGCTTTTGTGCGAAGACGCGGGCCGCCTCGACGAAGCTCGGATCGTTGAGCAGCGTCAGCGCCTGCTGCGGCGTGTTCGAGATCGGGCGCAGCGCGGTGCATTCCTCGCGGCTCGGCGCGTCGAAGTTTGCCAGCATGGGTTGGAGGAATGTGCGCTGCCAGTGCGCATACACGCCGCGCCGATACTGACGGTCATCCTGGCTGGCAAAATAGTCGCGGTCGGGAAACTGCAAGTTCACGTAGTAGCCGCCGGGCTGATACGGATGCGCGCTCGGCCCGCCGATTTCCTCGTTCAACAGCCCGGAGATTTTCAGCGCGTTGTCGCGCACGAACTCCGCTTCGAGACGGCGCGGATTCTGCGA
>JAYTMG010000464.1:0-3214 GCA_043728745.1 Verrucomicrobiaceae bacterium
CGCTGCGTGATGTAAAAAGTATCTGCGTCCCAGAGTCGTGGCTCACGCAGCCCTCTGCGTGACTCCCTTCACGCAAAGCGCAGATCAAAAGAGCGTTCCACCAGAAAAAGTGCGCTTCGCGGTTGAAGAATCACGCAGAGGGCTGCGTGAGCCACGACGCGCCAATCGCGGCGTTCAAGATGAACCCTCCGCCTCTACATCACGGAGCGGTCACACCCAGCCCGATAGTGGATACCCACTCGGGCAGACCACATCCGTCCCACCTTCTTGAAGTGCAAAGATGGATGCCGAGAGTCATTCTTGAGGAGGCTGAAGTTCGCGTCGGCAAGCTCCTGAATCTCTTTCGGGAGTTGCTCGTAGAACCTCCAGAACTTTGGGGTCGCGCGGTGTTTCACAAATCCGTGCTGCGCCCCTCGCGCACGTCGCGGATGGCCTCATCGGCTAGAGCGTCGAGGTGACCGGCGGCGACATCCTCTTCGAACTGCTTGTCCCAAGCGGCGGCATCAAAGCCGAGAAACCAATCGCGGAACGCGGTCAAATCGCTGCGAGAGAGCTTCTGGACGGCGTTCTCAATCTCATAAACGGTGCTCATGTCGGAAGGATAACCCTGACGAAATTCACGGCAAGCGGAGATTGCTTGGCGTGCGGTCCGTTTTCGCTCGTTCGCGACTGCCTGCACACTGGCATCCTTTTTCCCATCGAAGGTGATGAACTTAGGGATTGAGTTCCACGGCCGCCGTGGTCCCGCCGATCGAGAGCTGGCCTGCCCCGATGTTTCCCGATTGGAGCACGACTCCGATGAAGTTCACGGACTTCGTTCCGTTCAGCACTTTTCCTTTGAACCTAGAAACGTGATTGAGAACCGCGAAAGCGAAAGGCGCGAAAGGATAAGGGTTTACGCAGGAGAGGGCGCTCACCCGCTTGGTGAGGGCATCATTTTTCGCAAGCGCCTTATTTCGCGCTTTTAGCGATTTTCGCGGTCAATCCAAAATCGTTTCTAGTGCCTCGCACGGCGTGCATTGATGGTAGTGGCGCGGGCGCCTCGCCTGCATGAGTCCCACGGACGCCCCGCCCGCGATTGTAGTCCCTTCGGGACTTCCGGCGAGGCGCCTGCGCCACTACCCTCAATGCACGCCGGGCCGACCACTACGCCGAACACGCCCTGCGACCAGTCACCACTCACGAGTCACAAATCACCGCCGAAGACCACTAGTTCACGGCTTGTCCTCTTTTTCCCGCTCCGAGATGAGTTCTTCGCGGCCTGTGCGGTCGCGGTATTCGATGTGGCCGCGCTTGCCGAGGACGAGCGGGCGCTCGTCGTCGGTGAGGACGGTGACTTTTTTGCCGTCGTGATCGTGGACGGTCGAGGTCTCTAGATCGAACTGTCGGAGCACTCCTCCAAACGCCGCAACGAGATTTTCGGAAGTGAAAACTTCGGCGGTCGGACCGCAAGCGAGCACGGTTCTATTTACCAAAACGACGCGGTCGCAGAACTCGGGAACGGAGCCGAGATTGTGCGTGGAGACGAGAATGAGGCTGCCGGCGATTCGCAGTTCGTGGAGTAGCGCGATGATGTCTTCCTCCGTCTTGGCATCGACGCCGGTGAACGGCTCATCGAGCAGGATGATGCGTCCGCCTTGCGCGATGGCGCGGGCGACGAATGCGCGTTTTTTTTGGCCGCCGGAAAGCTCGCCGATTTGACGTGTCCGCAAATCCCAAAGCCCTACGCGCTCCAGTGCGGTCCTCACAGCGGCGCGGTCGGCGGCGCGGGGGATGCGGAGGAAATTCATGTGTCCGTATCGGCCCATCATCACGACATCGTAGATGCTTACGGGGAAGGACCAGTCCACGTCTTCCGCCTGCGGGACATACGCGACCCAGCTCATTTTCTGTGCAGCGCGGATGGGGCCGCCGTTGACCTTCACCCAGCCGTGGACGGGCTTCACGAAGCCCATGAGCGCTTTGAAGAGGGTCGATTTTCCCGATCCGTTCACGCCGACGAGCGCGCAGATCGTGCCGCCATCAAGGCGAAAGCTGGCGTCGCGCAGGGCGGTGTTTCCGTTCGGGTAAGTCACGGTGACATCCCGAGCTTCGAGCGTGAGCGGGCTACTTTCCATCAGGCAGGAATCCTCGGAGGATTGTATCGGCGTTTGCTTCGAGCAGCCGGAGATACGTCGGCGCTGGCCCGGCGGCGTCGGTGAGAGAATCGACGTAGAGCACGCCGCCGTAGCGAGCGCCGGTCTCTTTGGCGACCTGCCGCGCGGGCTTGTCGCTCACGGTGCTCTCGGAAAAAACGACGGGCACTTTGTTCGCACGCACCGCGTCGATGACGCCCTGCACCTGCTGCGGCGTGCCCTGCGCATCGGCGTTGATGGGCCATAGATACAGCGGCTTCAGCCCGTAATCGCGGCAGAGATATGAGAACGCGCCTTCGCTGGTGACAAGCCAGCGCTGTTGCTCGGGAATCGCGGCGAGCTTCGAACGAACATCCGTCGCCCGGATTTTTGCGATGTAAGCATCGGCGTTTGCTTTGAACGCAGCCGAGTGTTCCGGCAGCGTTTTCGCCAGTGCGTCGCGAATATTCTCAACGTAGCGGACGGCATTTTCCGGCGACATCCAAGCATGAGGATTGGGCTTCCCCGTGTAAGGCCCCTCGGTGATTCCCATCGGCTCGACCCCCTCAGAAATCGTGAACTGCGGGACGTTCTTCACATTGGCAAAGAAGGGCTCGAACCAACGCTCAAGATTCAGCCCGTTCCACAAAACAAGCGTCGCCCGCTGCGTCTTTACGATGTCGCCGGGCGTCGGCTCGTAGCCGTGAATTTCCGCACCGGGCTTTGTGAGCGATTCCACGTCAGCGTGTTCCCCGGCAACGTTGCGCGCCATGTCGGCGAGGATGGTGAAGGTTGTCAGAACGACGGGACGCCCCGAGGGCTTCGCGGCCTTTCCGCAGCCGGACAGAAACCCCAGCGATATTACCACGGTCGCAAACAAGAGGCAGAGTCGGATATATTTCTTAGTCACGACTAACTTCTATACACTCGGGGAAGTTAGACGCAACTAATTTTCGTATTTTCGGGAAGCAATGGCTTGCCCTGCGGCGGGCGCTGCCCTTCGTTCGCCCCACGATGCGTATTGTAAGACTTCTTATCGATGGCCGCCCGACGCTTGCGTGCGAGCAGGCGGATGGCGGATTCACAGCTTTGGACGGACA
>JAYTMG010000465.1:0-21881 GCA_043728745.1 Verrucomicrobiaceae bacterium
GAGCACCGGAAGTGGCGCGGGCTCTTTGGCGGCACTGATGCGGAACATCTTTCCTGCGCCTTCGGGTCCGCTGCCCCAATCCGGCGCGCCGCTGTGGCACGCGACGATGAGATCGCCGCGCGGCGAGAGCGTGACATCGACGGGCAGCATCGCGAGGGCTGCGATGAGTTGGTTTTGCGCGACGTATCCCGCAGCGGTTTTCACCAGTTTTGTGCGGTAGAGTTTTCCGCGCGATTCGCCGGTCACGAATGCGTCGCCCTTCCACCAATCAGGGCCGAAGGTCTTGCCGCCTTCGTTGAAAACAAAGCCGCACGTCGATTGATGCTGCGGGCCGTAGTCGAAGACGCTCGGCTCGTCGATCACGTCGGGCAGATGCTTCGGGTGACGCGGAGGAAAGCCGTAGTGGCGGCCTTTTTCGATGTGCACGAGTTCGTCGAACGGATTGCCGTTTGCGAGCCATGTCGCGCCTTCCTGCTCGGTCATGAAAAGGTCGCCGTGTTTGTTAAACTGCGCGCCGACAGGATAGCGGATGCCCGTGCAGATCGTCTCGCGCTTTGAGAAATCCGCCGAGATGCGCTGCACGGTTCCGCGCTCCGTTTTGAGGTCGAAATGCGATTTGCCGTCGGCGTCGAGAAGGTAGGCGTTGTTGTAAGCACTCACGCCGAGGCCGAAGTAAATCGACCCATCCGGAGCGAGCGCGAGCCCGAGTGCATCGACACTGCCGCCGCCGCCGGGCGACTTCTGTTTCTCCCAGCCGTTAGCGATGATGATTTGTTCGTCGCCGCGGTTGTCGCCGTTTTTGTCCGGGATGAAAAGGATGCGTCCCGCAGTCGCCACGAACACGCCATCGCCGCGCGGGTCGCCTTTCGGTGTGAGCGCCATGCCGATGACGTTTTTCAAATCGGGGCTCTCCCAATAAAGGTCGGCTTTGTCCTCGCTTCCATCGTCGTCCGTGTCGCGGAGGAGCCAGATTTTGCCGTTGTATGCGCCTGCCACGAGCACGCCGTCGTGGCGGTAGCGCAGGCAGTCGATGTTCGTCATCGTCAGCGGCAACTCGCGCACTTCGAATCCCGGCACGAACATCTGCACCGGCGGCGGATTGGCGACGGGCGTGAGAATGCGCGGCCCGCCGGGAACTTTCTCGGCAGTCGCTGCGCGGAGTCCGCTGTGTTTTTTAATGAGATACTTCTCCACGGCGTCGCGCTCGGCGTCGGGAAGCGCGCGGCGATAGACGATGAGTTCCGCGATGTCGCCGTCGAGGTGGCTGGTCGCATACGGCGGATTTCCGTCGTGCGAATAGCGCCGCGCGCCGACGGTGAACTCGTCCATCGCGATGGTCGCGGCGGTGCGGGGCCGTGAGCCTTCGTCTTTTCCATCCGCGCGGAGCTTCACGGAATCCGCGCCCGCGGTGAGCGTGAAAATGTGGAACGTTCCGAAATCGAATTGCGTCTTCAGCACGTTCTTCGCGCCGGTTCCGCCCGCGACTTCCGTATTTAGCGCAGACAGCGTGGGCGTCGCTGCGCCGCCGAGGTCGAAGTTCAACCCGCTCGTGTAGTCGTTTTGTCCCGTGCGATTCATCGCGAAGAAACCGCGGAAGAATCCGGGATTCACCCGCGGCGCAGCGACGACGAATACCGTAGCTTCGGGCATCTCTATGGACGGCGCAGCGGCGAGGAAATCGTCTTTTCCATCGAACCTTACGAACGAGCCGCCCGGTCCGCCGACGAGACGTGGCCGCGCGTCGAGCAGAGCCTGCCGCACGTCGCGGTGATTGCCGGAACCGTCGAACCACGTATCGATGACGCCGCTCGCCGGGACGGGCAGTTTGCGGGAATCTCGCGCGGCGTTTTGCGCGGCGGCATCGAGCCAGACTGCGAGCGCTTCGTTCGGCGGGAGTTTGGCGTCGGCCCAGGGTTCGGCGGCGATGCTGGAAAGGACGAAAGGGACGGAAAGGACGGAAAGGACTGCGAGGCGCATCTCGCGAGACTGTGCGACGCTTTGCGCGGCATCAAGCGGCTTTACCGGTACAACAAAACAGCAGCGCGGCGAGCCGGACTGCTGTTTTGTGAAACTGTTTGTGTGGGTTTTAGTAAGCGGCCTGAGCGCCCTTCAGATTCTTCTTCTGAATCCAAGGCATCAGCGCGCGGAGCTTGGCACCGGTCTTTTCAATGCCGTGCTGTTCGCCCTTTTTCATCAGCGCGTCGTATTTCTTGTAGCCGCCGTTGACTTCCTTGATCCATTCCTTCGCGAACTTGCCGCTCTGGATGTCTTTGAGCGCTGCTTTCATGCGCTTCTTCACCGATGCGTCGATGATCTTCGGTCCGACGGAAACGTCGCCCCACTTGGCGGTCTCGGAGATCGAGAAGCGCATTCCTGCGATGCCGCTTTCATTCATCAAATCGACGATCAACTTCAGTTCGTGCAGGCACTCGAAGTAAGCCATCTCAGGCGAGTAGCCGGCTTCCACCAGCACTTCGAATCCAGCCTGCACCAGCGCTGCCGTGCCGCCGCAGAGGACGGTTTGCTCGCCGAAGAGGTCGGTCTCGGTCTCTTCCTTGAAGTCGGTCTCGATGACACCGGCGCGGGTTCCACCCACACCCTTCGCCCATGCGAGCGCGATTTTCTTGGCTGCTGGGCCGCCTTGATAGACTGCGATGAGCGCCGGAACGCCTTTGCCTTCGAGGAACTGACGGCGCACGATGTGGCCGGGTCCTTTTGGCGCGACGAGGATGACGTTCACATTCTTCGGCGGGACGATGGTTTTGAAATGGATGGAGAAGCCGTGGCTGAACAGGAGCGTTTTGCCCTTCGTGAGGTTTGGCTCGATGTCCTTCTTGTATGCTGCGGCCTGCTTGGTGTCGGGCAGCGCGACAAAAATCACGTCTGCTTTTTTCACCGCTTCCGCGGAATCGAATACTTCGAAGCCCTTGTCTTTCGCGACTTGGATCGACTTGGAGCCGGGGTAGAGGCCGATGATGACCTTGACGCCGGATTCCTTGAGGTTGAGTGCGTGTGCGTGACCCTGCGAGCCGAAGCCGAGGACTGCGCAGGTTTTGCCTTTGAACACGCCGAGGTCGGCGTCTTTGTCAGTGTAGATTTTTGCCATAAAAGGGGCGCGAGGCTAGCCGCAGCTTTTAATTGTGCAAGCGCGATGAATGATTGTTTGCATTTTCACGGCGGGAGCGGCGCTTTTTATCTCGCCAAGCAGGCGGCGGTGGCTAAATCGCTGGCCCTCTCACATGAGCAAAAAATACAACGTCGCTATCATCGGTTACGGCTGGGCCGCTACTGCACACATCGCCGCCATCAACGCTTCTTCGCAGGCGCAAGTCACGGCCATCTGGTCTTCGCGGAAGCTGGACGATGCGGAATTGAGCGCAAAACACGGCTCGCCGATCAAGAGCTACACGAATTTGAGCGCGATGCTGAAGGCGGACGACGTGCATGTGGTGGACATCACCAGTTACCCGAACCAGCACGCGGCGCAGTTCATCGAGGCGGCGAAAAACGGCAAGCACATCATCGTCGAAAAGCCGCTCGCCATCGAGTGGAGCGAGATTCTGGCGATGAAAAAGGCGGCGGAGTCTTCCGGGGTGAAGATCTGCGTTTGCTTTGAATGCCGCTACAGCTCGCAGTTTTTGAGCACGAAGGCAGTGATCGACAAAGGACTGGTCGGGAAGCTGCACTACGGCGAAGTAGACTATTTTCACGGCATCGGGCCCTGGTACGGTCAGTATCGGTGGAACACCAAGAAGGAACTCGGCGGCAGCGCGCTGCTGACGGCTGGGTGCCACGCGCTGGATGCCCTGCTGCTCTGCATGGACGCCGAAGTGGAGGAAGTCACGAGCTATGCCACGCAGAGCAGTCACCCGATTTTCACGGCATACGAATACAAGACGACGGCGACCACGCTGGTGCGCTTCAAAGGCGGCGCAGTCGGGAAATGCGCGGCGGTGGTGGATTGCTTCCAGCCTTACTATTTCCACACGCATCTCGTCGGCAGCGAAGGCAGCATCCTCGATAACAAATTCCATTCGATGCAGCTCGGCGGGCTGAACAAAGCAAGCTGGTCGGAGCTTTCGATGAAGATGCTCGATAGTGGCGACGTGAGCGATCATCCGTATCAGACGCAGTTTCAGGCGTTCTTCGATGCGCTGGATAAGGGCGAGGATATGGCGCTCACGAGCTTCAAGGACGCATTTGCCTCCCACCGCGTCATCGCCGCAGCCGACCTTTCGGCGCGTGAGGGGCGTGCGGTGAAGCTGAGCGAGATCCCGCTGGCGTGATGTAAAGAGGCGTAGCCGAAAGGGAGCGGGGCTTTCATAGCCCCGTCTGCGCCGAAGATGCAGCCGAGAGTCCCGAACGCTCGGGAGAGATTCTTCCTTGCGTGTGCCACTGCTGTGGCACACGGGGCTTAGGAAAGCCCCGCTCCCCACCCGTGGCAACATTAGGCGTGCGTTCGCCCGCACCTTCTGCCACACCGCAGCGCCACATGAGCATGTCCTCTACTCATCATCAGCCAAAGTCCGGGTGGCCTTCTAGCAAACTGAAGGCCGTCGTGGGCTACGCAGCCGTCGCTGGGGTGTTTGGCTTTGCTCTGGAATACGCTGCCGGAGTGCTCAAGCCCGAGACCGTCGATTCATGGATGTCCTATATCCAGAGCTTTGACTCCAGCGTTCTCGAAACGGGCAAGGACATCATGATCAATGTCCTCGCCACCCCGATTGCGGCGAAGCTTTTTCCGTCCGGCGGTGAGCCCGGTTCGGTCACGGGCGTAAAGTCCGACATTGAACGCGCGTTGGCTCGCACTGCGGCAGGCACGGTTCGGAAAATCTTCGCGGAGTGGAAAAGTCTGGACTCGAGTCATCGCGTTGAAGGGACGGAGCAGCCGGATTTAGTGGCGCTCGACAAGGCTTGCACGGAGTTTCTCAACTACGGAGGCGAGACTGTCCCGCCTCCGGCGATTAAAGAGTGGCTTGAGGCATTGAAAAAGTCTGCGTTTCTCGACCAGCCGGAGCTTGGCGCTGCGCCATGGAATAAGCAGGCTCCGGGGAAGCCTCCGAAGGCCCCGTGCAAGTTTGCGGCATACTTCCAGTGGCGATACACGGCGGCGTTCCGCGATGAATTTCGCGTCACTCTTCGCGAGGACGAAGGCGCACGGGCGGAGTTCAGCATCGTCATCGGCGAGCGGCTACTTGATTTCGCAAAGTCCGGTGCTGTGGAGGTTGAGGAAGTCCAAACAGCCATTTTTCAGCTAGCGAAGGAGCTTCGTCACGGACGCGGTGCGCTGTTTAGAGCGATCAACGAAGGGAACTGGCGCACGCAAGAGGCCGTTGCGCGGGCGGACGAGGGAAGTCGTTTGCGCGATGAGAAGTTGCTCAAGAAGCTCGACGAGAAGGGGGACGATTACGGGTCTCGTTTGAAAGAGGTTTCTTCCGATTCGGGACGCGTTCAGGAGGAGTTAGAATCTGTAGTGGAGAAGTGGACGTGCGCACGGGAATCCAAGGAAAAGGCCGATCTTGAATTCAATCAACTCGATACAAAACGCACCGATCTAGAGAACGAACTAAATCGCTTGGATGCGGAATTCCGCGCCATCTCAAAGCGCATGACTGAACAGCAACTTTCCAAACCGCCACTCCATGCAAAAAAACGCCGCAAATAGTTCACGCCGCCCCGAATCACAAAGCGCGTGGCCAGCCGTGCATCGGAGCGGGGATTTCCTAATCCCCGCCTTTAATAGCGCGAAGCGCCAGATCCGATTGCCGCGCCGTCCGGAGGAATCGCGCCATTTCGATTTGGCGCTTCGCGCTATGGGGACGGGGATTAGGAAATCCCCGCTCCGGCTCGTTTACACTCGCGTTTCGCGTTTCAACGCGTCTCGTGAATCGGGACGGAAAGCTTAATCAATACGCCATGCCAAAAAAACCCGCAAAAAGTAAATGGAGCAGCGAAGCGATTGTTCGCGTCGTCAACATCGGAGGCAAAACGACGCTAGTCGGTGTGGACGAATACCCGAGTCGGGTCTGGGCCATCCAACTCGCCGCCTACGAGCGCGCGACTACTCGCAATTACGAGGCGCTCCGCATCTCCGCGCTTGGGGGCGTCGATACCGATGAGCAGTCCCTCAAGCTCTCGGGGCTCTATGTCTCTCCCGCTTGCGAGACGGCGGTCTTCACTCCGAAGTTTGGGAAAAGCAGGACCGACGAAAAAGGCATCACAAGTCGCAGGGGGGTAGTCGAGCAGTCGTCGCGTCCTCCCCGCAATATCCTCGATGCGCTCATTGAAAAGGAGGACCTCCGCCACATCGTCCTTGGCGCGGCGGGCACTGGGAAATCCTCCATTCTCCGCTACCTTTGTTTGGAATGGGCGAAGGACTTCGTTGCCAAAAAGCCCACAAAGCCTGTTCCCGTCATGGTCGAGCTTCGCGAGTTCCTCGGCGCGCGGGAGGAGCACAAGTTTGCGGACCTTTTTGCTTATCTCACTTCGGAAAGCGGGCGCGGTTGGTTCTTCGATGCCGATACGCTGCTGCAAAAGCTCAAGTCCGGCGAAGCGTGGTTGCTGGTCGATGGGATCGATGAGGCATTCGCTACCCATGTGCGGCAGGAGATTTGCGATTGGCTGCGCAAGTTCGCGCACCAACACCCGGAGGTCCGCATTATCGCGTCCTCCCGGATCATTGGCTTTCAGGAGAGCGACTGGATCCGTCACAGCAGCACAAAAACACTGCCCGTTTGGCAGATTCACAAACTCCTGCCGTTCGACGGCGACCGCATCCGCCAGTTTGTTGAAAAGTGGTTTTCCCATCTGCCCTCAGGCAACGAGTCCAACCGCTTTGGCTTCGAGGATGTGGTGAAGATTCTCGAAGAGCGCGATTTTTTGAAGCCGCTCGCGGAAGTGCCTCTCACGCTTACGATGATTTGCGCGGTGCGCAGCCGGGGGATCGAGCCGGATAGCCGATGTGCCGTTTTCAAAGAAGCGGCGAAGCTCTTTCTCCAAGCGTGGGACAATGCCCGTGGCCTGCCCAAAGAGGAAGCCGAAGTGGTCCGCCACTGGCGGCGCTATGGCGAATCCGCGCGGCTCGCCTTCTTCCGCTCCGTCGCCCTGCGCATGGTGCGCGATGGCGGCCCGAATAACTCGAATCAAATCACCCACGGTGCGCTGCGGACAATCTTGCAGGAACAATTTTCGGGCGACGCCACGATTGATTCTGCCGCCCTTGCCGATGGCATCTTGCGCCTGCTCTGCGAGCGCAACTTCCTGCTCACCGAGCTGCCCGGCGGCGGCTTCGGGTTCTTTCACCGCGCATTTCTGGAGTATTTCGTCGCCGATGCGTGGGCCGATGAGTTTGGCAACGACTTCTACGAAGACCTCAAGGGCGAGCGCCAGCCGTTTGAGGTGTTTTTCGGGGAAGTCATCGGGCCGCGCTGGAAGGACCCGACTTGGCACGACACGCTGCGCTTTCTCTTCGGCCTTCTGCGGCCTGTGCCTGCGCTGCGTTGTCTTGATTTGCTGGCAAAGCAGAAGCCGATGGTGGTGAATAAAGACACGAAAAATCCGGAGCCGCTGGGGCTGGTGTTTGCGGTGGACTTTTTGCAGGAGGTGGAATCGTCGTTCACGCAGGCGGAGGCGGGGAAAAAGAAGTCGGGGGCGGGGCTGACGAAGATTGCGCTGGCGGAGTTGTGGAAACCGGCGGTGTTCAAGTATGCGCGGTCGCAGTGGGATAGCAGACCTCTGGCTGAAGCAAACCATGCCGAGCGGGTTGCTTGGCGGCGGCGGGCGCTGGTGGCGCTTGCGGCGAACTGGCGGGGGAATTTGGACGTGGCGTGGGAGTTCGCGGCACTGCTGCGGGTGGAGGTGGATTGGTGGGATTTGGAGTCGGCGCTCGGGGAGGCGCTGGCGGTGCTTGCGCCGGGGAGGTCGGAGATGTTTTGGCTGCTCTTGGATCTCGTGCTGGAGCCTGTGCAGACTCGCATCGACGAGGCGTGCGGAGAACTAGCAACGGGAGGCGCTGGCGAGGCTGCGAGTGTAACGAGCCAAGGAGCGGCGGCATTCCTGCCGCCGTCTTCGATGCGCGAAGCGCCCGATCAGAAAGACGCGGCTGTCTCGGGAGGGGCGCGAACTCGATTGGGCGCTTCGCGCTATGGGGACGGCGGCAGGAATGCCGCCGCTCCTTGGCTCGTTACACTCGCAAATCGTGGTGCAAACGGGCGCGTTCGGACGAGTGCGGCACGGCTTGCGCCGTTTCTCGAAGAATCGGTCTGCAATCGTGTGCGACGGGGTGCGGTGTTTGCGCTGGCGGGAGGCTGGGCGGGCGAACCGGAGACGAAGGCTGCGCTTTTGCTCGTGTTGATTGGTGTGCCGGAGGCGGGCGTATCGCCCTCGGCGCAGGCGGTCCCGCCGGATGTGGATGAAGAGGTGCGCAATTGGGCGGCATCGGAGCTGGGCAGCGCATGGAGAGACGATGCCGACGTAAAAAATGCGCTATTGCGTGTGCTGATTGGCGTGCCAGAGACGGGGAAAGCACCGTCCGAGCAAAAGGTTCCGCCGGATTCGGACTTCTCGATGCGTTACAGAGCAATGCGACATCTCGGCGAGGGCTGGAAAGGCGATACGGAGGTGAAAGCGGCGCTCGAACGGGTCGCTACTGGCAAGCTTGCGGATGGTTCATTCATTGAAAAAGAGCAAATCGCTCGCAATAACGCACAAAGAGTTCTTGACAAATGGACAGAATAGCTCTATCGCAAAATCCATGACATCCTTTCCGGCACCACTCCTTGTTTTTTACAAGGGTTTTTGCTGTCTGGATGGCGCGGGTTTAAGTCTGGTATCGGGATTTTTGGTGGATTTCTTGCAGATCGGGCTGGTGAGGGGGCGGAATTGGGTGGATGGGGGGCGGAGTGGGGTGTCGGGTACTCAGCGCGGGGTGGATGGATGGCAGAGGGGGCTGTTTGGACAGGAAATCGCACTGGAACGCTCGCAGATGTCACTGCAACGCGCACATAATCGACTGGATCGCGGGCAGAGAATGCAGGTTTTGGACATTTTTCGACCGAAAGGCGGAGCGCAGAGCGCCGTGGAGTGCTGGGACTTGTCCCAGCCGTCACTCAAGCGACTTGTCGCGCCGAGCAGCGCTCGCGAACCGGTAGCCGTTGCCACGGCTCTTTGCGTGACAAGTCCCGCAGGGGACGGCTGGGACAAGTCCCAGCACTCCACGGCGCTCCGCGCATTTTGATTCTCTCTCACTAATCACCACTATTATGCCTATCTCCGGTCCTTCATCCTATCCTGTTGTTTGCCAATTGTTTTTCTCTCACTGGGGGGATGTGGATGCTGCGCTGGGGGCGCTGAATCCGCTGGTGTTAGCCGGGTATTTGGTGAAGAGCACGACGCCGGTGACCAGGGCGGCGTTTAAGGGCTGGTACGATGATCTGATGGAGGTGCGGGCGACGGTGGAGGATGTGGGCGTGGACTTGGATCTGGCGCGGGGCGCGCTGACGGATCTGCGGACGGCGCTGGCGGTGCGGGTGCTGCAATTTAATAAGGCGGTGCGCGGAAATGTGCCGGATTCCCGCTATGCGCGTTCGCTGGCGGAGGTGCCTAATGAATTTACGAATGCGACGGATTTCCTCCACGCGGTGCGGCGCGTGCGCAAGTTGTGGCTGGCTATCAATGCGGATCCTTCGCTAGGGCTGACCGCGCCGCTGACTCTGGAGGGTGGGTATCCGGTGGCGTCGTTTGAGGCGGCGGCGAATGGGGCGACGCCGGAGTTTGGCCTCCAGGGGCTCCAGGAGAAGGTGTCGGATGCGATGTCGCAACTAAAGCTGGACCGCGAGTCGAGGAATGATTTGCAGGACCGGCTGTATGAGCTGCTGAAGGCTTACCGGCAGGTGGTGGCGACGAAGTTCCCGGAGGGGCACGCGATTTTGGACGCGATGCCGGCGCTGACGCCTGCGCCGGGCTCGACGCCGGACGCGGTGACGATCGCGGTGTCGTGGGACACGCTGGCCGGGAAGGCGAAGATCGAGGTGCAGGGCGCGGTGCCAGCGAATGCGGCGGAGCTGGAGGTGCGCGGTGTGCCAGGGCTGGACTATGATCGGGATGATGAGGTGACGCTGGGGACGATCCCGCTGGGCGGGCCGCTGGTGTTTTTGACGAATCAGTTTCACGCCGTGGCGGGGCAGTCGGGGGCTTACAAGGTGTATGTAAAGACGGCGCTGGGCCACGAGGCGGGAAGCGATGCGGGGGCGGTGACGCGGCCTGTGTAGGGCCTTGCACATTTCCGGCACTCTCTTTACACCCGCGCGGTGCAACCGACTATCCTGATTGTTGACGACGAAAAGCATACGCGCGAAGGGCTTCGCGCGTCGCTGGAGGATTCGTTCGATGTGTATGTCGCGGATAACATCGCTTCGGCGATGAACGTGCTGGAAAATGAGACGGTGGAGCTGATGCTCACCGACTTGCGGCTGGGCGGCGAGGACGGGATGGTGCTCATCGAAAAGGCGATGGCGATGGCGAATCCGCCTGTGGTCATCATGATGACGGCTTATGGCGGGGTGGACACTGCGGTGCAGGCGATGAAGCGCGGCGCGTATGATTTTGTGACGAAGCCGCTGAATGTCGATCGGCTGGAAATCCTCATCCGCAGGGCGTTGCGCTCGCGTGTCGTGGAGAAGGAGGTCGTGGAACTGAAGCAGAAGGTGGAGAAGAAATTTGGGCTCGAACGGCTCATCGGGACTTCGACGGTGATGGAGGAGATCTTTGATACGGTGAAGCAGGTGGCTCCGAGCCGGGCGACCGTTTTAATCACGGGGGAGAGTGGGACGGGGAAGGAGTTGGTGGCGCAGTCGCTCCATGCGCTTTCGGGGCGTCCTCAGGAAAAGTTCGTGGCGGTTCACATGGCGGCGTTTTCGGCGCAGCTTTTGGAGAGCGAGCTTTTCGGGCACGAGAAGGGCGCTTTTACCGGAGCGACGGAGCGGAGGATCGGGCGCTTTGAGCAGGCGAGCGGCGGCACTTTGTTCCTCGATGAAATCGGGGAGATCGACAAAAACACGCAGGTGAAACTGTTGCGTGTTCTGGGCGAGGAGCGGAGTTTCGAGCGGGTAGGTGGCAATACTCCAATCAAGGTCGATGTGCGTCTCGTTGCCGCGACGAATCGTGATTTGGAGGCGATGGTGGAAGCGGGTGATTTCCGGGACGATCTGTTTTTTCGAATCAGCGTCGTGCGAATCCACATGCCGCCCCTCCGCCAGCGCGTGGAAGATATCGCGCTTATTGTGCATCATTTCCTGAAGGTCGCCGCCGAAGAGAATGGCAAGCCGGTGCGCGAGTTGACAAGCGACGCGCTCGCCGCGATCGAGCGCTATCCGTGGCCGGGGAACGTCCGCGAGTTGCGCGGGGCCGTGGAGCGCGCGGTGGTCATGGCGACGGGCGCGAAGATCACGCTCCGCGATTTGCCTCCGGCGGTGCGCGATGGCACGACGATCAGCCAGACGGGCGTCGCAGGCATCAAGTTGCCGCGAAGTGCGGAGGGCGGGCATTTGAACTTGCAGGATACGGAACAGCGGATGATTGTCCGCGCCCTTGAGGAAACAGGCAGCAACATCACAAAGGCTGCCAAAAAGCTCGGCTTGAGCCGTCGCACCCTGCATCGCCGATTAAAAGAGATGCGTGCGAGCGGTGAGCTGCCGCCGGTTTCCAACGAGGAAAAGTAACCCGACCAATTTTCAAATTTCATGGCGACCGAATTCGATGCACAAAATCTCGTCCACTCTCTGGAACACGGCAAAGGCCGCTGGTGGATATGGCTACTCGTAGCGATCTTTGGCAGTGCGACTCTTTTCGTGCTCCACATCTGGAGTAATCCACTGAATCAAAAAGGAGCGTACGTCCCGTTCTTTCGCGGGCTGACGAATGCGCGGGGGATGGAGCAGGCTGTCATTGCGCGGGAGTTGTCAAAAGGACACGGCTTTCAAACCAAGGTGATCACTCCTGCGGCGATCAATCTCATGGAGCAAAAGAAGGGGCCAAATTCCTTCAACGAACTCATCAAGTACGACGCCGACGCGGGATTCTCCACAGTGCCGGACTTTTATCACGCACCGCTCTGGCCGTGGCTGAATTCCTTGATGTTTCGCGCCACGGTGTCGATGAACGACGTCATAAAATGGCGCACGGATGAGGCCGGACGGCCCGACTATTGGAAGATGAAAAAGACGGATGCCATGCATCCCGCCGACCGGCTCATCGCGTCGATGGCTGCCGTCTTGCTGCTCCTCGGAATCACCGTCAATTACTTCACCGGATGCCTGCTCTTCGACAAGCGGCTGTCGCTTTTCTGCGTAGGGCTCTGCTTGTTGTGCGAGCATCTGTGGGAGATTTGTTTCACCGGGCAGCCTCAGATGTTGCTTTTCTTCCTCTTTAGCTGCGCGATGCACTGCTTCGTGCGGGCTCTGATGGCGAAGAGCGCGGAGGGAAATACCATGGTCTGGAACAGTCTCGCTGGGCTGTTTTTGGGGTTGATGTGCCTCACGCACATGATCTCGTTGTGGCTCGTGATTGGTGCGTTGGTGTGGGTGGGCTTTGTTTTTCGCCCGAAATACATGGAGCCCGCCATCATGCTGGTCCTGGTCCTCGCTTGCATCCTGCCTTGGATGTTTCGCACGCACGCAGTCTCCGGTTCATGGTTCGGCACCGCGAAACTCGCCGACCAGTTTCAGGTCCGCGGCACGGAGAGCCAGATCATGCGCCAGCTCAATAAGCCGGATGAAGCCATCGAGCCATTCGATCGCCGCGCGAAATTGCAGGTGCAAATCGACATGCAGGCGAGTGGTTTCATCGGCCACATGGGAGGAATCATTGCTGCGCCGATTTTCTTCCTCGCGATGCTCCATATCTTCAAAAAGCGCGAAGTTGCCTCGTTTCGATGGGCTATTTTGTTGATGTGGCTGTTTGCTGCGGTGGGAATGGCGTGGCTGGGGATGGATGGGTCGGCGCATCATGCCAGCGACATCTATTTGATCTTTATTCCGTTCATGACGTTCTATGGGTTGGGGCTGATCCTGATGATGTGGTCAAAACTCGAGATCAACATCCGCATCCTGAATATCATTCTCGGTTGCGTGCCCTTCGTGGTGAGCGCAATGCCGATGGTGCGGGCATTCACCGACCCACCACGGATCAATGTGGTTTTCCCTCCATATTATCCGCTGGGCATCGCAGACCTCAGTGACTGGTTTGATCAGCGCGACATCATTTGCACCGACATGCCGTGGGCCACCGCTTGGTACGCCGACCGCAACAGCCTCTGGCTCCCGCAAACGATCACCGACTTCAACGAACTGAACGATTTCCGATTCAACAGTCGAATTACCGCGCTCTTTCTCACTCCGGAGACTGGCTACCGCGGTCTGCTCAATGAAATCAGTGGCGAAGGCGGCGAATACCGCGAATGGGGCGAATTCATCATGCGAAGCGCGCGTGCAAATGCGAATTTCCCGCTCCCCGCCAAATTGGCGATCGGTCCGAAACGGCATTACATCCTCTACGCCGATCGCAACCGCTGGGACGCGCGGAACGACTAGAGAAAGTGGACGGGCATATCGGACGACTCGGCTTCCGTTTCGATTGGTGCCTGCGTTCGGATAGGGATGCCCGCTTTAGCCAGTCTCGCCGGGGTCGCATCCGTGAGCAGCGTTCCGACTTCGGACCATGGGACGAGAAAATGAGGCGCAGTTTGATCGAGCTTCGTTGAATCGAGGCAAAACGCGTTGCGCTTGCTCCGGCGAAGAACGACCCGCTGTTGCGCGACGATTTCCGCTTGCGAGTTCCAGAGCCCCTCGGAGTTCATCCCTTCGGCTGAGAGCAGCGCGAGGTCATATTCCCAGAACTCAATGCTGCGTTGCGCGGTTTCGCCGAGGAGCGTGGACTGAAGGTGCAGCAGTTGGCCTGCGAGCTGGAAGACTTGGACGCCCGGAATTGTAGAGAGGATCTCGCCGACGGGCAGGTTGGAGGTGACGATGGTGACCGGCGTGATCGGTTGATCCCGGAATGCCTCCGCTACGGCAAACAGCGTCGTTCCCGAGTCGAAAAAATACGTGCCACCCGCCTGAATGAGCGACAATGCCTGCTTTGCAATCTTCGATTTTGCCGCGGAACCATGGCTGCGGCGTTCGCGGAAGGACGGGAAACGGTCATTAAACTCCGAAAGCGCGCCGCCATAAGTGCGGGTGATACGCTTATCCTGCACCAAAGCAGCGAGGTCGCGCCGTGCCGTCGCTTCGGATACTCCGAGCCGTTTACAGAGGTCTTTGACGGGGAGGTAACGCTCTTGCTCGATGAGTTTTGCGAGCTTATCGCGACGTGCGAGAACGATATGAAGCGGTACTTTCACGGGGAAGATGAAATCCTCTTTTATGAGCGAAAGCAATCACAAAAAACGGGTTTTATGACGGCGCGGGATAGTTTTATGACGATGTGGGCAGTGGCGCTAAACTTCAACAATCAGCAATCGAAACTCAGCAATCGAAAATGCTGATTGCTGAATTTCGATTGCTGATTGTTGAAGTCAAAGCAACGCCGCTCATGCGAGCAAGTCGCCCGCGCCGCTACGTCACTCCGCGTCCGGTGGGGCGCTAGCTTTCTTCGGCGTCGCGTTTTCGCGGAGCTCGGCGACTTCCTTTTTTGTGAGCAATCGCCAGTTTCCGGGTGACACATCTCCGGTGAGGATGGGGCCGATACGAACGCGGACGAGACGCTCGACTTCATATCCCATCGTATAAAACATCAGGCGAATCTGGCGCTTCAGCCCTTGGCGAAGCGTGACGCGGAGTTTCTCGCGGCGAACAGAACCGATGGCTTCGCACTTCGCGAAACCGTGCTCGATGCGGAAACCACGGAGCAGTTTTTCCCGGTGGGTGATGTCGAAAGGCTTGTCCAAGCAGACTTCGTATTCCTTTTCGACCTCATGGCGCGGATGCGTGAGCAGGTTGGTGAGGTCGCCATCATTTGTGATGATGAGGAGCCCCTCGCTGTCCTTGTCGAGCCGGCCCACGTAGTGGACGCGCGG
Source organism: Verrucomicrobiaceae bacterium (assembly GCA_043728745.1). Lineage (GTDB taxonomy): Bacteria > Verrucomicrobiota > Verrucomicrobiia > Chthoniobacterales > Chthoniobacteraceae > SXWH01. Next base: position 15,071 of record JAYTMG010000465.1, read on the forward strand.
CCAGTCGCGGGGCAGGAGCGAGAAGATCGTTTTGCGTTCCTCGGGGTCGTTGGCGGTGCAGAGATAGCCGCGCGGCTTGTTGAGGACGGCGTGGATGACGCGCTCGGAGCGGAGGAGCTTGCTGCCGACTTTCACGGCATCGGTCGGCTCTACCTGCGTGGCGAGGTTGGTGATCACGTGGCCGTTGATCCGGACGACGCCGGATTTGATTAACTCTTCCACGCTACGCCGCGAGCCGAGTCCTGCCGCTGCTAAAAATTTGTTCAGACGCATAATCCCATAGCACAAGGCAAGGGAGGGCCGGGAAGAAGTAAAAAGTGCGATTCGACCGCAGAATGATCGTCTTTTTTACCTGCGCCGCATGGACTCGCGCTCCGCCGCGCGCATCGAACGGTATTTTTCGACGATGGCTTGAAAGGCTGCCGCACGGGATTCCAGCGGAATGGATTCCAAGCGAACTGCGGACTCGGACAGCCATCGTTCGCTCGGGAGTTTCACGATGAGCGGTCGCGGCGCGGCGTCTTGCGGAGCGGGCGCGGACTCCTGTTGCTCCTTCGAGAGAATGGCGGCGACCTCCGCTGCGATACTGCGGGATTCGGCGTCGCTGCCCAGTTTTGCGTCATACGGAAGCCTCGACGACGGCGAGATGGACGGAGGGGCCATTTGCGGCAGGTCGGCGTCCGTCTTCTGCGGCGGAGGCGGGGGCGCGGGCACCGTGGGCGAGAAAGTGCTGGAGTTCTTAAATTGTGGGGGAGCCATCGGCGGTGGAGGTAAAGATTCAGCCGGACTTGGTTCAATCGGTGCGGGGGGACGCGGGGTTTCCGGAACGGCTTTTGGGGCGGGTTCTGGCGTTGGCGTCGGAGTCGGCGCGGGAGCAGGTTTTGGTTTTGGACTTGGCGCGGGCGTGGGGAGGGGCGTTGGTTTAAGGTCGGGCTCTTCCCTAAAGATCGGGCGCTGGGCCGGTTTCGGAACCGGCGATGCAGTGGGCGGGACGATGCCGCTGATTCCAGTGGGGGGCGAAAGTTTCGATCCGGCAGACGGTTTCGAGGGGAGGGGAGTTACCACCATCGGGATCGGTTCGGACTGCGCGGAAGGCCGCGCGGGGATCAGCGAACTCGTGGCGCTCTTGCGCTCTGTTGGAGCCTGCGCCGCAGCCGTGGAGACGGCGAGGAAAAGAGTCAGTGAAATCAATGCGGCGCAATCAAACATGTCCCGCACATTTGCAAACCGCCCGTCCCCTGACTACCAGAAAAGTCTGGTGCCCCTTTGCCGCCTGCGGCTCGGGAAAGTTGGGGGTGGATCGTGTGGGACTCGAACCTACAACCTAGTGATTAAGAGTCACTTGCTCTACCATTGAGCTAACGATCCATTCCCGATTGGGGACAGAGAATCTATTCAGCCGTTTTGCAGGCTCAAGATTTTTCTGCACAAATTTTGCCGTCTGCGGCGGTTACCAGATGCCTTTGGCCCGTTGCTTTAGCTCCCAGACGCGGAGCGCCGCCCGGATGAGGCGCATGTTTTTTCCGCTCCACGGGGTTCGTTTCACGCAGCGTTTGTTTTGCGAGGTGTGGTTCTCTTTCATGGTGAGTGAATTAGTTCGCGATTTACTTTAGCATTGGATGTTCCATGCCGCTGGCGAAATTTCACACTGAGATAAAAATCATATAAATCGTTGTGTTTGCGGCACGTTCCTTGCGTTTCAAACGTGACATCAAAACAACCGCAACAGTCCACGGCATGAGCAATAAACGCATTCTCTTAATTCACGAAGACCGCATCGTCACCAATCTCTATCGCGAGAAATTGGAGAGCAGTGGACTTGCCTTCGATGCAGCGCGCACTCTCGAACTGGCCCAAAAGCTTATGGAGCAGCGGAAGCCCGATGTGATCATCCTTGATCTCGTGGCTCAAACGGGCAGCGCTGTGGACTTCATCAAGGCGATGCGCGCAGACCCGGCCACTGCGGCTCTGCCAATTTTGATTTTCCCGAATTCACTCGCCCAACTCAGCGCTGCGGCCGTATCGGCAGGCGCGAATAAAGTCATCGCCCGCGGTAAACAGGCCATCGGCTCCGTCATTGACGCTGCGAAGATTGCACTCGGGATGGATGGGCTCGGAGATGCGGTGGGCGCGGAGGTTTTCAGCCCGGATGCGGGGTGGATGGCATCGATCGTCGGCTCCAGCATGGAGAGCATCAATCAAATGCGCCACTGCATTCCCGGTCTCGTATCGACGCCGCCCGAGCTCGCAAGTTTGAAGTCGCTCTGGTCGATTTTGCACGGCTTTTCCGAACGAGCGCATTTTTTGGGAAACAAACGGCTGACGCAGTTTTGCTCGGCTTTCGAACTGCTGCTGGCCGATCTGAACGAGATGCCTGAGCAATTGAATTCGTCCACGATCCGAACGGTCGGACAATCGATCGATTTTCTGTCTGTTCTTGCCGAGGACAAGACGTTCAAGCCCGCCTTTCAGATCGACGCTTCGAAGATCCTGCTCGTCGATGATGAAGAAACGGCGCTTCAGTTTATTGGTGCCGCGATGCAGCTCGTGGGGCTGAAAAGTGAAACTGCATCCTCGCCGAATGGGGCCATCGAAAAGTTGGGCGGGTTTAAAGCGGACCTGATTTTCCTCGATGTGGGACTGCCGGAGATGAGCGGGTTTGAGCTCTGCCAGAAGATCCGGATGTTAGAAGACCACCAGAAGACTCCCATTGTATTTTTGACCGGCATGGCGACTTTCCAAAACAAGGCGCAGGCGAGTTTGAGCGGTGGAAATGACTTCGTCGGCAAGCCGTTCAATTTACCCGAACTCGGCGTGAAAGCTCTCATGTGGCTGTTCCGCGGGCAGCTCTCGCTCGTTTAGTCAAAACGCCGGTTGAAAGTTTGGCATCATTGCGGCAGCGTCGCGGACGATGCAGATTTGCCCTATTGAGCCCCTTGAGTCCCGAATCGCCCCGGCGACCGTCCTGACCAGTGCCGTTTTCACAAGCGAGAGCACGGTCATTTCCGGCACGTATGATGGCGGGGTCGATGGCACCATTGAGATTTTCGCAAAGCCAATCGGCGGCAGCCCGGTCTCGATCGGGACGCTCGGATATTTTGCGGCTGATGGGCCCGTGTTTTTTGCGAATGCGCCCGTCTTGCCAGTGGGTTCGTCGATTTCCGCAGTCGTGACTCCCACGGGTGGCGTCGCGGATGCTTTTGCGGCGCCGATTGGGGCGACTCGGGGCCTATGGGTGGAAGATATTCAGGTGCTGGAAGGCGGCAATTCTCAAGCCGCGAATTTCACCGTCCGGCTCAGTCTTCCGTCCGCATTTCCAGTCTCCGTGCAGTATGCAACGCTCGGCGATAGCGCCGGCGCGGGCCAGGATTTCACGGCTGCGAGTGGCGTCGTGACTTTTGCGCCGGGGGAAACTTCGAAGACCGTGCCGGTGACGATTCTCGGCGATGCGGTGAAAGAGGCGGGCGGCGAAATGTTTGGTCTGCGGCTTTCGGGCGCTGCCGGTGCGGTGATTGCGGATGACCTCGCGGTGGCCACGATTGTGGATGACGACGCCTCCAGCGCTGTCGGGATTGGTGTGTATCTCGTTCCGATTTCCGTCTCGGAGGCGATTGCGACGGCGACCGTGGAGTTGCGGCTCACGCGGGCGGCGGGAGCTTCGGTGAGCGTGGCATTTAATACCGCCAACGGCGATGTTTCGGCGGCGATTGAGGGTTCGGATTATTCGGCGACTTCTGGGACGGTCGCTTTTCTCGCAGGGCAAACGAAGCGGACGATCACCATCCCGATTCTTGGCGATTCGATTGCCGAAGGGCGCGAGCATTTTCGGGTGGCTCTCAGCGCTCCATCAAACGGGCTGGAAATCCTGACGCCGATTGGCGATGTCGCGATTCTCGATAACGACGTGGAGGCTGGTCCGGTCGTGACGATTGCCGATGTCAGCATCGCGGAGGGAACGTCGAACACTGCGACCGCGCTCACCATGACCGTCGCCCTGAGTAGCCCTGCGACTGAGCAGGTGTCGCTGCGCGTGGCGGCGGGAGAAGGTACTGCAAAATTAACGGACTTTCAAGGCGGCACGGGCACACTCACGATCGAAATCGGCGAGACTTTTGGAACCATCGACATTCCCGTTCGCGCGGACAATTTCTTCGAAACGAACGAGACGTTTTTCTTTGCCATCGACCAAATCCTAGGTGCGGTGCCGGGCGACACGTTTGCAGTGGCGACGATCAATAATGACGACGCCGGTCCGCCGGTCATCGAGATTTCCGACGCCACGGTCACGGAGACGGACGCGGCTGGAGTCTCCGCAGTTTTCACCGTCACGCTGTCCGTCGCGGCTACGACGAATGTATCCGTGAATATCGCCACGGGCCTCGGCTCTGCGCTGCCGGGGATCGACTATGGAGCGGCCAGCGGCACGCTTACATTTCTGCCGGGCGAGACCTTGAAGAATGTGTCGATCGCCATCGGCGGCGACCTTGCCTACGAGACGACGGAAGCTTTCGGCGTGAACCTCACGAACGCCTTCGGTGCCATCATCGCGGACAATCTCGGCGTCGGAACCATCTTCGACAATGACCCCGTAAAAACCAGCGTCCCGCAATTGCGAATCCTCGATCGGCAAGTGCTCGAAGGCACCGGCACCAACCAAGGCACGACCGTTGTCGTCGCGCTCGATCATGCCGCGCCCGCAGCGGTCACGGTGCAACTCCGCTTCCGCGATGGCACGGCGGTCGTCGGCTCCGATATTCTTAACCCGATCGTTGCCATTAGCATCCCCGCCGGAGCCGATTCGGGCAGCGCGACGTTCACCGTCGCGGCGGATTTTGCGTTGGAGACGAATGAGTATTTTTACGTCGATGTCCTCTCCGCGACGGGCGCGATCATCGCCGACAACCGCGCTGTCGTCACCATCGTGAACGACGACGCCGGACCGCAAATCAGCGAGGACCAAAAGACCGCAAAGTGGCGCGATGTGGACGGCGACCTCATCACACTCACCGCGAGCAAGGGCATCCTCACCATGGCGAACTTTGCGATGGTGCCGCTGAACGGCGGGCTGCTTCTCGGCGCGCTGTTTTTGCAAGACGCGGCGGCGACGGGCGTGTCCGTTTCCATCAGCGCGAAAGGGCCGGGCGGCAGCATCAACATGGGCGCAATTCTCGCGGGCGGCGTGGACCTCGGCTCCGTGAAAGTGCAGGGCGACATCTCGCGCATCGTCGCGGGCAGCGGCGGAAATGCGACCGCCGTGGCGAAGCTCGACATCTCATCCATCGGCGCAAACGGCGCATCCAACGACATCGAGGGCAGCCGCCTTTCCGAGATCGCCGGGCGGCTCGGCAGCGTCTTCGTGCGCGGCAACTTCGGCGATGCCGTGATGATGATCGATTCCGGGATCGCGCCGAGCATCGGCAGCCTCAAAGTGGGCGGGAAATTGCAGGGCGGTAGCGACGACGCATCGGGATATTTGTTCGCCACGGGCGACATCGGCAGCATCGACATTCGCGGCGGCATCGACGGCGGCGGCGGCTTCTACAGCGGCGCGATCCAGACGCTCGGCAACATCGGGAAAGTGAACATCGGCGCGGATATCAAAGGCGGCACTGGCGTCCGCAGCGGCGGAATTTTCGCCCACGGATTTCACCCGACGACCGCGCAGGGAATCGGCAGCATCGCCATCAAGGGCAGCCTCATCGGCGGCTCCGGCACAGGCGCGGGCGCCATCTACAGCTTCGGCGCGATAGGCTCCATCAAGGTCGGCATCGACATCTCGGGCGCATTCATCGCGGCGGGCGGCATCACGCAGCTCGCCGTGGGCCGCAGCGTGCTCGGCAGTCAGATTGTCTCCGGCTTCACCGTCGCGGGCACCGGCTTTGCGAACACCACCAGTTCGTCTGCGCCCGCCGCACACGCGACCGCCGGATTCGGGAAAATCACCGTCGGCGGCAACTGGGCCGCAAGCTCGCTCGTCGCCGACATCTCAGCCGGCCTCGATGGATTCTATGGGACGGGCGATGACGTGTCGCTTTTCGCCAATACGACCGCCGCCATTCAGTCCGTAAAAATCAAGGGCACCATCAGCGGCACGACCACCGCCGGGGATGCGTTCGGCTTCCTCGCCCGCACCATCGTCGCCTTCCGCGCAGCGAACGCCACGCCTTTGCTCAACCTCGCCACGGTCGATGGCCAGATCGTCTCCGGCACGAACGACGTCGCCATTCGCGAGATCATTCCTGTGGCGTAGTTCCGCGTTCCCCGCTTGCCGCGCGCATCCCCGATCATCCATGGTGCGCCAATGCACAACGTCTCACTCGATGCCGTCGCTTCTTTGCTTCACGCTGACCACGGCGACCCGTTTTCGCTTCTCGGGCGGCACGGCGACGAGGTCCGCATCTTCCGGCCCGATGCCCGCGAATGCACCGTGCTCCTCGCCGGCCAGGAGTTCCCCGCGAAGCGAATCGACACCGCTGGCTTCTTCCTCGCCACGGTAAAAGGCGACGGCATGCACCGCCTCCGCTACACCGCGCACAACGGCCACATCTGGGAAGACTACGATCCCTACTTCTTCCCCACGCTCCTCGGAGACCTCGACCAGCACTTGTTCGCCGAGGGCAACCACCTGGAACTCTGGCACCGTCTCGGCGCGCATATCGAGGAGCACAACGGCGTCCGCGGCACCGTCTTCCGCGTCTGGGCACCGAACGCCCGCCGCGTCAGCATCGTCGGCGATTGGAACGGCTGGGACGGTCGCGTCCACCCCATGCGCAAGCTCATCCCGCTCGGCGTTTGGGAGATCTTCATCCCC
>JAYTMG010000466.1:0-7571 GCA_043728745.1 Verrucomicrobiaceae bacterium
GCATCGCGACCTCGTTCAAAGCTAGACCATGTCCGCACCACGCATCCTTTACTGCCACTGCCAATACGCGCAGGTCGTCCCGAAAGAAGTCAAAGCCGCTGTGCTCCAAAGCCTGTGCGATAGCGGAGTCGCGTTCGACGCCGTCGCGGACCTCTGCGAAATGTCCGCCCGCAAAGATCCCGCGCTGAAAGAACTCGCCGCCGACTGTGTAAAAATCGCCGCGTGTTTTCCACGCGCGGTGAAAGGTCTATTTCATCAATGCGCCGCCGACCTCGATCCGGCGCAGGCGGAGATTCTGAACATGCGCACGCTCACCGCCGCCGAAGTCACCGCGCGTCTCGCCGCAGAGGATGTGATGCCGAATGTGCCTGTGGCACGGACGCCCCGTCCGTGATCGTGCCCCGGACGCCCCGTCCGGAACAAACGAAACGCGAAGCGCAAATGTTTGGGCGCTTCGCGCGGGTGCGGTGCCGGACGGGGCGTCCGGGGCACAAACACGGACGAGGGCGTCCGTGCCACGGCGGTGCGCTTCGCGCTGGCATGTTCGCGGCGAGAATGGATACCCTCACGTCATGGCTGAAGTGACTAAAGAACAGGTAACGGAGATCCTCGAACACATCGCGACGATGCTGGAGCTGAAGGGCGAAAATATTTTCAAGATTCGCGCGTATCAAAATGCGGCGCGGGGTATTGAAACTTTCTCGGGCAGTCTCATGCAGGCCGTCGGTGAAGGGAAAGTCGCGGAGATCGAAGGCGTGGGGAAGAACATCGCCGAGCGCATCACGGAAATCGTGCTCACGGGAAACTCGTCGTATTACAACATCCTGAAGCTGGAGTTTCCGCCGGGAATTTTCGGCATGTTCGACATCGTGGGCATGGGGCCGAAGAAGATTCAGGCGGTGTGGAAGCAGCTCAATATCACGACGGTCCCCGAGCTCGAAACGGGATGTAAAGACGGGCGCGTGGCTGGATTGAAGGGCTTTGGCGAGAAGACGGCGGCGAACATTCTCAAGGCGATCGAGGACTCGAAGAAGCACGCGGGGCGCTTCCGCATCGGCGATGTGGCTCCGGAGGCGGAGCGGATGCGCGAGGACCTTCGCTCGCTGCCGGAAGTCATCCGCGTGGAATCGTGCGGCAGTTTCCGCAGGCGGCGGGAAACGTGCGGCGATTTGGACTTCCTCGTCTCGACGAATTCGCCGGAGACGGTGAGCGAGTATTTTGTGAAACACGAGATGGTGGAAAGCGTGATGGCGCACGGTGCGACGAAATCGTCGGTGCGGCTGAAGAGCGGCATCCAGGCGGATTTGCGCGTGGTGACGGATGATCAGTTTGCGTTTGCGCTGAATTATTTTACCGGATCGAAAGAGCACAATATCGTGATGCGGCAGCGCGCGCTCGCCCGCGGCTGGACGCTGAATGAGTATCGGCTCGGCCCCGATGACAAGCCGCGTGTGACGCCGGAACCAGTGCCGGAGATTCGCGAGGAAGCGGACCTTTATCGCGCACTCGGGCTGGACTACGTCGAGCCGGAGCTGCGGGAGAACCACGGTGAATTCAAGGCCGCAGAGGAGCACACGCTGCCGAAGCTCGTCGAATTGCAGAACTTGCGCGGCTGCTTTCACAATCACACGACGGCGAGCGATGGACGCAATTCGCTGCGTGAAATGGCGGATGCAGCGCAGGAACTCGGGATGGAATATCTCGGAATCGCGGACCACTCGAAAGCATCGTTTCAAGCGCACGGTCTGGACGAAGCGCGCCTTCTCGCGCAACTCGAAGAGATTCGTGCGTTGAACGCGGAATACAAAGGCGAGTTCCGCATTTTCTCCGGGAGCGAAGTGGACATTCACAAAGATGGGACGCTGGATTTTTCCGACGAAATCATGGCGCAACTCGACTATGTCGTGGCGAGCGTCCATTCATCGTTTCAGCTCTCCGAAGCGGAGATGACCGCGCGCATTATCCGCGCAATGGAGAACAAATATGTGACGATGCTCGGGCATCTCACAGGCCGCCTTTTGCTCCAGCGCGAGGCATACTCGGTGGACACCGGTGCCATCATCGACGCTGCTGCCCGGACGGGGACGATCATCGAACTCAACGCGAATCCGCGCCGCCTCGACATGGACTGGCGGCACTGGGCCGCAGCGAAGGCGAAGGGCGTGAAGACGTCGATCAATCCCGACGCGCACCATACGTCGCAGCTTGCGTTTGTGTCGTTCGGAATCGGCTCGGCGCGCAAAGGCTGGCTCACCCGCGAGGACGTGGTGAACTGCCTGCCGCTCGGCAAAATCGAAGCGGTGCTCGCCGCGAAACGCTCGCGTTAATCTTACGGTTCCGAGAGCTCTAGATCGAAGCCGCCGGCTGCTCCGGTGGTGATGCTGAAGCCAGCGCCTGTGTTCGCTTTTTGCAAGATGGCTCCGCAGAGCTTGATTGACTTGCCGTTCAGCGACGAAGCGCCGGTCAGGAGTCCGTTACTGGTCTTTAGCGCGAGCGACATTTTCTCGTCTGGCAAAGCGGTGAGCGACAGTTTGCCGACCGGTGAGATGTGAGCCTCCCGCGTTTCACCAAGATAGCCAGCGCCTTCTAGGAAGAGCGTTGCGTTGCCATCCGCATCGTCTGCGAGGAGTTCTGGGAATGGAAGAACGGCCACGCTTCCGCTGCGGGCTGCGTGCGGTTTGACAAAATATGAGCCTGCGGTCGTGAGCGTGGCTCCATCGGGCCAGCCGGTGCTAAAGGTCGGATCGAGCGGGTTCGCGGGGCGGAACATTGTCACAGAACCGGTGAAGTCGCTGCCGGGAATGTTGCGCCAAGCGAGATAGCCGGAGGCCGATCCCAGTCCTTTGTAGAGGTCAACGTGGAAAGGAACGTCGCCGCTGATCGACATAAACGAGCCGCTGCTGAAAGGCGTGCCATCCGCGAACTTGCCCGCGAGTTTCACAGCGCCGGAACCAGCAACCGAGCCGGTCGCGAACCCGGTTCCCGTGGGGCCGGCTGTCGGGTCGGCGGTAAAGAGCGCGGTGACTTTGCCGAGGAGATTCGCGGGAATCGGGCGCTGGGCTCCTTCCGGCCGTTTAGAGGTGGTATAAAGCGCGTGTTGCGCAGTGAACGCAGACTCAGTCGTCCCCTCTGTGAGAGTGCCGCTCATCGAGTGCAAGGTGCCGTTCCATGAAAAACGGAGTTTCAGACTTTCCAGTTCTTTGCGGAGGATCGTGGAGTCGCCAGCCGTTCCGTCGGTGTGGAGAATTCCGCGGAATGACCACGGCTTTCCGCCGTAGGTGAGCTTTCCGCTGTATGCCCCAGAGGCGCTCACATTCATGACGATGCCGCCTGTGTGCGCGTGAGTGCGTGGATCGTCGAGTATCAGGCCGTTCCAGACGCCGGATTGGCGCGGATAAGGCGAGTTACCGAACATCGCTTCGAGGTAAATCACTGCGGGCATCGTGAAGGTAATCTGCGGATCGTAGCTGGTAATAACGCCGCGCCATCCCTGAAACGCCTGACCTCCCACTGCTTTTGCGGAGATCGTGATTTGCCGCCCCGGAGTCTGTGTTGTTTCGCCGAAGTAGCCGCTCAGTTTCCCAAATCCGGCCACATTGACGACCATCGTTCCCGCTGGTGCGACAAAGACGCGGAACTTCCGTGTGGAAGTCAACTGGCCGTCATTTGCGGTGAGCGTGATTTCGACGAGGCCTTTCACTCCGGGCTTGGCTTGCAGGCTCACCGTGCGGTCCGCGCCGGTGCCGTTAAACGTGATGCCGGCGTTGGCGATGATGCTTTGATTATTGCTCGTGCCGGTGAGCGTGATGCTGGCGGCGTCGGTCTCCTCGTCGCCCACAGTCACAGGGAGCGCGGCGCTCGTGGTCCCTTGCTCCAATCCCTGATCCGCAATCGCCGATATGGTCGGCGCGGTGTTCGTGCTGAAGTCAAACGACGTATTCGCTGAAAGCAGCCCGTCGCTGACGGTCACTGTAATAGTCGCTGTGCCGGGGACGCCTGCCACCGGGAGGATGATGAGTTTGCGCCGCGCGCCATTGGCGATGTCACCGGAAATATTGTCGAACAAAGTCGTCGCGAGAGTGGAGTGGACGTGGCTGTTCACCGCGAGACCTGCATTGACCGTGGATGGAAGGACGAGAGTGGTGCTCCCGAGGGAGATCCACGCGCCGCGAGTGCCCGCATTGTCCGCAGCGTGAGATGCAGTGATTGTGCTGCCGGTGCGAACAAGCCGCAACCAACGAGGCATCGGGATTCGCGCGGCTTCGCCGATGGTGCCGGTGGTGGCACCTGCGCTCGCACGCGCTTGGAAAATCGCGCTCGAACCGGGTCCGACACCGACGAACGCGAATGGAGCGTTATCCGTCGTGCCGGCTCGGAACATAATGCCGGAGCGGCCTTTCTCGTGCGTGTAATCCATACTCACGACACGGGTGATGACTTCGCCATCGCCAGTCATCGGAAGGTGGACGAGGCGAAACTCATCTTGCGTCGTTTCAATCTGCGCGCCGGACCCGCGGACAACCATTGTGCCTGCCGATTCGATTGTGCTTCCAGGCGTTCCCACGATGCCTACATCGGTGCTCACCCAAGGAGCCGTGGCCACAAAAACGAGGTTCGCATTTGGAACGAGCGCCTGATTGCTGGAGGTCGCAGATACGATCAAATCGCGAACGGGCGTCTCTGCATCGGACACCAAAACGGGCACCGTATCGGTCGCTGAACCGGTCGGGACGCGGCGATTCGCGATGGGCTCCACCGTTGGGGCGTCGTTGGGCCCGGTGATGGTAACGGTGATGTCCGCACTGGCTTCCTGGCCGAGGTAATGCCGCGTGCCGAACGTCGCCAGACCCGCGACATCGGCGTGAGGCAGGACATTGCTGTAAAGCGAGACGTCATCCAGCGAACCGTCGAGCCAGCGACCGGGATTGCCAGCCTCAGCGTGACCTCCGAAGACGATGGGGGCCGATTGGTCAAACGCGAGCGGAATCGCAGGCGTGGTGCCGACGAGGAATCCATCCAGATAGAGCGAGAAAGCGCCCTGCCCGGGAGTATCGATCGTGCAAGTCACGACGACATGGTGCCATTGGTTCACGCCGACATTGTTGGCGACGAGACCTCCAGCGAACCCGGATGCTGCGTATTTGGTGAGGAGGATTTTTTCCTCGTTGGCAGGGAAGAACAACTTCAGTTCATCTTCAGGACCGTCGCCATCGCCCGCACCGACATGGAAAATGATGTCCTCAGAAGCATTGCTTCGCCGATTGACCCAAGTGCTGAAGGACCAACCTGCCGCGTTATTGCTGAAATCGAGATCGTTGACCGAAATTACGCGAAGCAGCCGGGCCGCGCTGTCCACTCCATTGTCCGAAAAGCTCAGCGAGCGCGTGCTGAATGGCTTTAGAGGTGCCGGGGAATCAGGCAGGTAATTATACTCGCTGGTTCCGACAACATCGAGAATTCCGTCGAAATGGTAGTTACCATAATCGAACGTTTTACCGTCAGTCTCCACATCCGGCGGCTCGAAGTCATAGAGGAGCGTAAGTCGCGAGCTGAGCGACTGGTCGCGACCCGTGACTCGGAAGCTGGCCGGACCTTGATACCCCGGTGTCGGTGTGAAGCGGGCGGTGAATCCATCCGCAAGAAGCTCGGCTGTCCCACCGATGACGCGCGATAGTTCAAACGCAATGGCTGTATTCGCAGCGAAGTCGTCTGTGACACGAGGACGCAGATCCGTTTCCACGGCAGTATCCTGCTGGGTGGTGAGGCTGGTCCCGGTAATCGTCGGGTTATTGTTTATCGTCACCGCCCAAGTTGTGCTGGTCTGATTATTCTGCGGGTCGCGTGCAATGATCGTGATGACCACGCTCCCCGTCACGTTCGCAGGCGCAGACACCCGGCAGGTGCGACCGGAACCGCGCGTGCCAAATGTGATGTTGGCGTTCGGAATGAGCGCGGTGTTCGATGAGGTGCCGGTGAGCGTTATGCTGGTCAGCAGCGAGTCAGGGTCCGTGAGCGGAAGTGTGATGTCGCCCGTGTTCGAGCCGGAGTCTGAGATTGCAGATTGCATCGCACCGAGACTTGGCGCGCCAGTAGCAACCGTGAAGTTCACGCCTGTCCGATCGAGCGTGCTGACGACAATCGGATTCGTAGTCCCGGCCGCGAGGTTGATGGTGAGGCCCGGCTTTGTCGCCGTGAGAGTATGGGAACCCGCTGGGAGGTTTGTGATGGTGTAATTTCCCGACGAATCCGTCACGTCGGTGCGAGTCCCGCCCGCGCTCACAGTGACGCCCTCGAACGGAACACCATCGATGTTTGCTACAGTGCCGGAGATGAAGAATATCGACTGCCCGCCGACATTGATGACCTTGGAACCTGTTGCCGTTCCACCGCGACGATCCGAGACCGTGCAGCGCACCGTGCGAGCTCCGGTCGTGGGGTATTTATAGGTGATGCTGGGGAGATTGTTCACGACCACCGCTCCGTCGCCCATCTCCCAGAAATAGGAGAGAACGTCTCCCTCCGGATCATTCGCGGTGACGGTGAGGGTTGTATTCACGTTTGCCGCCGGTGTGGTGTTGGTTGCGTTTACCGCTGCGGTGGGCGCGGAATTCTGGCTTACGGTAGGGTTCACCTGGCGGACATAAACGTCCACCCAATCCGGGTCCACATTGCCGCGCGCCATCGGGGTGATGAAGATATGATTCGTCGCATCCGATCGATCGGCGTGCGTCTTACCGATCAAAAGCGGGGCGTCGTCCTTGGTTCCCCGCGGGTTCATGTCGATCAGGTTCGTCTTCTCATTCGTCGGGCCTCCCCAGCGAATCCAAACGCCGTTCTTCGCGTAAGCGTTGGAAGCGGCATAAAGCTGGCGGTAGTCAATCCACCAGTCGTTGTTACTGTTCAACCGGTTGATATGGATACCGCGCATGAGGTTCCCGGTGCCTGTGGATTTTTTATCCATCGCGTAAATGCGGTGGGTTGCTGCCGAGCCCTGCGCAGGCCTGAAAATGGTGGAGTTTGCGGCCCATGTGAGCTGGTTCTTTTGGCGAACATTAAAATGCCGACGGGTATCCACACCGCCCGTGCCCATCATGTCGATCCCATCTCCGTATTCGACCGAAGTGCCGTTGGTCGCCGCAGGGTCTGTGCCGGCGACATCCCAATAGTTTGCATGGTTCAAGCTCACATTGTGACCGAGTTCATGCGTGCCGACCGAGAGGTCCCACAATGAATTTGCCAACCAGCAACCTTTCCCGCCGACATAGCCCACGCCACCGAAACTCGCGGTTGGGTATCGTGCCGTGACGACCATATCAAAATCGTAGTCATTCGGGTCATAACCAGCATTCCGCGAGGCCGTGCGGCATGCGGCAATAAACGTCCCAAGATTCGTGTAACTGTCTGCTGTGAGCGGCAACCGAAGGACCGGCGTAACCTGCGAACCAGACACACCCGGCGGAACCCACATGAACGCACCGTAGGACATTTCATCCCAAAAGCTCCTTAGATCGCGGATCAATGTTTCCAGCGTCGCCTGATCGACTCGCTGGCCTTGGTAGTCGGAGAAATCG
>JAYTMG010000467.1:0-13039 GCA_043728745.1 Verrucomicrobiaceae bacterium
GGCGCATAATCATGAGAACATCAAATCCGACACTCAACGACAACACGTTCACCGGTGCCATTGCCGTCGGGGAGCAGCCCATGACGATCCAAGGCACAGTCAATAAGACAGCGGCCTTGCTCATGCTCGTGATGATTGCAGCGATCTTCACCTGGCAGAAATTCACAACGAATCCCGCCGGAGCTTGGCCACTCGTGATTGGCGGTGCGATCGGCGGATTTGTCATCGGGTTGGTGACCACGTTTAAAAAGCAATGGTCGCCTGTCACTGCGCCGATTTATGCACTCTGCGAAGGCCTTCTCATCGGCGGAATCTCTGCGGTGTACGAGCAGAAATTTCAAGGTATCGTCCTTCAAGCAGGGATGCTCACCTTCGGCACACTCTTCGCGTTGCTCGCCGCATACCGGACGGGATGGATTCGCGCGACGGAGAATTTCAAGCTCGGGGTCGTCGCGGCGACCGGCGGCATCTGCATCATGTATCTCGTGAGCTGGGTGCTCAGCATGTTTAATGTGAACATGTCGTTCATGCACGGCAGCGGCCTCCTGAGCATCGGGATCAGCGCATTTGTGGTGGTGATTGCTGCGCTGAACCTCGTGCTGGATTTTGACTTCATCGAGCAGGGCGCTCAAGTCGGTGCGCCGAAGTATCTGGAATGGTACGCAGCGTTTGGCCTGCTGGTCACGCTCGTCTGGCTCTATTTAGAAATCCTGCGCCTACTGGCGAAGCTTTCATCGCGCAAGAATTAGTGCGCGGCTCGTCATGGAATGATGCTTCGATGGGGATGCCAATGCCGAATGACGGGCGGGCCAGAAGGTTTCGGCACGCTTGCGATAAATCACCAGTCACAAGTCACGCGTATTCCTGCGGTTAAAGGTTGGCTTGGCTGAAGTCGATGAGGCGGCGGGCGGGTTCGGCCCAGTCGTGTTGGTCGGTGGTGCGGATGGGGTTTGCGGCGAAGTGGATGAGCTGCTGGGCGAGGGCGGTAGCGTCGTGCGCGGGGAAGATGGCTCCGTTTTCGCCGGGGCGGATGAGGTCTTTTCCGCCGACGCGATCGGAGACGATGCAGGGGAGGCCGCAGTTGAGGGCTTGGGGGATGACGAGGCCGAAACCTTCTTCGAGGGAGGGGAGGACGAGGATGCTGCTTGCGCGCATGAGGGCGGCGAGTTGCTCCTGGCTTTTGGTGCCGTGGAATTCGAGGGGGACGGGGCCGTGGTAGGCGGCGAGGTCGTGGGTGCTTTCGGGGAGTTTGGAGCCGACGAACTCAACGCGCCACTCGGGCTTGCCGCACAGGGTGAGTGCTTCGAGGAGGGTGCGTAGTCCTTTGCGGATGCCGATTTGGCCGGCAAAGAGGATGCGGAATTGGGCGGGCGGTGCGTCATTTTCGCCACGATGGAATACTCGGGGGCCGGTGTCGGCTCCGTAGGGGATGACGACGATTTTGCGCTCGGGGATGCCGAGGTGGATGAGCTGGTCGCGGACGACGGTGCTGGCGGCGCAGTGGTAGTCGGCGAGCTGGTATTCTTCATCCTCGCGCTGGAAGTATGCGGCGTCGTAGGGGCAGACGTCGGTGAGTTTTTGGCCGATGCGGTGATACTCTGGCTCCATGATGCGGACCCACTCGCGGGCGGGGCCGGTGGCGTGGTTGAGGACGGTGCGGATGCCTTGGCGGCGGGCGGCGCGGAAGGTATGGAGGGCTTGGCCGGGCATGGCGTGGATGTAGTCGCAGGGCTCGAGGTGGCGGCTTACCCAACGGTCGAGGCCGTGGTCTTGCCAGAGGAAAAGGGAGCGGGGATTTGGGCGGAGCCATGCGGGGGCGTATTTGAGGAGGCCATAGACGATGTTGGTGCGGAGGCTGTGGGTGCGGAGGTGGGCGGGGGCTGCGTCGGGCATTTTCCAGGCCGGGTAGCCGGAGTAATAGTGCCCGAGCGCGCCGAGCTGGCCGACGGCGCGGGCGGTGGGCCAGATGTGGCAGGGGTTGGTGGCGGAGAAGGAGAGCTTCATGATGCGGGATGCGGGATGCGGAATGCGGGATGCGCGCTACACTTATACCAAGATAAACACCGTCCTGCGCCGGGGCGATTCCTGTCCCGGCGCGAATCGATGCCATTCGGCGATGGATCGTTCTGCGCATCTCGCATCATGTTCATTTTCCGAAGGTGCGCGCCCATTTTGCAGTGTCGTTGTGTGGTCGGCGGATGAGGTCCATCCAGCCGCGATAGGCGCGCCACGGGAGCGGGCTGCGCAGGCGGAGACAGGCGGGGATGCTGCGGAGCGCGGCGAACCACCAGGCGGGTTCGCGGAGTGTCCATCCGCGTTTCAGCGCGTAGGTGAGTTGCCGCAATGCGCGGAATGCTGCGACGAGCGGGAGCCAGGGGAGGGGGCAGCGGATGAGAGCGCTCCAAAATTCGTTGCGGGCGTGGCGGTGGTGATTGCGAATCTCGCTGCGCCCGGTGCCGGACCAATGGTGGCGGACGCGGAGGACGGGCTCGAAGCGAACCTGCCAGCCGGCGGCGTGGATGCGCACTGCGAAATCGGGCTCTTCGTACATGTGGAAAAAGAGGTCGGTGTAGCCGCCGAGTTCGTGGATGAGCCGACTGCGAAATGCAGCCGCCGCGCCGACATACGTGCCGCAGAAATGGGCGATGCCGAATTCGCCGAGAGTGCGCTGGAGCGTCTCGGGGCGCTCGTCGGTGACTTGCGGGAGATCCACGGCACCGAGTTGCGGGCTGTTTTCAAAAAGGGTGCGGAGTGTAGCGACGGCGTCGGTCTCGATGGGGTAACTGTCGTCGTCGATGGACATGATGATGTCGCTTTTTGCCATGCGGAAAATGGCGTTGCGCGATGGGATGCTGCCCTGGCTTTTTTCGTGGATTATGAGGGCGATGCCGGGATGGTTTTCGCGGAGCCATTCGACGGTGCCGTCGTTGCAGCCGTCGGCGGCGATGAGGATTTCGTCGGCGGGCGGCTGGAGCTTGGCGAGGACGCCGAGGGTGCGGCGGAGGTCGGCAAGGCGGTTGTGCGTCGGGATGCAGAAGGCGACGGTCAGGCTCATGTCAGTTCGCGAATGACGCGGGCCGGTGTGCCGAGTGCGAGGACGCCGGGCGGCAGGGATTTCGTGACGACGGAGCCTGCGCCGACAACCGTGCCATCGCCAATGCTGACGCCTTTTAAGACGGTGACGTTTGCGCCCAGCCAGCAGCGTTTGCCGATGCGCGTGGGCTCGGCTACGAGCGGCGTAGCGCCGGGCGCGACGCCGGGGCCGAAGGTGTGATCGTGGTCGGTGAGGTAACAGCCGGGGCCGATCATGGTGTCGTCGCCGATGGTGAGCTCCATGTGGGCGTCGAGCATGGTGCGGCGGTTGATATAAACCCGCGCGCCGATGTCGATGCGCGCTTCATCATTCGTGGCGAGAAGCGTGACGCCGCGATCGAGCGATGCGCCTTCGCCGAGCGAGATGCAATACGGGCGGTCCGGCCACTCGATGCGTTCCAGCCAGACTTTGCCCGATATTTTCATCCCGAGCAGGCGGTAAAAAACCTGCCGGCAGCGCGAGGCGACGGACTGGAGGAGCTTCTTGATGCGGTAGGCTACTGGCATGGTGTATGCCTCGGAGAACCTGACCCCGTGCCGAAGGACGCTGCCTTGTAGGAAAAACGGCTCGCCCTGAATGCGGGATGCGGGATGCGGGATGCGGGATGCGCGGCACGATTCAAACGGAAATTACGTGCTCTCGCGCGGGGACGGGAATCGACCCAGCGCAGAATAGCGTCTTTTTGGGATTCAGTGTGATGCGCATCCCGCATCCCGCATCCCGTATCCCGCATCATTCCATTTCCTCGCAAGTCAGGATGTCTGATCGGCGTTCCTTTCATCAATGGCAGCGTGTGAGTATCGGGCATGGGCGAGCTTGTTACTAAAGCGGAGGATATGCCAAAGGAGTGTGGGAAAAAGCAAACACCCTTCGGTGGCGAACCACCGAAGGGTGTTGTGAATCTTAAACGACTCGCTTTCTGATTTAGAACGCGATCTTCAAGCCACCGGTGAAGGTGACGTCTGTGTCGTCGCCGCTATTGAGCGGGGACGCTGCGTCGCCGAGGTGCATGAACGTTGCGTTGCCATACACGGACCAGTCGCCGAGGCACTCAGGAACGACCTTGAGCGCGTAGGACGCGGTCACGCCGATCGAGGAGTAGCCGTAGGTCTCGTCGCCTGCATAGTAGTCATTCGATCCGAGGCCGAGCTTCACTGGAACCGAGACCGTCAGGTC
The DNA here is from genome assembly GCA_043728745.1 of Verrucomicrobiaceae bacterium. GTDB lineage: Bacteria > Verrucomicrobiota > Verrucomicrobiia > Chthoniobacterales > Chthoniobacteraceae > SXWH01. Next base: position 4,271 of record JAYTMG010000467.1, read on the forward strand.
GCCGAACGAGCGGCTTGGCTGGATGCCGAGTTCGTAGTAGAACCCGCCGCTGCCAGTGCCGTTGCCGGACTTGCCGTCCGCCTCGTACTCAACCCAAAGGTAGGGCTGAAGCGAAGCTGCGCCGAGCAGATCGGAATCGTTGTAGCCGAGGCGAAGTGCCACGACTCCCGCGTTTCTGAAGTAATCACCAGGGCTGGTGTACCGGATGTATTTCGGGCTGATGGACCAGTTGCCTTTTACAAGGGTCAGGCCAGCGGTGAAGTCGAACTCATACCAGTTGTTGTTCTGGCCGATGTTTCCGCGACGTGAGTGGAACGAATTCCAAATGCCGACATCGACAGAGACGGAATCAAAGAAGCCGCCCTCGGAAACCTTGAAGTAAAGGTTGCCGTAAGGCTGCGCGATGAATCCCGAACCCTGCTGAAGCAGGCCGTGGAAGTAGTAGTCGGAGGTGATGTCGAGTCCGACATCGCCTGTGACGCACGATTGAACTGCTGGTGGCGTGACGGTCTTGCTTGCTTTCACGTGCGCTGGGCCCGCGAATGCTGTGGAACCGATCACTGCTGAGACAGCAGCGAGTGTGATGATGCTACGTTTGGTCATGGTGATGATTTGGTTGTTTGGTGTTTAGTTAATGCCTTTCGGTACGGTCCGGATTTACCAAAAATCACGAAAACGATGCAACTGTTTTTTTAGCAGAAATGTGAATAAGTTGCCATGAAGTGGGGCCCTACAGAGGGAATATCACTCCGTCGGTTTGTGAATAAGTCGGAAGTTTTTCCCTTTCCCGTGAAGCGTGTCCGCCTTCAGTTCGTGCCGCATCCCTCACTCAGTCGCGCTCTTCTCTAAAGTAAGGCACTCATTTTGAAGCGATAGATAACTCCTTACAGCGTTCCGGCGACAGCATGTCAAATCCGAAAACCGTCGCCTTTCGGTCAGCAATTTTCAGCGTGCCCGGCGTTCGCGGATGTGGCTCACGGAGTCTCGGCGTGAGGCACCACTTTTGGTCCCGCTTCAACTGTGGGGTATTATTGAAAGATGGGATTATTTGGCTCCAGCGAGGTAGCGGGCTACGGCGGCGGCAATGGGCTGGCCGGTGTGGGATTCGTAGTAGCTGAAGCCGGGGCAGGGGTTGACTTCGAAGCACCATGCTTTTCCGTCGTCCTGAAGGCGGAGGTCGATGCCGGCGAAGGGGAGGTGGAGGTCGCGGGAGAGTTTGCGGCAGGCGTTGGCTAGTTCTTCAGGGAGTTCGCAGGGCTCCAGTTCGGTCTGAAGTCCTTCGCGGGTGGCGTAACGGTAGTCGGCGGCGGTGGAGATGATTTTGGTGGGGAAGATTTCGTCGCCAACGATGTGGACGCGGATGTCGGTGCCGGGGACGCGTCGCTGGAACTGGACGGGGCACCATCGGATGTGGTCGAGGCGGGCATCGTCGGCGGGGCCAAGAGTGCGGACGACGGAGCGAAAGCCACTGGCGGATTTGTAGATGAGTTGGCCGTGCTTTTTACTAAATTGGCGGACGGAGTTGGGGTCGTTGGTAACTAAAGTATCGGGGGTGCGCAGGCCGGAGGCTTCGATGAGGCGCGTTTGCCAGGGCTTGGAGCCGTTGGAGGCGTTTGCAAATGGGCGGTTGGCGACGCGGGCGGTGGTGAGGTCGAGCCAGAGGAGGAGGGCTTCGTGTTGGACGCGGGAGAATTGGCGTTCGGGGGAATCAAATGGGAGGTGTTTGAGTTCGGGAAGTTGGGCGTCGTCCATGACGCGGACGTAGATGCCGGTGATGTCGCTGAGGCTGCATTGCGCGCCATCGACGGTGATGACGCCTTCGATTGCGCCGCCGATGAGTTCGAAATCGAGGCGGCACTGTGCGATGTGGCGCTGGTTCCAGATGAGGTAGGGATGGCCGAGTTCCTCGAGGGCGCTTGCGACCATGCGCATGGGGGATTCGGATGGGATGCCGGCGAGGAGGATCATGATGTCGTGAATGCGGCGGCAAGGGCGTCGAGAAAGGGGGCTCCGCCGATTTGTAAGTCGGGCATGGGGGTGGCTGCGATGAAGAGTGTGCGGCCTTCGGGAGTCCATGCGAGGGTGATGCCGAGGAGGGGGATGTCTGCACTTTTTGCAAGGCGGGCGGCGGCTTGTTCGATTTCCGGTGGCAGGGCGGGGAAGGTGCGGTCGCCGAAGACGAGGTGGGCGGTGGTGTGGTGGTTTTGGACGATGGGAAGCTCAAGCCCGTTGTAACCACAGCGATGCGGGAGGGTGAGGAATCCAGCGGTTTGTGCACGGAGCGCCCAGTCGAATGGATGGAGATAAGCGCCGCCCCAGCCGGAGGTGTGGGGGGGATTAAAAATGGGGGCGGGGAGTGCGCCGAGCCAGGCGAGGAGTGTGGCATCCATCTCGGCGCGGACGTAGTTGCGGTCGGCGGGTGCGGCGCGGCGGACTTGGGGGTAGTCGATGCGGGCGGCACGGTTCAGGACACCGCTGAGCTGTCGGGCGTCGATGAGTTTGCCGTCGTCGAGTTCTGCGGACGCTTGGGCCGGTTCTCCGCTTTCTGCGCGATATTCGAGGCGGCGTGCGCAGATGAGCTGGACGGGTGAGAGGATTCTCACGGGCGTCCCGCCACGGGCACGCAGCCCTTGCCCTGCCCAGAGGGCGGAGAGGTCGTCAGGGTTGCAGAGAACCAGCCGCAAGGTAGTCAAAGTTGGATTGTTGTAGCGCGTGAAGAATCATTCTCGAACTGACTTCCTACTTCTACTCTTCGTCGTGTCCGGCCGAGTGAGCGGGATGGGCTCCGAGTAGAAGTAGGATTTAGCCAGTCGTATTTGATTTTTGCGCGATGCGTTTTTGGGTTACGAGATGTCGCGGATGTCTTTGGCGGCTTTGGCTCCGTCGGCTTGGGCGCTCATTTCTCCGGAGAGTGCTTGGAGGTCTTCTTCGCCGTTGAGCGCGGAGGCTCCCAGCTCCGGGCGGAGGTCGCCGGCGATGAAGTGGCTGAGTGCGGCGAGTCCTTCTTCGAGCTGGGCGAGGCGATCTTCGAGGCCGCCCCCTGCGGTGCCGGTGGGGATTTCGAAGCCTTTATCGAAGCCTTTATCAAATTGCTTTTCGAAGTTCTCCTTTTCGCGCTTCTCCTTGAACTCTTTCTGTTCGAGCTTTCCTTCTTTGAGTTCCTTGCGTTCGGTTTTTTCGATTTTGGCTTCTTTGAGCTCTTTCTGTTCGAGCTTTTCGTTCTTCTCGATCTTGATCTCCTTGAGTTCCTTTCGCTCGACCTTCTCGTTCTTCTCGATTTTGAACTCCTTGAGTTCTTTGCGTTCGAGTTTCTCGAGCTTTTCTTTGATGCCCTCTTTGAAGATCTTCGGGATCAGTTGGTTGATGGCCTGCCGGAGGTCGGGACGATTGCCGATGCGTTGGGTGGCGGGTCTGCCGGGCGCATCGGTCTGTGGCGAACCGGTGGTGCGGAGAATGTTGCGGGCAGTGGCGGGTGTGAGTAGGGGGCGGCTTGCGCCGCGCAGTGCGCCTTGCATGCAAGCGACGGAACCGACGACGATGGGCGATGCACTGGAGGTGCCGCTGAAGGTGTCGGTGTACCAGAGGTCTTCATTTCCGCCGCCCTGGATGTCGCTGTAGCCGCAAGTGGTGACTTCGCGGCCCCAGCCTTGCACATCCACACGAGCGCCGTGGTTGGAGAAGTCGAGCCGCGAACGGTCGGGCCCGTGATCGCGCCCGTGGGTGCCGGGAGGCGGAGCGCCGGCACCGACGATGACTGCGCCTGAGAGTGGGTTCGCGGTATTAAACGGATTGGTCCACGTAGCAGGGAATCCGGCAGGGCGGGTGTTGAACACTGCTGCGTCGAGATTACGCGCGCCATTTCCCGCAGCCTCGATCACGATGACACCGCGAGAGATGGCATAGACGATGGCGGCAAAATCATCGGGCCACCACTCGATGGCGATGAAACCATCCTGTCCCGACCCATTGGAATCGGGGCCGGCGCGATGGAGCTCGATAAGGATGATGTCGCCTGCACTGAGCGCGTCGGCAGCCTGACGAATGGCGGTGGCAGAGCCCATTCCCGGACCAAAGATGGAAATGGCGCGTGTGTTGGCAAGCGGTGAGATGCCGGTGACTCCGAAGGCATTTTCGTCGCCGCCAAATACGCCGACGACGGCGGTGCCGTGGTTGCGCCAGACGAGGTCTGTGGACTGTGTGCCGCCGATGACGCCGCCTTGGTTTTGCAGCAAATCTTCATGCGTAAAACGCCATGCGCCTTCGATGTCGATGATGCGAACGCCTTGCCCTTTTCCTCCGGAGCGGGTCCATGCAAAGCGGGCGTCGATCCCGCCGGGAGCGACTTCGAGGTAGAGCTGATTGGCGATGAAGCTCGGGGTGGGCGCTTGCTCGCCATCGGGCGGCGGGGCGGACGGCTCGTCCATCGGATCGATCCAGATGGGCGGGGTGGCCTGCGGCTTGACATAGGCAGCCTGAACGGCGGGATCATTGAGAAGATCGGCGGCGAGCTTTTTCATTTTGGAAGGCTCGACTTCGATGGAGTAGTAGCTGCTGAATTCCGGCAGCGAAGCGGACTCCGCGGCGATGGTCGCTGCACGGGAAGCGGCGACGCGTGATTCGCTCCCGAAGATAGGAGACATGACAGCGCCTGCTTGCTTGAGCAGGGCGTTCAGGGACTTGGTGCTGACGCCGCTGAGCGAGGCGACTTCCTCGCGCCCCGCCCGCAGACCGGCGCGAGGCGCGGCGAGGCAGATGAGTTCCGGTGTGGATGTAAAGGCTGGGGAGTTGCCCGAGCCGGTTTTTTGTTTCTTAGCCATATTGCTTGTTCGTTTTATGAGTTGGTTGAAGGGGATTGCGTTGTTTCCTAAGCGTCCCCCGGCGCTCGGGAATAAATTTACGCTGGGCCGGGGAGTTCGTCAGACGGCTTGGCATACGCGCCCTCAACTCCGGGGGCGCTCAAGAGCTTGTCCACAACCGCCGCTGCTTGATGATCGGGACATTCCACATGCCAGACGAAATCCGTGGAGGCTTGGTGGGTGGAAAATAAAGGGGCGGGCTTGAGCGAGTGAGCAGCGAGCAGTTTATGAAATGCCGGAAAGGCGGCTTTTATCGGCGCGGAATCTTTCGCTCCTTTGCGGAGATCCGCGTCCAATGCTGCGCACAAATGAATGGTGACGGTGGTGCTCATGAGTCGGGCTGGCTGCGTGCTTTTGTCGTCAGTCGAGAAGACGGAAAGCCCCGTGGTAGCCGCCGAGGGCCGCGATGTTGCAAGCTGCATTCCCGTGAACAATGGCCGCGGGAACTGCGCCTCCGCGAAGTGTGGCGCGAGCATGTTTCGCTTGTTGACTCATGTTGGCGATTACATCACGGCGGCGTGAAACTTGTCCAATGGGGCTGCACCCGTGGAGGGGCCGGGGTTTCTACCCATAGCCGCAATGCCGAAAAAGGAGGGCAGGCAGTCAGGAAACAAGGGTGTTATTTGATTTGCCTTTACCTAATGGCCAACGGTAATAATGCCGTAGTTCGCCGGGCAATGCTTTCATCGCACGGGAAACCTTTAAAAAAGCCACCTCACTTTATATGAAAACGGAATCCCAGATGCCGACCGGTAAGAACACGCGAATCGTCCTAGTCGATGACCACTATGGACTGTGCGAAATGCTGTCATTTGTCATGCGACTGGAGCCAGACCTCGAGGTGGTGGGCGAGGTGAGAGGAGGCTGCGAGGCACTGCGAATTTGCAGAGTGTTGAAGCCCGACGTGGTGGTGCTCGATTTAGCCATGCCGGACCTCGCCGGAGTGCATGTGATGCACAGCCTGCGCGAGAGCGTGCCGGGCATCCGTGTGCTCATATACACGGGCACGGAGAACGAGACAGCGATGCGATCTGCGCTGATGGAGAAGCCGGATGGATTTGTCCGCAAGACGGAGCCGCTCGCTAATTTACGGATGGCAATCCGGACGGTCTGTTCGGGCGGGCGGTATATTTCGTCATTTGCCGAAAAGCTCTCACTGAAGCCGGAAGCAGCGCTCGCGATGCTCTCGGAGAAGGAAGTCGCGGTGCTTCAGATGGTCGCGCGAGGAATGCTTACGAAGGAGATCGCCGAGGTGCTGGGTGCGAAGCCCAAGACCGTGGACCATCACCGCCAGCATTTGATGGATAAGCTGGGGCTACACGATATCGCGTCGCTCACACGATTCGCGATACTTTCGGGGTTGGGCTAGTGCTCTGTCAGTCGTCGTGTGATGGTAAGCCAGCGTGTTTATCGGCCGTGATTTGTGACTGGTGAGAAGTGATTAGTCGCAAGCGGGAAACCACGCCAACACGCTTGCGACCAGTCACCACTCACGAGTCACAAGTCACCGCCGGATTGCTCAAGCGATTACCATCATCTCACGACTGACAGAGCACTAGTTCGTCTGTCGTATAGCAAAAGTTCATTGCGAGGCTAGCTGCGCATCAGTGAGTCCCCATTGTGAAATGAGGGGCCTCGTCATTCATTCAGTTTCCGTCTCCGACGCCGCGTTAGTGCGTGATATTGCAACCCGGCGCGACGTGCTCGAAGAAATCGTTGCCCTTGTCATCCACGAGAATGAACGCCGGGAAATCCACGACTTCGATTTTGCAGATCGCTTCCATGCCGAGTTCGGGGAACTCGATCACTTCCACTTTGCGGATGTTCTCTTTCGCCAAAATCGCCGCCGGTCCGCCGATGCTGCCGAGGTAAAAGCCGCCGTGCTTTTTGCAAGCCGCAGTCACTTGCGGCCCGCGATTTCCTTTCGCGATCATCACCATGCTGCCGCCGTTGCTTTGGAAAAGATCCACGTAGCCATCCATGCGTCCGGCTGTGGTCGGGCCGAACGATCCGCTCGCCATTCCCGGCGGAGTCTTCGCGGGGCCGGCGTAATAAACAGGATGCGCTTTGAAGTAATCCGGCAGCGTGCCGCCGGCATCGAGACGCTCCTTCAGCTTTGCGTGGGCGATGTCGCGGGCGACGATGATTGGGCCGCTTAGCAGCAAGCGCGTGGTGACGGGATAGCGCGAAAGGTCGGCGCGGATTTCCGCCATCGGGCGGTTGAGGTCCACTCGCACGGCGGTCTCGTCTTTGCGGTGGCGCAGCGCTTCCGGGATGTATTGGAGCGGGTTCGTCTCCAGTTTTTCGATGAACACGCCATCGCGGGTGATCTTCCCTTTTGCCTGACGGTCCGCGCTGCACGAGACGCCGATTCCCACCGGCAGACTCGCACCGTGGCGGGGCAGTCGGACGACGCGGACGTCGAGCGCAAAATACTTTCCGCCAAACTGCGCGCCGATTCCGCAATGCCGCGCGGCCTCCAGCAACTCGGCCTCCAGAGCGATGTCGCGGAAGGCCCGTCCGTGAGCGTTGCCGGTCGTTGGCAGTCCGTCGAGATACTTGGTCGATGCCATCTTCACTGTCTTCATGCATGCCTCGGCGCTCGTGCCGCCGATGACAAAAACGAGGTGATACGGCGGGCACGCTGCCGTCCCGAGCGTCATCATTTTTGCGGTGAGAAACGGCACCAGCGTCTTCGGCGAAAGCACCGCACGCGTCTCTTGGAAAAGGAACGACTTGTTCGCCGAGCCGCCGCCTTTTGCCACGAAGAGAAACTTGTAAGCGTCGCCATCCACCGCCCGGATATCCAGCTCCGCGGGGAGATTCGTGCCCGTGTTTTTTTCCTCGAACATCGTCAGCGGCGCGTTCTGCGAATAGCGCAGATTGTTCTCCGTGTAGGCTTGGTAAACGCCCTTGGAGAGCGCGGCTTCGTCGCCGTGGGAGAGGACGAGGTGGCCCTTCTTTCCGTTCACGATCGACGTGCCCGTGTCCTGACAAAACGGCAGCAGCCCCGCACTCGCGACGTCGGCATTTTTCAACATCGTCAGCGCCACCATGCGGTCGTTTTCCGAAGCCTCCGGGTCGTCGAGAATCGCCGCGACCTGCTGCAAATGCGCGGGCCGCAGGAAAAAGTTGATGTCGTGAAACGCCTGATTGCTCAGCAGCGTCAGCGCCTCGGGCGCGACCACGAGCAACTCGCGACCGCCGCACGTCTCCACGCTCACATGCTCCTTCGTGAGCAGTCGGTATTCGGCCGTGTCATCGCCGAGTTGGAAAAGTTCTTCGTAGTGAAATTCGGGTGTAGCCATGTTCGTGCGACAAGTAATCACACTCCCGTCGTCGCCGACAACCATTCCCTGAACGCCGCAAACGCGCGCGCCCTGTGGCTCAGGCGGTTTTTCACCTCGGCGGGCAGCTCCGCGAAAGTCTCCGTCTCGCCATCCGGGATAAACAGCGCATCGTATCCGAAGCCGCCGCTCCCGTGCTCCACGGGCACCACCACGCCTTCCACCGCGCCGCTCCAGGTCCCCAGCACGCGCGTCCCTTCCGCCACGGAGAGCACGCAGCGAAACCGCGCCGGAAACCGCCCGCCGCCCAGCTTGCGCAGCTCTTCGATCAAGCGCGCGCGGTTCGAGGCATCCGTCGCGCCCTCGCCGGAATACCGCGCCGAAATCACCCCCGGCGCACCGCTCAGCGCATCCACCTCCAGCCCCGAATCATCCGCCAGCACCCAGCCCGCAAACCGCTCCGCCGCATGGAGCGCCTTGATGGCCGAGTTTTCCTCAAACGTCGCGCCCGTCTCCTCCGCCGCAGCCAGTTCGGGAAAAGCGGTGAGGTCCACCACCTCCCAAGGCGCCCCCAGCATGGCGCGAAACTCTCCGGTTTTGTGGGCGTTCTTTGTGGCGATGATGAT
>JAYTMG010000468.1:0-2294 GCA_043728745.1 Verrucomicrobiaceae bacterium
GATTTCCGCCATCGGGCGGTTGAGGTCCACGCGCACGGCGGTCTCGTCTTTGCGGTGGCGCAGCGCTTCGGGGATGTATTTGAGCGGGTTCGTCTCCAGTTTTTCGATGAACACGCCATCGCGGGTGATCTTCCCTTTTGCCTGACGGTCCGCGCTGCACGAAACGCCGATTCCCACCGGAAGACTCGCGCCGTGGCGGGGCAGGCGGACGACGCGGACATCGAGCGCAAAATACTTTCCGCCAAACTGCGCGCCGATTCCGCAATGCCGCGCGGCCTCCAGCAACTCGGCCTCCAGCGCGATGTCGCGAAACGCGCGGCCGTGGGCGTTTCCGGTCGTCGGCAGACCGTCGAGGTATTTGGTCGATGCCATTTTGACCGTCTTCATACACGCCTCGGCGCTCGTGCCGCCGATGACAAAAACGAGGTGATACGGCGGGCACGCTGCCGTCCCGAGCGTCATCATTTTCGCGGTGAGAAACGGCACCAGCGTCTTCGGCGAAAGCACCGCGCGCGTCTCCTGGAAAAGGAACGACTTGTTCGCCGAGCCGCCGCCTTTTGCCACGAATAGAAACTTGTAGGCATCGCCATCCACCGCCCGGATATCCAGCTCCGCCGGGAGATTCGTGCCCGTGTTCTTTTCCTCGAACATCGTCAGCGGTGCGTTCTGCGAGTAGCGCAGATTGTTCTCCGTGTAGGCTTGGTAAACGCCTTTCGACAGCGCCGATTCATCGCCGTCGGAAATCACGAGATGCCCCTTCTTCCCGTTCACGATCGACGTGCCGGTGTCCTGACAAAACGGCAGAAGTCCCGCGCTCGCGACGTCCGCATTTTTCAGCATCGTCAGCGCCACCATGCGGTCATTCTCCGAAGCCTCCGGGTCGTCGAGAATCGCCGCGACCTGCTGCAAATGCGCGGGCCGCAGGAAGAAGTTGATGTCGTGAAACGCCTGATTGCACAGCAGCGTCAGCGCCTCGGGAGCGACCACGAGCAACTCGCGCCCGCCGCAAGACTCCACGCGCACATGCTCCTTCGTGAGCAGTCGGTATTCGGTCGCATCCGCGCCGAGTTGGAAAAGTTCTTCGTAGTGAAATTCGGGTGTAGCCATGCGCATAGAGAAAAGAGATTTGGCACGAAGCGCAAGACGCGCATACTCCGCCGCATGAGCGCACTCTCAAACCAAGTCACTTTTGTCTCCGTCGTGGAATACCTGCATGATGAAGAGCTGTCCGCCGTGAAGAATGAATACATCAATGGCACCGTGCATGCGATGGCAGGCGGGACCGTTGGTCATGGCGAGATGGGCAAGCGCATTGTCGTCGCACTCAGCAAACTGCTTCAGGGCAAGCCATGCCGTCCGCACAACTCGGACATCGCCGTCCATCTCTCCCAGAATCGCGACGAGCGATACTACTACCCGGACGCCTCGGTGACGTGCGGCCCATTGGACCTCTCCGCTCGTGCGTTGGAGAATCCCGTCGTCATTTTTGAAGTCCTCTCGCCGAGCACCGCTCGCATCGACCAGTCGGAGAAAAAAGACGCATACCTCGCCTGCCCGAGCATCCAGCACTACGTCATCGTGGACCCGGAGCGGGTGAATGTAGTCATTTACTCGCGCGAGGCGGACGGATGGAAAATGACCGCCTACGACGAACTCACCGACGCCCTCGCGCTCACCGCCATCGAAGTGACGCTGTCGCTCGCGGAGATTTACGAGGGCTGAGCGGCCAGCCATTCCCTGAACGCCGCAAACGCGCGCGCCCTGTGGCTCAGGCGGTTTTTCACCTCGGCGGGCAGCTCTGCGAATGTCTCCGTCTCGCCATCCGGGATAAACAGCGCATCGTATCCGAAGCCGCCGCTCCCGTGCTCCACGGGCACCACGACACCTTCCACCGCGCCGCTCCACGTTCCCAAAATGCGCGTCCCTTCCGCCACGCAAAGCACGCAGCGAAACCGCGCCGGAAACCGCGCGCCGCCGAGCTTGCGCAGCTCATCGATCAATCGCGCGCGGTTCGTTGCATCCGTCGCGCCCTCGCCGGAATACCGCGCCGAAATCACCCCCGGCGCACCGCCCAGCGCATCCACCTCCAGCCCCGAATCATCCGCCAGCACCCAGCCCGCAAACCGCTCCGCCGCATGCAGCGCCTTGATGGCCGAGTTTTCCTCAAACGTCGCGCCCGACTCCTCCGCCGCGGGCAGTTCGGGAAAAGCGGTGAGGTCCACCACCTCCCAAGGCGCCCCCAGCATGGCGCGAAACTCTCCGGTTTTGTGGGCGTTCTTTGTGGCGATGATGAT
>JAYTMG010000469.1:0-1677 GCA_043728745.1 Verrucomicrobiaceae bacterium
TTGCGTGCTGTGGCGCTTGGCCTCTTCGTTGAGTTCTTTGTCGAGGATGCCTTTGCAGACGTTGATGCAGGAGTCGCAAATATAGACTCCCGGTCCTGCAATTAGTTTCCTCACTTCTGCATGCGATTTGCCGCAGAAAGAGCACATTGTTAGATTTGAAGCGCGGGCCATTTTGGATCTGAGAAAGCTGGTTTTGTTCCCGACTTACTCCGATTTCGGACCTGCTACCAACTCGGCGAAGTTCGGGACATCCTTCTTGTTGACAACCACCTCATCGACAAGTCCGTAGGCTTTCGCCTCGGCTGCGGTCATATAATAGTCGCGGTCGCAATCGATCGCCACGCGATCTTCGGGCTGGCCGGTGTGATGGGCGATGATTTGCTTCGTGCGGTTATTCAGTTTGTAGAGAAATTCCACCGTCTGCTTGATGTCCGCCGCCGTGCCGCGGGCACCGCCGCTGGCCTGGTGAATCATGATGTGGCTGTTCGGCAGCGCGTGGCGTTTGCCCTTCGTGCCTGCGCAGAGCAGGAGCGCACCCATCGAGGCGCACATGCCGATGCAATACGTGTTCACGTCGCAACTGATGAATTGCATCGTGTCGTAAATCGCCAGTCCATCCGTGACGCTGCCGCCGGGGCTGTTGATATAAAGATGGATGTCCTTCTTCGGGTCATCCATCTGGAGAAACAGAAGTTGCGCGATGACGACGTTCGCCGAGTGCTCAGTCACCTCGGAACCGAGGAAAATGATGCGGTCCTTGAGCAGTCGCGAGAAGATGTCATAGGCGCGCTCGCCGCGTCCGTCGGAATCAATGACGGTCACATGGTAAGTGCCTTTTGGTTTCTCGTTTGCGCTCTCGTTGTTCGATTGGAATGTCATGGCAGTGTGTAAGAATTACGCCTTCGCTTCTTCGCTGGACTCGTCGGCCTTGGGAGCCTCGGTGGACACGGAGACCGTGGCTTCTTTCGCTACGAAATCAAGCGTCTTGGCGGAGAGAATCTCTTCGCTGATCTGGTCGATTGCGCCGCGCTTTTGGAGTTCCTTCAGCATTTTGGCGAAAGGCATCTGGTATTTGCGGGCCATTCCGTTGATGCGTCCGCGGAGTTCGCTTTCCGTGACTTGAATCTTCTCCTGCTCGGCGATGCGGAGCAAAACGAACGTGCCTTTGATCCGGTCGCGGGCGCTCTGTGCGGCGCTGCCGACGAGGTCTTTCTCGTGCTCTTTGATCACCTCTTCGGCGACGCCGCGCGTTTGGTTTTCGCGGACGATTTCTTGGAGGATCGATTGCGTCTGGTTGCGGACCATTGCGGTCGGCAGTTCACATTCCACCTTTGCGAGCAGGGCGCTCATCACGCCGTTGCGCTTGGCTGCGTCGATGCTGCCGTGCTTCTGGCGCTGGAGTTCCTCGCGGGCCATGATGCGAAGTTCGTTGAGCGATTTGCCTTCGGCGATGCTGGCTGCGAAAGTGTCGTCGAGCGCTGGCAGTGTGCGGGTCTTCAGACCTTTCAGCGTTACTTTATAATGCACGACGACTCCGGGCATCCCTTCCACCGGGAAGTCGGCGGGAACGGTGATGTCGAACTCGCGAGTCTCGTCGATGTTCGTGCCGACGAGCTTTTCGCAGAAGCCGGGGAAGAACGCTTCGTCCGTCATTTTGATCCAGAAATCCACATTGTG
>JAYTMG010000470.1:0-1087 GCA_043728745.1 Verrucomicrobiaceae bacterium
AGGCGCGGCCAGACAATAGCCCCGGGCAAAGCAAGTCCGCGAGCGACGCCCTAGGTTCAAGTCCCCAAGAATCATCAAGCCCTGTCGGGCGAAAGACGACTTAACGCGCGCTCGGCTGCCAGCAACGGATGCGTTCGGCTTCTCTGCCGGGGAGTTTCACGAACGCAAGTCCCGCCGAGAGGTACGTATCGGAAAATTCCTGAGCCTGAACTTTGCGCCCAAACACACCCGCAAGTGACCGCAGGCCGCGTTGATTTTGAGCGCAAGCAAAAGCGACCGCAGTACCGATTTGGCTGAGGAAGTCGTCGGCTGCGCCGTCGAAATCGCTCGGGTCTTGGGAAAGCAACATGACGACGGAACCCTTTGACCGGCCTTGGCGCACGAGGTCAACAAGCGACTCGGACTTGCGCTCTTGAAGAACCTTGCGGGCTTCGTCCACGACCAGAAGATGACGAAGTGTGCGAAAGCCGCCGGGCACGGACGAGTCGGGTTGTTCGAGCAGGAACGCGCTGATGGAATCGAGGATGACGAGAGTGACGAGACGTTTCAGTTCTTCCGGCAAACCCTTGAGACTTACGATCCATGAACGACTGAAGAACTGCGCGGGCTGAAGCTGCGGATCAAAGCAAGGGATGTTCGTCAGCTCGTTCAGACGGCTGACGATGCTGTCCGGGCTTTTGCTGTTGGCGACAAGCGCACGGTTATATTCCGCATTGATGGCTTCAAGGCTGTGGTCGGCCCCGTCACTGATGACAGTTTGGATCGCGGTGCGGAGAATGTCTTTTTGGATGTTGCCCGGAGACTGACAGCACAAGGCAATGGTGTCGCGCAGGCGCATGGCGGCTTTGGCAATTTTCTGAGTGGGAGCGTCGTGTCTGGGGAGAAAATCCAGCGGGAGCGGCTGCGTGCCAACTTCGACTGCGCTGATCGCGGAGCCGAGCGCGGCAAAAGCTCCAACAGCGCGGCCACACGCAATCCGCCGATGCTCTCGCTCATGTGCGTGAGCAGTCCATCCACGAATCCTTGAAAGACCGGCGACTCCACCAGCGTATCGTTGCTCACGATGAAGACGCGCCGGCGACGTTGA
>JAYTMG010000471.1:0-1510 GCA_043728745.1 Verrucomicrobiaceae bacterium
GAAGGTCGGCAAAGAGACGGCGCAAACCCACCGGAGTGCGCCAGCAAACAAGGCGCACGGAGAGAAGGCGGCGGAATCGCTGATAGGAGGCGGGCTGGAAGCGTGCGGACTGAGCCTGACGGAAATGAAGAAGCTCACGGGAGGCGACGCAAGAAAGGCGGCGATGGCCGAGCTATTGTGGAAAAAGACGACAGTGTCGCGAGCCTGGATTGCCGAAAAGCTGTCGATGAAAAGTGCGGCCAATGTGGGAATGGCAATACGACGGTTGAAAAACGGGGAAATAAAGCGAGACTATTCGCGCGAATTAAAGGACTTTATCGCCCATGCAAACGAGGGCCATTGATGGATTCATTTCTTTTTTATCGCCTGACCCCGTTTCCTTCTGACCCCGTTTCCTTCGCTGTTCACCGCAGGCGGTGAACTGGTCTATCGCGGCCGAATCAATGACCGTGCGGTGAAGCTCGGCGTGACGCGACCCGTCGCGCGAAAGCACGATCTGCGTCTCGCGCTGGAAGCGGTCCTCGCCGGGCTAAAGCCTGAGAACAAATTTACGGACGCCGTCGGTTGCTATCTCCCAGCCGCTTCGGCGAAATAGCTGGCACGGCCTCTGGCGGGCTGCTTAGAGCACCCGCTTCATTCGTAGAATCTTAATATGAAACTGACCGTCACACTGCTCGCCATCCTCGTCTCAACCGTGGTCGCCGCGCCGCCGAATATCGTCCTCATCTACGCCGACGATGTTGGCTACGGCGACATCTCCTGCAACGGGGCGACCGCAGTCCAGACGCCGCAGATCGACAGCATCGCACGGCAAGGCATCCGCTTTACCTCCGCCTATGCGACGTCCGCGACTTGCACTCCGTCGCGATTTTCCATGCTCACTGGGCAGTATGCGTGGCGGCAAAAAGGCACGGGCGTTTTGCCTGGCGACGCGGCGCTCATCATCGACCCTGCAAAGCCAACGCTCGCATCCGCTCTGCGCAATGCGGGATACCGCACCGGCGCTGTCGGGAAGTGGCACCTCGGCCTCGGGGATGATAAGGAAAAGGACTGGAACAAACCCATCACGCCCGGTGCGAATGAGACCGGCTTTGACCGAACCTTCATCATGGCTGCAACCGGGGATCGTGTCCCCACCGTGTATGTCGCGGACGGCCAAGTCGTGGGGCTCGATCCGGCAGACCCGATTGAGGTTTCCTACAAAACGCCGTTCCCCGGCCTGCCCACCGGCATCGCAAATCGCAGCGAGCTAAAAATGGACTGGAGCCACGGACACAACATGGCCGTCATCAATGGAGTGGGCCGCATCGGCTTTATGAAAGGCGGCGTCAAGGCGCTATGGAAGGACGAGAACATGTCCGTCGATTTCGCCCGCGAAGCTGTGAAGTTCATCCACGACTCCAAGGACAAACCGTTCTTTCTCTACTTTGCGCTGCACAGCATCCACGTGCCTCGCGTGCCGAATCCGCGCTTCGTCGGAAAGACCACGATGGGGCCGCGCGGCGACGCG
>JAYTMG010000472.1:0-3176 GCA_043728745.1 Verrucomicrobiaceae bacterium
GGTCTGCCGCAGCGCGCAGCTGGCCACGGTGCTCGAACTGGTGGGTGCGGGCGTGGGCATCTCGATCGTGCCGGCAATGGCCGCGGTGCGCCACAACACACCGCAGTGCGCGTACGTTCCGCTCGCTGACCACACGTTGCAGCGCGAAATCGTGGCCGTCTGGCGACGCGGGGCGGTGCACTCGGCGCCGGCCCGCGCGTTCGTGGAATGCGTGCGCGGCGTGGTGCGCGAGCGATAGCAGGCGCGTGGTCGGCGTCTTTGGGCGCCGCACCGCTTATTTCGGAGCCTTTCTTTTGAGCACTTCGGGCTATTCGACGAGCTTGAGGCGATTGGAAACCGGTACGTAAGACTGTGCCCGTGTTTGTCCACCGCCAGCCATTGAGACTAGCGTGAGGCCAAAGGTGATTTCGTTCAGGTCTCGCGCGTGAATGCGCAGATGTTTGGCCACAGCAGTCCTGCTTACTGCTCGCCCGTCATTGGCAGGCGCAAAGACTTTCGCGAGCACCTGAGAGGTCTCGCGTGGCCGTTCGCCACCGGGTTCCGTCTTCCCGTATCTCGACTTGATCTGAATGCAGAGCGACTGGTACTGCCAGTCCGTGATCCGATCCAATCGGTGCAGACGATGCACATATGCGAGCGCAGATACTCCCCAACGTTGCTTTGCCTCAACGATCGCCGGCAACGTAATTCTGTGAGGAGTAGAGGCTAGAAAGGCTGCTTTAGGCATCAGGTACGCTGCTGCAAACGCCTGCGCTTCATCTTCATGCTGTTTGGTCACGCCACCAGCTGTATGCGCGTGCAGAACGAGATGCCCAAGCTCGTGTGCACAATCCATGCGACTGCGTTCAGCGGTTTTCGTGGTGTTCAAGAAGATGAACGGCCGATCGCCCTGCCAATCTGAAAATGCGTCGATCTCTGAGCCGTCGTGCACGAGGGAGTACACACGAACGCCGTGGGCTTCGAGGGTGTGGATGAAATTCGGCACGGGTTTAAATCCCAAGCCCCATGCCGCTCGCACTGCTTCGGCTGCGCCTTCCGGATCGAGCTCTCTTAAGTCTGGGACGTTGGGTTCGGGACGAGTGAACTGACTTTCTATCCATAAATCCAGCTGTACCGCTTGTGATCCTGCGGCGAGTGCCATATGTCGCTGACGCGCCGTCATTCTGGCCAGCGACCGAAATGCCGCACGGTCGAGCATGGGCGGTACATCGCCGAAGAAGAACGAGACAGGGAAATCGAGTTCTCGCGCGAGCGCGTCGAGGTGCTGCTCGCTCGGCGGTGTTTTCGCGTTCTCCCAAAGGCTCATCGTGGTCGCAGAAACACCAACGCGCGCGGCCAACTCTTGCTTAAAGAGGCCCCGGCGTTGCCGCGCAATCGTTAGACGATGCGATGAGAACTGCTCATCCATGATCAGCCCGCGCGCCGTTCAACCCGCACATCGACATCGGGCACAATCTCAGGATTCCGGTCGGTTGAATCCGGCGTATTCAACAGGTCGATCTGTGGCAGCACCAAGCGCTCGCTCCACTCAAGAAGCCGCCCCGAATCGCTCACGCCGACCGCAAGCGAAAGCTCGCCGCGCACAGTCTCCTCGTCGCGGAAGTACATCAGAAACCACGTTGGACCAAGTGCCGTAATCGTTTCGTCTGCACCGGATGTAACAGCAACCGGCAGCAATTCTTCGAGCTCAATTTGCGCGTGACGACGCACAAGGCGGATTCCAGCTTCGCCGCGAGGGCGCTTCGCCTGTGGAGCCTTCTCAGAACGCAAACCGGTGCGACGATCGCCCGAAACAACGATGATCGTTACGGAACCATCCGGCGACGTCGTGCGCGGGATATTGTCTTCGTTGCTTTTCGACCAGCCCAGGAGTGACGTGCTGTCGCGTACGCCGGCCGTAGTTTCTCCCCACGCCACTGATCCGGGATAGGTTTTGGGGTGGCTCGGGGTGCAAAAATCCGCGGCATTCTGGCCAGGTTGGATTGCGGTCAAGAGCAATTCGACGGTCAGGCCCAACTCGCCTACCCGACGCTCGACGGCATCAGGGTCAGGAACTTCCGCGATCTCCGTACCCTTCTCATTTCCGCGCTTTTATCCTAACCCCCGCTGGCGAGTGAACGTGCTGACTTCATGAAATTTAGTAAAAAACATGAAGTTTGCAACGGGGATAACCTACTCTTTTGCGGGATAGGACTCTTCCGTGAAGTTCGAAGCACGGCAAATGGTCGAGCTGTCGCTACGAGGAAGCAAAGAGGGTGGCTTTGTGCTTTCGCTTGACGAAACGTATCATTTTTGGTACCATTTAAAATGATAGCCCCTGAGCTCAAAAGAATACAGGCGTTTTTTTATCAAACTCCGGCAGGTCGGGAGCCGGTCCGGGAGTGGCTCAAAGAGCTGACGGTCGCGGACCGGAAGATTGTAGGTACCGACATCAAGGATGTGGAGTTCGCCTGGCCGCTAGGCAAACCACTGGTCGGATCACTGGGGCGGGGACTTTGGGAGGTTAGAAGCTCAATCACCGACGGCATTGCCCGCGTGATTTTTTATGTGGAGGGCGACCGAATGGTTCTGCTCCACGGTTTTGTGAAGAAGACGCAGAAAACACCAGATCGAGAGATCGACTTGGCCCTGAAACGGATGAAAGGATGACGACCAAGAAAAAGCATGTTGGATCTAGCTTCGATAGCTGGCTGCACGAAGAGGGCTTGTACGAAGAAGTGACGGGCGCTGCCATCAAGCGCGTGCTGTCGCGCCAGATCGCTGAGGCCATGGCTGAGAAGAACATCACGAAGACCGAGATGGCTAGCCGGATGCGCACCAGCCGTGCTGCGCTCGATCGTTTACTTGATCCCGAGCAAGAAGCGGTGACACTCAGCACCCTGAGAAAAGCCGCGCAGGTTGTTGGCCGCCAACTGCGCATGGAGCTGGTGTAGCCGAAACTGACTAACGGACCAAATGGAGTTGACCCGATTTCGTGGACGCCCAACTCGCCCTAATTTGGGGGCGGAGGTGGCACATGACATCGAACAAGAAGCCCGCACGTCGTGAACGGCGTGAGTTCAGCGAGGAGTGTAAGACGGAAGCGGTGCGGATGGTGGCGGAGCGTCGGGCGGCCGGGGCGACGCTCACCCAAGTGGGACGGGAGCTCGACGTGCGCCCGGACCAGCTGCGGGACT
>JAYTMG010000473.1:0-1758 GCA_043728745.1 Verrucomicrobiaceae bacterium
AAGCGGACAGTCGCGGAGGATGGACGAGCCGCCGTTTTTGCTGACGACCTTGCTGACCGGGCAGCCGAAATTGATGTCGATAAAGTCGGGGCGCTTCCAATCGCAAACAATGCGCGCGGCTTCACCGAGGTGCTCCGGGTCGCCGCCGAAAAGTTGCACGCCGAGCGGGCGCTCCGCCTCTTCGAAGTCGAGGTATTCCATCGTACGCTCGTTCTTGCGAAAGATGCCTTCGGCGCTGACGAACTCCGTCACCATGACATCCGCGCCGAACTCTTTGCAGAGCTGGCGAAACGTCGTGTCCGTCACTCCGGCCATCGGCGCGAGGTAAAGCGGGAAGCTGTCCTGAAACCAAGGCAACATCAGGCGAGCGCTTCCTTTACCGCCGCGAAGAGGAGCGGCAAACTGATCTCATGGTGCCCGACAATATAGACACCCTTGCCGCCCATCGCGGTGGGGCGGCGCTGGACGTTTTCGCTCGGGCGATAGTGGCGCGTCATGTCGAGCGTGGCGGTGGTAAACTTCTCCACTTTGTGTCCGAGATTGCGCGCGATGGTGAGCGCCTTCAGGAAAACTTCGGGCATGATGACCGCACTGCCGACATTCAAAACGGCGCCGCCTTCGAGCTGTGCGCAAACGGCGGCGAACGTCTGGAAATCCCGGTAGCTGGCCTCGCCGAGCACTGCGCCATTTGTGGTCGGGTGCTGATGGATGATGTCCGTGCCGATGGCGATGTGGACGGTCACCGGCGCGTCGAGTTCCGCGCCCGCAGCCATGATGCTTAGGTGTTTGTTGGGGAAAGAAAGCGCCTTTTCGCCGAGCGCGCGCCCGGCTCCGAGTCCACGCGCGACGCCGTCCGCGAGCGCAGCATTCATCATGCGCCCGGTTTCATCGACCATGCCGAACGAGCCGTCGTTCAGTCCGCGCTGCACGTCCTCGCTCGTCTCGCCGTTATAGCAGAGCTCGAAGTCGTGAATGGCTCCGGCTCCATTAAAGGCCACAGCGCTGATAAGCCCGCTTCGCATTGCGTCCACGATGAGCGGATTGAGCCCGACTTTGATGGCGTGAGCACCCATCATCAAAAGCACCGGGCGTTCGTTTTTTACCGCAGTCGCGATCGCATTTGCGACGAGCTTCAAATCCTGCACCGCGAGAAAATCGGGCAGCGAATCGAGGAATGATGCGAACGTGCCGCCCGTCTGATGTGGCTTTGCAAAAGCCTCGACGGCGACCTTGTTCGCCCGGTCGGCGACCGGATAGGTGCGGATTTTGGAAAAATCGAGCGATGGAAACTTCATAACCAACGCACGTTACACGGATGCCGAGCGGACAGCCAGCATGGGCAGCAAGAAATCCGCAGGCGGGGGGTGTGGTTAATTCTACTTTGTTAGTCGCTCATTTTGGCCCGCGAAAAGACGCGAAAAAACGCGAAAGGATTTCCCATTTCGCGCTTTTTTGCGTTTTTCGCGGGCCAACCTCGCGGTGCCTCAGCGCAAGTAACAAAGTAGAATTAAAAGAGGAACGGAGGTAGTGTTCAGTTCGGCATCTTACTTCTTTCTCTTGCTCATGCTCTTGCTCGAATGGCGGTGGTTTGAGGTGCGGCGGTCGAATCCCATGCGCGATGTCGCTGCAAAAGTGACCCTCACTGCGGAGTCGGACGCGGTCACTCGCGTTTTCGCCCGATGGAAAGTATCTCGCCGTAGGCTGGCTGCAAAGCAAAGGCATCACGATTTACGATGCCGAGTCCGGTTCGAGGATTCG
>JAYTMG010000474.1:0-6229 GCA_043728745.1 Verrucomicrobiaceae bacterium
GCCAACACGCTTGCGACCAGTCACCACTCACGAGTCACAAGTCACCGCCCGATTGCTCAAGCGGCTACCACCATCTCACGACTGACAGAGCACTAGTGCAGGCGCAGACCCTTGCGCAAAAATGTCGGGACATCGAGGTCCTGCCCATCGACGATCGTGGGCTCGCTCTTTTCAAATCGTCCGCGGTTTACGGGCTCAAACTGCATCTGCTCGGCCTTCCCCTTCTTCACTTCTTTCTGCGCAGCTTGCTCGGGCTCGGGCTCTTCCAGTTCATCAAACAATTCCTGATCGCTGTCGCTCTCGAAAACCGGCAGCGCCGGGACCGTCGCAACGACTGGAACCTTTCGCTCCTGCTTGCGAACCGGCTCCGCAGAATCGGTTCCGGTCGCGGAAAGAATCGTAACGGCCAGCCGTTTCCCCATCCTCAAGTCCGACGCGACACCGAGGTGCAGACGGGCGTTTTCTCCCGCGTGGCGCTGCACGTGGCCCATGAGCACTCCCAACTCAACAACCGAAAGATCCGCCCCAGCGGTAACATGAACGATCACGTCGCGAGCCTCTGCCAACGATGTTCCGCGGTTCATCAACGGGCTCCTCAGTGCGCGATCCACAGCGTCCCCCGCACGGCTTTCGCTATCGCTTTCACCGTGACCAAAAAGACAACGCGCATCCGCACGACGGAGAACCGTGACGATCTCATCGAGGCCGATATGGAATAATCCCCGTCCGTTCACGATCGAAGCGAGAGCACGAATCGCCTGACATAAAATCGTATCCGCCATCGCAAACGCTTGGCTTGCTGGCGCAGTCGGCGCGACGATTTCTCCCATGCGGTCATTCTCAAAACAGAGGACAATTTGCGCCTGCTTCACGAGTTCGACGAGCGACTCATCTGCCTGCTGCCGGCGGAGCTTGCCCTCAAATCCAAAAGGCAGCGTCGCCAGCACGACTACGACAGCTCCACATTGCCTCGCAATGTTCGCGACGAGCGGAGCTCCGCCGCTGCCCGTCCCGCCGCCAAGCCCCGCGCAAAGGAACACTAACTCCGCGCCTTCAAAAGATGCGCGTAATGTGGCCGCGGACTCATCTGTCGCTGCGTAACCCACATCGGGATCGCCGCCCGCACCCACTCCGCGCACGCCGAGTTGCAGGCGTTCCTGCGCGCTGGATTCCCCCAGCAACTGAGCATCCGTATTCATCGCTACGAATGAGGCACCTTCGAGATGCTCGCCGATGAGCCGCTCCAGAACGCGGCAGCCCGCACCACCGAGACCGACGACTCGGATGTGCGGGTTGTGTTGTTTCGTAGCTCGTGGAAATTCGATCATGATGGGAAAAATACGGCTCTACTTCCGACCTGAGACCAGCCAGTCGAATATGCTCCCGAGGAAGCCTTTGTTCTCCAGTTCAAAAGTCGCCTGCGCATACTTCACGAGACCGATGGCCGTGGAATATTTTGGGTTTTCAAACGCTGAAATGTTGCCCGTCATGTTGTGCGCCCGCGTCAACTGAACTGGCAATCCGAACACTTCTTCCGCGAGATGCTTGACTCCGCGCATTAGCGAACTGCCGCCCGTAAGCACCACTCCGGCACCGAGCATATCGAGGACATTGTCGGCAATGAGCCGCTTCTTCAAAAGCTCCAGCGTCTCGCGGACGCGCAGGTGAATGATCGTATTCAGCGTCTCGCGCTCGATTTCCTTGCCCGCAAAACCGTGTTCGTCGCGCAGTGAAATCACGTCGCCGACCTCGCTGTTTCCGATGGTCACGCATCCATGCTCGATCTTCAGCTTCTCGGCTTTTGCCATCGGGATTCGCAAGCCGAGCGAAAGATCGTTCGTGATATGATCACCGCCCAGCCCCAGCACTCCGCTCTGCTCCACAGCGCCGTTGAGATATGCCATATAGCCGGTCGTTCCGCCGCCCATGTCGATAGCCAGAGCGCCGATATTCTTCTGCTGCTGGTCGAGCACCACCTGCGCGGACGCGAACGGATTAAACACAATATCCTCCACCTCGAGGTCGAGTTCCTTCACGCAGCGAATCGTATTTTTGATCCGGCTTGCGACTCCGTGGATGATGTGAAAATCAGCCTCCAGCTTTTTTCCGAACATGCCCGCCGGGTTGATGACGCCCTCCTGCGCATCGACGTAATAGTGCTGAAGGATCGTGTGCAGAAATGTGTTGTGGGAAGACACCGATATGTCGCGGGCTTTTTCCTGCACAGCTTCGACGTCTTCGTTTGTGATCTCGTCGCGTTCCTCTGGAAGGAAGTGGGTGCCACGACTGTTGAAGCTCTGCATGTGCGCGCCCGTGACACCGAGATAGATGTTCTTGATCAGCACATCGCTTTTTTCTTCCGCCTCCACGACCGCTTCACGGATACACTTCCCGCAGATATCAAAGTCCACGATCTCGCCCTTTCGGACGCCACGCGACGCGGCTTCGCCTACACCGATGATCTTGATCGTGCTGTCGCTTTTGATCTCTCCGACGACGACACACACTTTCGATGTGCCGATCTCCAGCCCTACAACTATCTCGTCTTTCGGCATCAGGCGCGGAGGAGAAAAGGTTTATAGAGCCCGCCGTCGGGATTCGGTTTCTTCGGCTCTTTTTTCGGCTCTTTCTTCGGCTCCGGCTTCTTCGCTTGCTTGGCCTTCAAATCCTTTGTGGTCGGCTTCGTCGTATCGACAGGCTTCGGCGGGAAGTCTGAATCCTCGGGAGGAAGCGGCGGAACCCACTTGATCGGGATATTCCGGGCGGGCATCAAATTGACTGTTGCCACCTGCTGCGAGAGTTTCCGCTCGGCTTCGCGGACTTGTTCCAGTCGGGAGAGTTGCGCCTCCAAATCGTCGAGACCAAACGTGATCACCGTTCCATTTTGGTCCTTCACGTCCACGCAATATCCCTTGGTGATGTCGAAGCTGCGCGCCTGAAAGTTCCTCTTGATCAACTCCAACGCCAGCAGCATTTCCATCGAACGGACGGGCTTCTTGGGTTCCAGATTGGCCGTCTGCACTCCGACAATCACAGGCAGCGTCCGATACTCATGCAGCACTTGCTTTGGGCGGAACCATGCCCCCTCCTTGTCCACCAGATAACTCTTCGGATTCACCAAGTGCTGGTCCGTCTCTTTTTCCGTGATCCAAGCAACCGGTTTCCGTTCCTTGATCCAAATCTCCATGCGATTCGGAAGGGAACGCTGAACCACTGGTTTGCCGTCCACTTGAGGGAGCTTCCGCAGCGCCTCCTCAATCTCTGGAAGGCTGTATGAAAGAATGTTCTGGCCAGGCTTCACACCCGACGCCGCGATGATCTGCTCGCGAGTCAACGAAGTTCCTTCGCTCCGCACCGTCACCTCTCGAAGCGCATAATCCGGGTTGCGCCAAAACAACGTTTCCCAGCCGCGGGTGATCGCGAAATACGCTCCGCCGATCAGCGCGACCATGATTGCAGTCCGCATGAAAAGACCAATCCACTTTGAGAATTTCGCCCATCGCTCCCGACCACCACGCGCATTGACCTCAGCGAAGAATTGCTTCTTCCGCTTTCGGGCTGGTGTCATTCGGGTATTGCGTGTGCTACGGCGGCTCATGGCTCGGTGTTGATTGGCTTTTAGAAACGGGCTAACGAAATTTCTGCGATGCGGCGGCAAAGCTCGGGATAGCTGATGCCCACAGCCGCTGCGGCCTCGGGCAAAAGCGAAGACGGCGTCATTCCAGGAATAGTATTCACCTCCAGTACGAATGGCTCGCCCGCATCGGTGAGGAGAATATCGACCCGGCTGTAAACTTCAAGATCCAGTGCGCGATGTGCAGCAATTCCCACGGACTGCACCAGCGCGGTAAGCTCCGGAGAAAGGTCTGCGGGGCAGTAATGATCAGCACCCGCAGCATTTGGATTCAGCCACGTGTATTTGTTCTCGAAGTTGTAAAAATCTTTCTTCGCAACGATCTCGATCACCGGAAGCGCAAGATCACCGACCACTCCGACGGTGAGTTCACGCCCCGCGATATATTGCTCCACCAACAATTCACGCCCGAATTTCCACGCATCCGCCAGCGACTTCTCGAGTTCCGCCTCATCCTTCACGATGAAAATCCCGACGCTGCTTCCTTCCTTCGGTGCCTTCAAAACAAACGGCAATGGAAGCGTGGGACGCGCGCCGTCATGGAGAATTTCGAACTTCGCAGTCGGCACTCCACGTTCGATGAGGCGCTTCTTTGTTTCGATCTTGTCGATTGCCAGTTCGCTGCCCGCAACACCTTCGCCCGTGTAAGCGACCTTGCGCCTTTCGAGCTCACGCTGCACCTGCCCGTCTTCACCGAATGTCCCGTGAATTACATTGAACGCGAGTTCCGTATCCGCAGGTAAAACGAAGGCGGCATCCATCACATCCACTGCTGTGACTACGGCGCCGAGCGACTGTAATGCGCCGATCACTCCCTCGCCGGATTTCAGCGAGACTTTGCGTTCGGAGCCCGGCCCGCCCATGAGGACGGCGACTTTGCGGTTGGCGAGATTGAGAGCCATTTTAGAATGATGCATAGACAGACAATACGCGCGAAATCGGGAAATCTTTCATCCGTGTACTCCTATTTCGTCTCCGATGATCTGCACTTCGGTCTGTAGTTCGAGCCCCCGCTCCGCCTTCGCCTTGCTCTTGATGCTGTCGATCAATTGCAACACGTCAGCAGCCGTAGCTCCGTGATCATTGACGATAAAATTTCCGTGAACCTCCGAAACCTTTGCTCCGCCAACTCGCGCTCCCTTCAAGCCAAGCTCGTCGATCAGTTTCCCCGCCGGAGTATTCCCCGGATTTTTGAAAATACATCCCGCGCTCGATTCGCGCGGCTGCGATGTCCGGCGCTTCTGCTGGCTCTCATCCAGCTTCCGCGCGATCTCCTCCGGCTCACCCGGAGTGCCGCGAAAAATTGCGCTCACAGCGTAGTTTTTTTTCAGCGTCGAGACATCGCGGTAACTCACATCCATTTCGGACGGAGTCCGCGTGTGGAAGTCGCCATTCTCATCGACAAACCGAACGCTCATTACCTGCTGGAAAGTCTCGCCGCCCATCGCTCCAGCATTCATCCGCAGCGCACCGCCGACATTTCCAGGAATCCCCTCGAACCACTCAAATCCGGCAATTCGCGCATCGCGCGCCGCAATCGCGAGTTCCCTTTGCTTCACCCCGACTCCCGCACTAATGAGCCCTTCGTGAACCTCGAGTTTCTTGAACTCTCCCCGCGCCAGATGCGCGACAACTCCGCGAATTCCGCCGTCCCGCACCAAAAGATTCGACCCGCGGCCCATCACAAAAAGTGGGATCGAGCGCTCCGTGCAAAAGCGCACCATTCGCGCAAATCCTTCCTCCGTTTCGGGCTCCGCCCAAAATTGCGCAGGCCCGCCGATGCGCATCGTCGTATGCTTTGCCAGCGGCTCATACAGCTTGATGGTGCCCGCCCCCATCACGGCATTCAGCTCGTCGAGAATCGCCACATCCTTTGCCAAAGCCGCGCCTTGCTCGTGGATGTTGCCTGCGCCGAGAGAGATGACCAAATCACCCGGCTCCAAAATGCGTCCGATGTCGTAAGTGATTTGCTCCCGTCGCGGCTGAAATGTGCAGTTCTCCTGCCCGGTCTGCTGCGCGATTGCATCGACGATCGTCTGACCACTCACGCCGGGAATCGGCTGCTCGCTCGCGGGATAAACATCCGCGACGACCAGCACATCCGCGTCTTCAAACGCCCGCCCAAACTCGTCCTTCAAAGCTTGGGTGCGCGTGTAACGATGCGGCTGAAACATCGCGACGATGCGCTTCCTCCCAGTCTGCCGAGCGCTCGCAAGCGTCGCACGAATCTCCGTCGGATGATGCCCGTAATCGTCCACGAACATGAATCGCTCGCTGCGATACTTGATCTCGAACCGCCGCTTCGCACCGCGGAAGGATTCCAGCGCCTCGGCGATTTTCGCGAATGGAATACCGAGCTCCGTGGCTAGCGCGATCACCGCCGTGGCATTGCTGATGTTGTGTCGGCCTGGAACGTTGAGCGTCACAGCCCCGAGCGGCTCGCCTGCGCGCGTCACCACAAAGTGGGACTGGAAGTCTTTCGTATGGACTGCCTCAAACCGATAAAGCGCTGCGCGCGACTCCCCGAATGCGATCGGCTGGTGGTGTTTGGTGGTGACTAGACGAGTCGCATTCGGGTCGTCGGCGCAGTAGAAA
>JAYTMG010000475.1:0-17648 GCA_043728745.1 Verrucomicrobiaceae bacterium
GCGCTGGCATTGTTCCAGACACCTGCCCGGCAGTGGTTGTTTTATCTTCAATCGTTGTGCCGTGTTTACCGTGAGGTGCAGGGCAAGAAACCGTTCAAAGCTCTGGCAGAACCCATCAAGGCGCTGGAAGATCAGCTCGGTGCTGTCGATTACTGGGATGCTTGGCTGAAGGAAGCAGCGACCAAAAAAGGTTTTCCAGCCCGAATGAAATCGGTTCTGGAGCGGCACAAATCGGGTGAACTCGCCACGCTGCAAAAACTGATCGATTCGGACGGATGGTTCGCCAATGACTTTGAGCGCATCCGCTCCATTCTCGATGCGCTGAGCGAAGTGGACTGGCACAAGCCGAACAAGGACCGCCGAAAAGTCGCCGAGTTTCTCTCGGACGAATTGAAGGAAATCGAGAAAGAGTATCGCGATGGAGAAATTGATTTTGCGGAGCTCGAACTCGGCGTCCACGAGTTTCGCCGACAACTCCGCTGGATCAGTATCTACGCGCAGAGTCTCGAAGGGCTTGTGCAGCTTCGCTCCGTCGAACCGGTGCCGGGCGACCTTAAAAAATACATGACGAAGGCGATCAAGGAATCGCGTTATAACATTCTGCCGCCGCGCGAGGAAGGAATCGAGCCCGTGTATCTCTCCGCGCCGCATTTTTACGCGCTGAGCTGGGTGATTGCCGAGATCGGCGAAATCAAAGACGACGGGCTGAAAATCGAAGCATTTAATCATGCGGGAAAAGAAGCCGGACTGAGCGAAGGAACGGTCGCACCGCTGCTTCGCGATTGTAAGCACACGCTCGGAACGATCCCGGACCGGGTCGCGGAAATCGCCCGCACATTTATCATCAAAGATGCAGTCCTCAAAAGCCTGATGGCGTAAAAGGCGGACGGCGTTCGCTTCTTGGGGTTTTGGAATCGGGCGTGGGCTAAAACGTGATTGCTTTAGCCGTCGGCCTCGCTCACAAATTGCTTCCAGAAATACATTCGTATGTCATTTAACCGTCGCAATTTTCTTCGACTTGGATCGCTCATCGCCTGTGGTACGGCATTCGGCGGACCTTCACTCCTTGCGGCAGCGCCGCGCGTAATTACGGGTGGACTTCCCTTAGTTAATGGCGACGAGGCCGTTCTGGCATTTGTGCGCAGCTACAGCGGGAACTTCCGCATTGTCGGCGCTTCGGTGCTCGGTCGCATTCGCACGAGCGGTCTCCGGGCGCTCCATATTATTGCGGAAGTGAACGCTCCCGACCGCATCGCCGCAGTCCTTGCAGGTGCGCCATTCCGGGGGATCTATACAGAACAGAACACGATGACTTTCGCACTCGCGGATGTGGATGTGACTATTGAAAACCTCCTGCCGGAAGTCTTCGCCGCACGGCTCGTCACGATGGCGAAACGCTCGGGCATCGCATTCGCGCATGACGCACTTTCTTACAATCCGGAGAGCGGTGTGCTTAGCGATCCTTTCAACGCGCGCTCTTCCACTTTGAAAATCGTGAACAAGACTTTCGGTGGTCCGGCCGCGTTGGCGGTGGCGCTTCGCGGACAACTGGAGGCAAGGCAACTCGGCCTCGCACAAGGCGAGGATTTTGCGGGCTGGAAAGCGCGTGTGCTCCGTGCGATCGCTCGTGCCGCCGATGCGCGAAAGCTCGCGGAGAACTTCCTGCAACAGCTCGCCGCGCTTGCGGACAAACTTCCGCCGGGCGGTGTGGAAGCGCTGCTCCGCTCGCGCCTCATAGCGACGGCGCTCAAACAGGTTTTTGATATCAACGCCGCAGATGCGATTTCCGCATACAAAGTTTTGCGCGCAATCGCTCCTGCGGGAACGACGGACGCCGCGATCTGGCTCGCAGTTTTGATCCGAACGGAAATCTCAAACAATTTTTCCGTCGGTGCAGCGACTTTGTGGCTTGAGCGCGGCACTCGCTTTCAGGTGCTTCGCTCGCGACGCGCTTTGGCACAAGCCGAGGCGATCGTCCAAGGCTGAGCGCAACCGACATTCATCAGGACCAAGAATCTTTAATCTTTTCTAAAATGGCCGAACCTTTTCTTTCTGAAATCCGCATCATGAGCTTTAGCTTCGCGCCCCGGGGCTGGGCGCTGTGCAACGGGCAACTGTTGCCCATCAACCAAAATCAGGCGCTCTTTGCTTTGCTCGGAACGACGTTTGGCGGAAATGGGCAGACGAACTTCGCGCTCCCTGATCTTCAGGGGCGCACGCCGATCCATGTCGGAAGTGGACACACCCTTGGCGAACGTGGCGGCGAGCAGGCGCACACGCTTTCACTTGCCGAGTTTCCTGCGCACTCACACGCGCTTCAGGCGAGTTCAGCAAATGGCGGCACGCCGATTCCTGCGAATGCGGTGCTCGCCGCAGCCAATAATGCCTACGCACCAGCGGCCAACTTGGTCGCGCTGCAAGCGGGCGCGGTCACGAATGTCGGCGGCAGTCAGGCGCACTTAAATATGCAGCCTTTCCTCGTGCTTACCTTTTGTATCGCGCTCCAAGGCATCTTTCCATCACCCAACTAACACACACAAATGGCTCAACCTTACGTCGGTGAAATTAGAATGTTCGCGGGGAATTTCGCTCCCGCAGGCTGGGAATTTTGCGCGGGTCAACTTCTCGCCATTTCGGAAAATGAGACGCTCTTTCAGCTCATCGGCACGACCTACGGTGGAGACGGGCAAAGCACGTTTGCATTGCCAGATATGCGTGGGCGCATCCCGATTCATCAAGGCAACGGCTTCATCCTCGCGGAGACGGGCGGGGCGGAAGAAATCACGCTCACAGTGCCCCAAATTCCCGCGCACGCTCATGTGCTCTTAGCGTCGAGCAGTCCGGGTTCGACCTCCAATCCCGCTGGTAAATCCTTAGCTACGCAGCCGAGCATCACGCCCTACATTGAAGATGTGCCCGGCGTGAACCTCCACGCGCAGGCGATTCTTCCGACTGGCGGCAGCCAGCCACACTCAAACCTCCAGCCGTCGCTGTGCGTAAGTTTCATCATCTCACTCTTCGGCATTTTCCCTTCGCCAACGTAGGACACTTTCAACCACCAACTCTCACCTGATCCATGGATCCATTCGTCGCAGAAATCCGCATCTTTCCTTTCAATTTCGCACCAAGAGGTTGGGCGTTTTGCGACGGGCAAATTCTGCCTATTTCCCAAAATACCGCGCTCTTTTCTCTGCTCGGAACCACCTACGGCGGCAACGGGGCGTCCAACTTTGGGTTGCCAAATTTGCAGGGCCGCGCCCCGATGTTTCAGGGCCAAGGGCCGGGGTTGTCGCTCCGGGATTTGGGCGAGAACATTGGGGCCGAAACAGTCACGCTTCTCGAATCCGAGACTCCCGCACACACGCACACCGTGCGGGCATCGAGTGACGATGGCGAACTCCAAGCACCGACCTCGACACGCTCGCTGGCGCGGTCGATTGGTGGCTTCTTGTATCAAACACCGCCGACTTCGTTGGTCGCGATGGCTGCATTGCCGACAGCCGGCGGCAGTGTGCCGCACAATAACATGATGCCGTATTTGACGCTCAATTTCTGCATCGCACTGCAAGGCGTCTTCCCGCCGCGCTCGTAAAATGGTGCGACTGCGCCCGGCGTCCGCAGGGGATGAGGATTTTCTCCGCAGCGTCTATGCCGCGACGCGGGCGGCGGAGCTGGCGGTAACGGACTGGAGTGACGAACAAAAAGCGGCCTTCTGCCAGCAGCAATCCATCGCTCAAGAAGCGCACTATCGCGCCCATTATCCGACAGCCGAGTACGACGTAATCGAGCGCGATGGCGTCGGCATCGGGCGGCTATACGTGGATCGTTGGGCGAAAGAAATCCGCATCATGGACATCTCATTGCTCCCCGAAGCGCGAGGCGCGGGCATCGGCACACAACTTCTCACCGAGCTGCAAGCGGAGGCAAAAGCGGCCGGGAAATCGCTCACCATCCACGTCGAGAAATTCAACCCCGCACGACACCTCTACGAGCGGCTGGGCTTCCGGGAGATCGAGGACAAGGGCGTGTATTTGCTAATGGAATCACGCTCAGCTAAAGACCGCCTCGAAGTGTGAGGCCGCTGCGTCGGCACCGGTCTGCACGAGGAAGATTTCCATCGCGCCGAGTTGCGCGTTTTCTAGGCGATAGATTTGTTGCGGCAGACGAAGCGTGGGAGCTCCTTGGAAGCGAAGTGCGAATGGGAGCCGCGAAGTTTCAGGGCGCGAGATGCCGACTAGGGCAACCTCGGTGAGCGTAAGTTCGCAATGTGCGCCACAGGTAAATGGCTGGCCGATTGAGGGTTGGAATATTTCGTGTGTAACCTGATCGAGTGCTAGCATCGGGCAGCGACAAAACACGGTGGCGGCGAACTCGTAAAGAACTCGCGAGAACTATCTATTGATGAGGCTTGGAATGTTGACGCGCTGCGGGATTTCCGCAATCACTCGCGCCGTTGGTTTGTTGCATTCTATCTCTTCTTTTTTGCCGTCTATGAAACTGTCCTCACTCTTCCGCCGTCCTTCCATTTCATCTCGCGCTCCGCGTTCTCAGCGCACCCGGTTGGAGGTGCTGGAGTCTCGCATCGCCCCTGCTGCAATCATCACGGGCTCCCTCACCGACAACACGGCAACTGCGGTGCTTCCTGGCGGCACGATTCTTTATACGGAAGTCATCTCCAACACTGGCGACGCGTCGGCGCTGAATCTCCAAATTTCGCATGTCGTCAACAATGCGAACTTTGTCGCGGGTTCACTGAATATTTCTCCGCTGGCGTTTGATGATGCGTTCACGGCGATCGGGAATACGACGCTGGTGGTAGGCGGCTCAGCTCCGGCGACTCCGGCGAAGGTGCTGGCGGGCAGCTTGTTTGCGAACGATGTGGAGTTTGCGAATGACCTCGGGACGCTGGATACTTTCACGCTCCTGGGTTTCACGGCGACGAGCGCAAATGGCGGGACGGTAACTGTGGCGGCGGATGGTTCGTTTACTTATCTGCCTGCGGTGGGGTTTACGGGGACAGATACTTTTACTTACACGATCACGGATGATGGGGTGACGGGGCTCGGCGCTGCAAATAGCGCGGCGCTGACGGGCACGGGCACGGTGACGATCACGGTCGCAGAGAAGGTGTGGTATGTGGACGATAGCGCGGCTCCAGGTGGAACGGGACGGTCGAATTCGCCGTTCAATTCGCTGGCGAATGTGAACGGTGCGGGAGACGTGGATGGAGCGAATGATTACCTCTACTTTTTTGCGGGTAATTACGGCGGTGCGTTCACGCTGGAAGGCTCACAGCATCTTATCGGCGAGGGTGCTAATCTCGTGGTGAGCGGCTTCACTTTAAAGACGGGCGCGGTGGCAAATCGCCCGGTTTTTTCCCACAATGCGGCGACGACGATCACGCTCTCGGCGGGGAATGAAGTGCGCGGCTTAAACGTGACGAATTCGGCGGGCTCGGGCATTTCGGGTAATGCGGTGGGCACGCTGACGATGGCGGATTTTGATGTGACGGTGACGGGCGGCTCGGCGCTGAGTTTGACGACGAGCGGGACGGTGACGGTGACGGGCTCGGACAATGATCTCGCGGCGACGAATGGCGCGGCGCTGAATCTGGCGAACGTGAACATCGCTGCTGCGGGCATCACGTTTAAGAGCATCTCGGCCAGCGGCGCTGCGAGCGGCATCGTGCTGAATACGACGGGCAGCAGCGGCGGGCTGACGGTGACGGGCGACGGCGGTGGTGCGAATAATGGGAGCGGCGGGACGATTCAAAATACGACGAGTCACGGCATCGTGTTGAACAGCACATCGAGCGTGAGCCTCGGCTACATGAACGTGCAAAATAGCGGCGACGACGGGCTCTTTGGCCAAAATGTGACGGGCTTTGCGCTGAATCGCAGCATGTTCTCGAATAACGGAAATGCGGTGGGCGATAACGGCCTGGATTTCGGCGACAGTGCGAGCACGACGCCGAACGGTTTGTTTGGCACGGCGAGTATCACGAACTCGACGGTGACGACTTCTTTTGAGCGCGATGTGGTGATTCGCAATAGCTCGGGCTCGCTGGCGCTGACGGTGACGGGCAGCACGTTTAGCAATAGCTCGGCGAAGACGCAGAGTGACGACGGGGTGCTGCTCGAAGTGCTGGGTACGGGCTCGATCACGGCGAATGTGACGGGCAATTCGTTTAGCGCAAATCGCGGCGATCATTTCCAAGCAGCGGCGTCGAACAGCGGAAATATCAACATCACTTTTAAGACGAATACGCTAACCGGCGGACACAGCACGGCGCTGGGCGCGGGCATCACGATCAATGCCGCGACAGGTGTGGCGTTTGGCGGCTACACGGGCAGGATCAATTACGACATTGATGGGAATACGATCAACGGCGCGATCTCGAGCGCCATCACGGTGAACCTCGGCACGTCGGGCTCGGCGGGCACTTTCAATGGGTTTGTGCGCAACAATATCATCGGCACTGCGGCGTCGGCGGACTCCGGCTCAGCGCAGGCAAGTGGCATCGCGATCGATGCGCACGGCAATGGCACGCACACTTCCTCGGTGACGGGGAATGTGGTGCGGCAGGCGTTTGACCGCGCGATCAGCGTGCTCGTAAACGATGGGACTACCGGCGTGCTGAACCTCACTGTGCAGAACAACGATCTCCAAGTCGGGACGAATGCGCTGGGATCACGAGAGGCGTTTTTCCTGAACAATGGCTCCACTACGACAAACGTGTTTGGGCAAATCGACGGCGCGACGGTGCGGCTGGATCTAAATAATAACACGCTTATCCACGGCGTCGGTTCTGTGGACGATTTCCGCATCCGCCAGCGGTTTAATTCGCGCATCGAGCTGCCGGGCTACGCGGGCACAGCGTTCGATACAGCGGCAGTGATTAGCTACGTGCAGGGCCGCAACACCGGCAGCGCAGGCGAGCCGGGAAGTGCGACTGCGAACGATTCGGCCACTGTCGTAACGGACGGTTTTTTTGGCGGTAGCGTGCCGCTCCCGACAGCGACTCCGCTGCCGCTTTTCCTCGCGCCGACGGTCAACATTCCAACGAGCAGCGAGACGACGGCATTAGTGGACGTGGAAGACGGCGTTCTTTCGCAAGGTGAACTCGATTCGCTCGTACTCGCGGCGATCTCGCGCTGGGAGGCGACGGGGCTTTCTGCGCAGCAGTCGGCGCTGATTCGTGGGGTGACTTTTTCCGTGGCGAATCTCGCGCCGCGTGTGCTGGGGCAGGCTTCGCCGGGCATGGTGACGCTGGATGATGACGGCGCGGGCAACGGCTGGTTTGTGGATGCGACGCCGCTGGATGATTCGGAGTTCGCAAATCCATCGGGCAATGTGGCGAGCCGCGTGGATGCGATGACGACGGTGATGCACGAACTCGGGCACGCGCTCGGGCTCGATGACTCGTATGCGACTGCCGATAGCGCGAGTATCATGTATGGATTTCTCACGCTCGGCTCGCGGCGCGGGCCCGTGCAGGGACAAGCGGATGGCGCGGTGCCGAGCGGCGACGCGACGACGGATTTTGCGTTCTCGCCTTACACGATCGGCACGCTGCCGGCGGGGAAAAGTGTGACGCTGAATTTCGCGGCGACAGTGCCGACGAATACGACGGCGACTTCGGCGACGGCGCAGGGGACGATTACGGCCACGGGATTGTCTGCGGTGCTCACGGATGATCCGGCGCTTGGCGGTGCGGCGGATGTGACAACGACGGCGATCGATTTGCCGGATGTGAGCATCGCGGTCGCGCCGGGCGCGGTGGCGGAAGACGGCGCGGGCACGCTCGTTTATACATTCACGCGCACGGGGCTGAATGACTTTACGCGGGTGGTGAATTTTGCGGCATCGGGTGTTGCGCTCTTTGGCGGTGCGGGTGCGGATTACACGCTGAGTGGCGGCACGTTTGATACGGGCACGGGTCTCGGCACGGTGACGTTTGCGGCGAATAGCGCGACTGCGACGATCACGCTCAGCGCCACGGATGATACGACGGTGGAAACCAACGAAACGGCGGTGCTAACGGTGACTGCGGGCGCGGGATACGATGTCACGGGTGGCCCGGCGAGCGGGACGATCACGAATGATGACACGGACATCGCGGTGACGGTGGCTCCGGCGTCGGTGCTTGAAGATGGCGCTGGGAATTTGCTCTACACGTTCACCCGCACGGGCGTGACGACGGGTGCGTTGACTGTAAATTTCAGCGTCGGCGGGACGGCGACATTTAACACGGACTACACGCAGACGGGCGCGGCGACTTTTGCGGCGGCGGCGGGGACGGTGAGTTTCCTCGCAGGCGAAACGACGAAAGTGGTGACGCTCGATCCAAGCGTGGACTCGACGGTGGAAGCGAACGAGACTGCGCTGCTGACGGTCACGGCTGGCGCGGGCTACAACATCGCTGGCACTGCGGCGACTGGGACGATCACGAATGATGATGCGGATGTGACGCTGGCCGTTCTGCCGACTTCCGTGAACGAGGACGGGGTGCCGAATCTCGTCTATACATTCACTCGCTCGGGCTTCACCGCAGGTTCGCTGACGGTGAATTTCAGCGTCGGTGGAACCGCGACATTTAATACGGACTACACGCAGGCTGGCGCGGTGACATTTACTGCGACGACGGGAACGGTGACGTTTGGCGCAGGCGCGGCGACAGCGACGGTGACGCTCGATCCGACTGTGGACGTGATTGCGGAAGTCGATGAAACAACACTGCTCACGCTCACTGCGGGAGCGGGCTACAACATCGCCACGGCGGGCGCGGTGACGGGCACTATCGTCGAT
The DNA here is from genome assembly GCA_043728745.1 of Verrucomicrobiaceae bacterium. GTDB lineage: Bacteria > Verrucomicrobiota > Verrucomicrobiia > Chthoniobacterales > Chthoniobacteraceae > SXWH01. The sequence goes on from JAYTMG010000475.1 coordinate 8,809, forward strand.
GATGATACGAGCGTGACGCTGGCGATTTTGCCCAACACGGTCGTCGAAGATGGTGCCGGCACGATGGTCTATACGTTTACCCGTACGGGTAATACGGCGGCGGCGCTGACAGTGAATTTTAACGTCGGTGGAACTGCGGCATTTAGCACGGACTACACGCAAGCAGGCGCAGCTACTTTTACTGCGAGCGCAGGAACGGTGACGTTCTCAGCAGGCTCGGCGACGGCGACGGTGACGCTCGATCCGACGGCTGATGCGACGGTGGAAGCGGACGAGACGACGCTGCTCACACTCGCGGCTGGTGCGGGCTACGGCATCGGCACTGCGGGCGCGGTGATGGGCACAATCACGAACGACGACACGGATATTTCAGTCGCGGTGGCTCCGGCGTCGGTGCTGGAAGATGGCGCTGGAAATTTGCTCTACACGTTCACCCGCACGGGAGTTGCGACGGGTGCGCTGACGGTAAATTTCAGCGTCGGTGGGACGGCGACTTTTGCCACGGACTACACGCAAACGGGCGCGGCGACTTTTGCGGCGGCGGCGGGGACGGTGACGTTTGGCGCGGGCGCGACGACTGCGACGGTGACGATCGATCCGACTGTCGATGCGACGGTGGAGCTGGACGAGACGGCATTGCTCACGGTCACGGCGGGTGCCGGCTACAACATCGCGGGAAGCGCTGCGACGGGCACTATCGCGAACGATGATACGGATGTGACGTTCGCGATTTTACCGGCATCGGTGAGCGAAGATGGTGCGCCAAATCTCGTTTATACATTCACTCGGGCAGGCGTGACGGCGAGTGCGCTGACGGTGAATTTTAGCGTTGGCGGAACGGCGACTTTTAACACGGACTACACACAGGCGGGCGCGGCGACTTTTGCGGCGGCTGCAGGAACGGTGACGTTTGCGGCAGGCGCAACGACGGCGACGGTGACGCTGAATCCGACGGCGGATTCCACGGTGGAAGCCGATGAAACCACGCTGCTCACGCTGACTGCCGGGAGCTACAATATCGCGACGGCTGGCGCGGTGGCGGGCACGATTACGAACGATGATACGGATGTGACGCTTGCGGTCGCGCCTGCATCGGTGAGCGAAGATGGTGCGCCGAATCTCGTTTACACATTTACTCGCACAGGAGTGACGGCGGGTGCGCTGACGGTGAACTTCAGCGTCGGTGGGACAGCGACTTTTAACACGGATTACACGCAGACGGGCGCGACGACTTTCGCGGCTGCGGCGGGAACAGTGACTTTTGCCGCAGGCTCGGCGACGGCGACAGTGACGCTTGATCCGAGCGCGGATACGACGGTGGAAGCGGATGAGACGACGGTGCTCACCATGACCGCTGGCGCAGGTTACACGGCTTTGGATATTCCGGCTACTGGGACGATTACGAGCGACGATACGGACATCGCGGTGACTGTCGCGCCTGCATCGCTGAGCGAAGATGGCGCGGGCTTCCTCGTCTATACGTTTACGCGAACGGGTGTGACGACGGGTGCGCTGACGGCGAATTACTCGCTGGGCGGAACGGCGACTTTTTTCGGTGCGGATTTCGGAGTCACAGTTTCGGGATCTTCAACTTATAATGTCGCCACAAGTACCGGCACGGTCTTATTCGCGGCGGGTGTGACTTCCGTAAATATCACGGTGGACCCGACGGCTGATGCGGTCACTGAGGCGGATGAAACGGCGATCATGACGGTAACGGCGGGCGCGGGCTACAACATCGCTGGCACTGCGGCGACGGGCACAATCACGAATGATGACGCGACGGTTTCTGTTGCGGTTTCGCCAGCGTCGGTGACGGAAGATGGCGCGGCGAATCTCGTCTATACGTTCACTCGCACAGGGCTGCTCACGAGTGCACTCACGGTTGATTTCACTGTCGGGGGAAGTGCGACATTTAACACGGACTACACGCAGACCGGCGCGGCGACTTTCGCGGCGGCGGCGGGAACGGTGACCTTTGCGGCGAACAGCGCGACGGCGACGGTTACGATTGATCCGACTGCGGACACGGATGCGGAATCCGACGAGACTGCGGTGCTCACGCTCGCGGCCTCGGGGGCTGGCTACACTTCGGCGAATCCGACGGCGGCGACGGGTACGATTTCAAATGACGATACGGTGGTGACGCTGGCGATTGCTCCGCCCACGGTGACGGAAGATGGCGCGGCCACGCTGGTCTATACATTCACACGCACCGGCCCGACGACTTCCGCGCTGACGGTGAATTTCAACGTCGCTGGAACGGCGGCCTTCGGCACGGACTACGCGCAGACCGGAGCCGCTACATTCGCGGCCTCCGCAGGAACTGTGACGATTGCAGCGGGCTCGGCGACGGCGACGGTGACGCTCGATCCGACGGCGGATGCGACCGTGGAAGCGGACGAGACGACGCTGCTCACGCTGGCCACTGGCGCAGGCTATGGAGTTGGAACGGCGACGGCGGTGACGGGCACGATTACCAACGATGACACGGATATTTCGGTGGCGGTCGCTCCGGCGTCCGTAGCGGAAGATGGCGCGGGCAATCTCGTTTATACATTTACTCGCACGGGTGTGACGACGGGTGCGTTGACGGTGAATTTTTCCATCACCGGATCGGGCACGCTGACGAGCACGGATTACTCGGTGCTCAGCAGCGCTGGCGTTACTTTTGACGCCGGAGCAGCGACGGGAACGGTGGCCTTTGCCGCTGGCGAAACGACGAAGACGGTGACGGTCGATCCGGCGGCGGAGGTGTTTGTGGAGTCGGATGAAAACGTGATTGCGACGGTGACTTCGGGCGCGGGTTATAACGTGGTCGGCACGCCTGCGACCGGGACTATTGTGAATGATGATACGGATGTGTCGCTGGCGCTTTCGCCGACAACCGTCGCGGAAGATGGAGCGGCGAATCTCGTTTACACGTTCACTCGCGCGGGTGTGACTTCCGGGGCGTTGACGGTCAATTTCATCATCAATGTGAATGCGGTTTCGCCAATGGCGACTTTGAACGTGGATTACACGGCATCCGGCGCGGATGTGTTTTTGGCGACGGGCGGAACGGTGACGTTTGCGCCGGGCGCGACTACGGCGACGGTGACGCTCGATCCGATTGCTGACACAACGGTGGAAAGTGATGAGGGCGTGGTCTTGGAATTGGCCGCCGGTGCGGGCTACACGCCGATCACTTTTACGCAATTGCTGGCCGTCATCGCCAATGACGACACGGATGTGACGCTGAGCGTTGCGCCTGTATCGGTCATCGAAGACAACGCGGGAACGCTCGTCTATACGTTCACCCGCACGGGTGTGACGACTGGTGAGCTGACGGTGAATTTCGACGTTGCGGGAACTGCGACTTTTGCAACGGACTACACGCAGAGTGGCGCGGCGACGTTCGGTGCGACGGCGGGAACGGTCACATTTTTAGCAGGCGGGACGACGGCAACGGTGTCGCTCACTTCGGTCGGGGATTCGACCGTCGAGGCGGACGAGACCGCTCTGCTCACGCTTGCAAGCGGGGCGGGCTACACGGTCGCAACCAGCGGCGCGGCGACCGGCACGATTACCAACGACGACACGGACATCGCTGTCTCTATAATGCAAGCGTCGGTGAAAGAGGACGGCTCGGATAATCTCGTCTTCACTTTCACTCGCACGGGCGTGACGACTGGCGCGGTGGCGGCGGGCTTTACGCTGGGTGGGACTGCTACCATCGCCGGGTTTGACTTCGGCTTTTTCGCTCCATCACCGGCGGTGACCTTTAACGCCGCGACAGGCGTGGGCACAGTCACATTCGCGACGGGCGAGACGACGGTGCAAGTCACGATCGATCCGCGTGTTGATTCGACGCTCGAGCCCGATGAAACCGCCATCGTGACGGTCACGCCCGGCAGCGGCTACAACATCGCTGGCACGGCGGCGACCGGCACGATTGAAACCGATGATGTGGACTTGCGCGTATCGGTTGCTGACGACGGGGAGAGCGTGATTCGCGGGCAGGTGGTGACTTATACCATCAAGTATTCGAACGTCGGAAATCTCGGGGTCACCGATGCCTTTATCACGCAGACCGTCCCGGCGAATACGTTCTTCTCATCCGGAGCGAGCACTGCGGGCTGGACGTTCATCGGCTCAAACACCTACTCGCTCAACGTCGGCGATATTGCTGCGGGAGCGCCTGAAGGCACGGCAACTTTCTCGGTGTTCTTATTCCCGGTAGTTCCTGGCGGATACAATGCGCTCAGCACAACCAGCACGATCTCGAGCCTGACGAAAGACGTCACCGAGGCAACGCCTGCGGACAATACTTCCACCGACACGACGACGATCTATCAAGGCATCTATGTCGTCTCGCCGGGCGTCGCATTGCCGGGCCGCGGCGCACCGCCAGCCATTCGCGTGTTCGACATCGCGACGGGCACGGAGATGAGCATCAACGCCTACGAGCCGACTTATCGAAAGAGCATCCGCGTCGCGACGGGCGACATCAATGGCGACGGCTACGACGACATCATCACCTCCACCATCACCGGCAATGGCCGCGTCCGCGTATTCGACGGACGGACCGGCGCACCGATGACCGGTGCATTTGCCGAGCTCGCAGCATTCCCGGAAGCGGGCGCGCGTGGTGCCTACGTGGCATCCGGCGACGTGAACGGCGATGGGCGCGATGACATTGTCGTCGGCTCTGGTTATAAAGCGAAAGGCTCGGCGAAAGTGCGTGTCTTTAGCGGGCTCGACGGCTCGGTGCTATCGACCAATGAACCATTCGGCACGAAATTTCGCGGCGGTGTGCGCGTTGCAGTCGCCGATGGGGAGAGCGGGTTCGATAACCGCAGCATCGTCCCGCGAGGCGGCATTATTTCGAACGGCGTGGCAGAAATCATCGCGAGCCAAGGCTTCGGCGGCAATCGCGTCGTCGTCACCAGCGGCATCTCGAATACCGTGCTAAAAGACTTCACGGTCGGTGGCGCGGGTTACAAAGGCGGCGTTTTTGTGGCTGCTGCAGCGGACCTCACTGGCGATGGGATTGTTGATTTCATCGTCGGTCGCGATCGTGGACGCACCATCGTCGAGACATTCAATGGTGCGACCGGCGCGCTGCTCAGCACCATCACGCCGTTTGCGGCGAACTACAAACTCGGCGCACGCGTCGCAGCGGCGGATGTGAATCTCGACGGAATCGCTGACATCATCGTGGGCTCCGGCGGACGCAATGCGGGCAGTGTGAAATTCTTCGACGGCGTGACGAACGCCGAGATGACCGCGCGAACATTCAGTGCATTCCCCACATTCCCGAACGGCGCGGTGTTTGTAGCCGGATCATCGCCCGTCCCGCACCCACAACTCACGTAACCAATTCTGAACATGAACATGCAAATTCCATCCGCCATCGTCGCCGCCTGCCTGCTCGCAGCCGCTGCTTCCGCAAAAGAAGTCGCACCTCCACCGGAGCCCGCATCCGCAGCGCCCGTGGGGCATCTCACGCTTGGCTCGCAATTCAGCGAAGACCTCAGCGGCGTAAATCTGAACGCCGTCCTCGGCATCTGGACGCCGCCGAGCCACGACGCGTTTCTCTTCATCGACGCAGGCTTTCACTACGAAGACAACGGCCAGTTTATCACCAACCTCGGCGTCGGCTTCCGTCAAATGGTGAGCGACCAAATCATCGTGGGAGCCAACGTCTTTTGGGACAACGTCCACAGCGAACACGGCAACGATTTGAACCAGCTCGGGCTCGGCCTCGAACTGCTCACGCATTGGGTGGACGCGCGCTTCAACTACTACGTGCCGGAAGACGACACATTCACCGTGGGCCGTCGGACCACGAGCAGCATACGCAGCCGGTTCGTGCCGGGCGGCATCGCGCAAACGACGGACCGCGCTGGATTCACGCGGTTCGAGACAGGGCTCGAAGGATTCAATGCCGAAGTCGGCTTCCTCATTCCCGGCCTCGAAAATATCGCAGAGACCCGCATTTTCGCGGGCTATTACCATTACGATAATCCGTTCGGTTCGGACTTCGACGGCTTCAAAGCGCGCCTCGAAGCCCGCGTGCTCAAAGGCGTCACCGCAAACGTGGAATACTGGGACGACAAAGCGCTGATGGGCGGCCACTGGACTGCGGGAGTCGCCGTGAGCGTGCCGTTCGACATCGGGAATCTGTTCGCGGGAAAGAACCCGTTTGAAGGCGCGAGCGAGGCTTTCCAACGCGTCCCGCGCCGCTTTTCGGATCGCCTCAGCGACGACGTCGTGCGCTCGCACCGCATCCAGACGGTTACGTCGGGCGAGATCCAGACGAGTGCTTCGTCCACGACGCGCTTCATCCCGGGAAACAGCGGACCCATCAGGGCTGGCCGACGCCAGAGCGGTGGCAGCGTGCCGCAGGGAGAAGGCTTTCCGATCGAGTAGATCCCTTGCGCGCTTAATCTCGGTTTCGGGCACGGCGAGCTAACGTTCAGTCGATGAAAGGCTCTTCTTAAATCGAACGGATGGAACTCACACACTCGATACTTGCGTGTTGCCTGCTTGCTGCGCCTGCGTTGGCGGAGAGTGAGCATTGGGCATTTCGCGCGCCTCGGGAAGTGATGCCGCCGACTGTGGCAGATGCTCGCGGGGTGAAGACGGACATCGACCGATTTATTTTCGCGAAGCCGGGTGCATCGACTGCCACAGCGGCGGATGCGCGCACGCTGGTTCGGCGGATGACTTTTGACCTGACTGGTCTTCCTCCGACGCCGGAGGAAGTGGAGTTTTTTTCCAAGCTGGAGAATCGTGATGAGGCGGTGGGACAGCTCATTGAGCGGCTGCTTGCCAGCCCGCGCTACGGCGAGCGCTGGGGGCGGCACTGGCTGGATGTCGCTCGTTATTCGGACACAAAGGGCTACGTTTTCAGCCGCGAGGAACGCCGGTTTGTTCATGCGCCGACGTATCGCGATTGGGTGATTCGGGCGTTCAACGACGACTTGCCGTATGACCGATTTTTGCTCCTGCAAATGGCGGCGGATCAACTGGTGCCTGCGGGTTCTCCGGATTTGGCGGCGATGGGTTTTCTCACGGGCGGTCGCCGTTTCATCGGTGTGAAACATGACATCATCGACGACCGGATCGATGTGGTGACGCGCGGGACGATGGGGCTGACGGTGCAGTGCGCGCGGTGCCACGACCACAAATACGACCCGATTTCTATAGAGGACTACTACTCGCTCTACGGGGTTTTTCACGGTGGCGAGGATCGGCTTGTTCCATTCGGCTCGGTCGCCGATGAGGAATTGCGGAAGCGTCAGGAGAAGCTTTCGTTTACAATGGCGAAGCGGCGCGAAGAAGCTGCGGCGCGGCTTCGGGCGCGAGTTGGCGATTACCTCGCGGCACAGGGCGAGATGGGAAAGTATCCCGAAGAGGGGTTCGATCAGATTTTGGCGCCGGACGAAATAAACCCCGCGTCCGTGCGGCGTTGGCGGGATTTTTTGCACGGTGCGAAATCGCATCCGATCTTCGCGCCGTGGGTCGCGTTTGTGACGAAGAGCGAAGTTGCGCCCGGCGTCGTCGTGAATTCGCTGGTCGCGGCCGCATTCGCCACGCCACCGAAATCTCTCGCGGAAGCAGCGCAGCGTTACGGAGTGTTGTTCCTCGATGCGGAGAGGCAAAACACTTTGGAGGCAGCGGAACTGCGGGCATTTTTGCGTGATCCGAATTCGCCGACGAGTGTGCCGGATACGGGCATCGTGAATAACGATCAGTTCTTCCCGTTCACTGCGATCGAAGAGCTGTGGAAAATGCAGGGAGACGTGGAGCGGCGACTGATCGAGCTCGGCACGCCGGCAGCGCTCATCGTGGCCGACCTTCCGCCGGAGCCGAACCCGCGCGTCTTCAAGCGCGGTAGCGCATCGCGGCTTGGCGACGAAGTTCCGCGTCAGTTTCTAGAAGTGATTGCCGGTGAAAAGCGCGCGCCTTTTCAAAACGGCAGCGGTCGTCTGGAACTCGCACGCGCGATCGCAAGCGCGGACAATCCGCTGACGGCGCGCGTGATGGTGAATCGCATCTGGCAGCATCACTTCGGCACGGGGCTGGTGAAAACGCCGAGCGATTTCGGAGTGCGCGCGGAAATGCCGAGTCATCCAGAGTTGCTCGACTGGCTCGCTCGGCGCTTCATCGCGGAGGGATGGAGCGTGAAGGCAATGCATCGCCTCATTTTGAAAAGCGCCGTGTATCAGCAGGCAGCAGGCGAGTTCCCGAGTCAGCGCCTCGGCTTCGAGCAACTGCGCGATGCGATGCTCGCGGTGAGCGGTGAACTCGACTTCGCCACCACGGGTAAACCGCCGGAGTTGCTCGATGCCGCGAACAAACGGCGCACCGTATATTCGTACGTGGATCGGCAGTTTTTGCCGGGCGTTTTTCGGACATTTGATTTTGCGAATCCTGACATGCACGTCGCAGTCCGGCACGAAACGAGTGTCCCTCAGCAGGCTCTCTTTTTTCTGAATGGCGCATTCGCCGCAGCTCGTGCGAAGGCGATTGCAGCGCGACTTACGGGCGAGCCTGATATGCGAGTTCAGCAGCTCTATCGCACGCTGTATCAGCGCTCGGCGAGTCCGGATGAGGTGAATGCGGCGTTGCGTTTTATTGTGGCTTCGAAGGGCGACTCTCCGGTCGTGAAGCCCGTGCGCGAAACGCAGTGGCGTTACGGCACCGGTGAATACGACGAGACTACGAAGCGGCTGAAATCGTTTGCTTCGCTCCCGCACTTCACCGGCAGTTCGTGGCAGGGCGCGAGCACATGGCCGGGCAGCGACACGGGATGGGCGCAACTCACAGCCGAGGGCGGGCATCCCGGCAAC
>JAYTMG010000476.1:0-1028 GCA_043728745.1 Verrucomicrobiaceae bacterium
GCAAACAGCGTGCATTTTATCCAGCTCGCGGGAGTGGGGCTCGATGCGCAGGTAGTGAAGGAAACTTCGTGGGCTTCGAAAAAGCGGCTCGGCCCGCTGAGCTATATTTTGAGCGCCGCGCAGATCGCGTCGCGCAGGCCGCCGTTGCTGCGTGTGGAGACGGATGATCAAATTCGCGAAGGCTCTTTCGTTCTGGTGGGGAATGGCCGCTACTACGGCGCAAAACTCGTCCTTTTCCCCGGCGCGCGTCCAGACGACGGACGGCTGGATGTGCTGATTTTCAAGAATCTCGGCTACCTCGACATCGCACGGTATATCGGCGGCGTGCTGATCGGGCATCACACCGATATGGCCGATGTGGAGTATTTTCAGACATCGGAAATGAATGTGACTTGTGAGAGCCCGGTGCCCGTGGAGCTTGATGGGGAGCTGTTTTGCGACGTGCCGGTAGAGTTTCGAATGGGTACTCAGCTACGCGTTTGCGTGGGGTAGCAGGGATATTTACTCATCCTTTACAAAACCCCGCGAAACTCTTCGCGGGGGCGCTTGTTCTACTTCACATGCGACCGGCATACCGCAGGGCGCTGTCACAAAAACAAACATACAAAGCATGAAAAAAATCATCACAACATTCGGAGTGCTCACGCTCGCAGCCAGCCTCGCTATCGCACAAGACAAACCACCGGGTGGCAAGCGTCCAGGCGGTCCAGGCGGACCCGGCGGACCGGACGGCGAACGCAAACGCCCGAACCCGGAAGAAGTCTTCAAGAAGCTCGACGCGAATAGCGACGGAGCCGTCAGCCTTGATGAATTCAAAGCGGGACCGCGCGCGCAGCAGGAACCGGCGAAAGCCGAAGAGCACTTCAAGAAGATCGACAAAGGTGGCAACGGCTCAGTCAGCCTTGATGAATTCAAAGCGGGACGCCCGCCACGCCCGCCGGGTGGTCCCGGTAAAGACGGACCTGGCGGCGGACGTCCACCCGGCGGCAAGCCCCCAGGCGGTCCGAAGCCCGAGTAGCCAATAATCG
>JAYTMG010000477.1:0-1374 GCA_043728745.1 Verrucomicrobiaceae bacterium
TCACCCGTATATGATAACTCTTGGCATCGATAGTGGAACGCAGAGCACGAAATGTATCGCGCTCGATTTGGAAACCGGAAAGATCGTGGCTTCGGCCTCGGTGCCTTATGGGCTAATCGAGGGGCTGCCGCCGGGGCATCTGGAGCAGGACCCGCAGGTGTGGCTGGATGCAGTGGATAAGACCGTCCGTTCCTGTATCCAACAGCTCGGGAAGAAGAAGGAGCTGATCACTGCGATTGGCGTTTCGGGCCAGCAGCATGGCTTTGTTCCACTGGATAAAAAGAACAAGATTATCCGCCCGGCAAAGCTGTGGTGCGATACGTCCACGACGGATCAGTGCAAGCAATTTGAGACGGAGTTTGGCGGGGTGGACGGGCTCATTAATCTCGCGGGCAATTCGCTGCCGCCGGGTTTCACGGCGTCGAAAATTTTGTGGCTGAAGCAGAATGAGCCGAAGAATTTCAAAGCGCTAAAGAGCGTGTTGCTCCCGCATGATTACATCAATTTTTTCCTCACCGGGGAGAAGGCGATGGAGTTCGGCGATGCGAGCGGCACGGGCCTTCTGGATGTGCGGACGAAGGAGTGGTGCAAGCCGCTCATCGAGTTTATCGACGAGGGATTGGAGGAATGTCTTCCGTCGCTCGGCAGCAGTCGGCGCGCGGTCGGGCTGCTCACGGATTCGCTGCGGGAAGAGTGGGGGCTGTTCAAAAGTCCCGTCGTCTCCGCAGGCGGTGGCGACAATATGATGGGCGCGATCGGCACGGGCAACGTGCAGGCCGGCGTGGTGACTGCGAGCCTCGGGACGAGCGGGACGCTTTACGCATTTAGCAATGAGCCGGTGGTCGATCCCGAAGGCGAAGTTGCGGCGTTTTGCGACAGCACGGACCGCTGGATGCCGCTCGTTTGCACGATGAATGTGACGGTCGCGACGGAGCAGGTGCGCAAGATGTTCGGCTGGTCCCATGCGGAAGCGGAGAAGCACATCCTCGACACCGAGCCCGGCGCGGGCGGTCTCATTTTTCTCCCTTACCTGAACGGCGAGCGCACTCCGAATCTCCCGGCAGGCACAGGCGTTTTCCACGGGCTGACGACGGAGACAATGTCGCCCGGCCACATGGCGCGCGCAGTGATGGAAGGCGCGACGCTCGGCCTCGCTTACGGGCTGAACCGGTTCCGCCAGCTCGGCATTGAGCCGCAGGAAATCCGGCTCACGGGCGGCGGAAGCCAGAGCGGTGTGTGGCGGCAGATTTGCGCGGATGTCTTCGGCGTCCCGACCGTCTGCCTCGCAAGTGCGGAAGGCGCGGCGCTCGGCGCGGCGCTCCAGGCTGCTTACGCGAGTGCGGCGGTGGACGGCCAGCCGACGCGATTCCGCGA
>JAYTMG010000478.1:0-2306 GCA_043728745.1 Verrucomicrobiaceae bacterium
CGGGTGGAAAATGGTCGCGCTTCACGGGGCCGCGATTGGTGGAATCGGGGCGCTTTTTTCAGCGCGGGGATGTGACGGATTTGGAGTTCACAGCGGACGATGGTTCGCGGCTAAATGTGGATGCGCGGTTCGAGACTGCGGCTTGGGCGGAGCGGCTGACGTTCATTTTCGCAGCGCGGCCAAAGCCCGGCGAGGCGTGGAAATCAGCGTCGCTGGAACTCAAGTTCTTCACGGCGAAGGGTGCGCTGCAACAGCGTTGGGAGCTTCCGAACGGAGCAGCGTGGGAGGCGGGTGATTGGCGCGAAGTGGCGCTGGCGCTTGATCCTGCGGCGTTCAAGCCAGCGGACGCTACGAGCGCGGTGAGTGTCGCGGCGACTGAGTTGGTGACGAGCAAGGAGCGTCCGGTGAGCTACGATGCGGCGCTCGGCTGGCATCGCATCAATCTCGACGGCATCACTCCCATTCCGCCACCGGGCGGCGCGAATCCAAGCAACGATGCCGTCGAGCGCGTGAAGCTGCGGCTCTCGAACCCTAGCGACCACGAGCAGATGGCGAGGCTGATGTTTGAGAAAACTGCGCGGGGCATCCGGCAGGGAATGGGCTCGTCCATCACGGGTATGTCCGCGATTTTACGCGACAGCGAGGGCAGGCCAACGGGCATCCCCGTGCAACTCAGCAAGAACTGGCACAATGAACCCGAAGGCGGCGTTTATGCGGGGCAATGGTTCCACGGCATCTCGCAAGTGCGGCTGCCCGGCGGGGCGAATCTCGAACTCGAACTCACGCTCGCTTACGGACACTGGGGCGGCGTTCCGGCGGCGTCGCACGCGCAGCTTTCGCTCATCGGCTGGGGCAGCAATCAGCTCTGGGATCAAAGCGCGCTCGGGGCTTGGGGCGAGAGCATTTGCTACGAGCCGGATCAAGTGCAGGCGAACTGCACCATCACCGACGTGCGGCCCTCGATGGTCCGCTCCACTGGAAAAGAAGAGCGCTGGGGCTGGACGAGCAATGTCGGTGGCGGTGACTTTTTCCGCTGGTTCGACCCGGCGGGAACTCGCGTCGCGCACACTGCGATGCGAACGACTTATCATCGCCAAGGTCCGTGTCTCACCGAGGTCACGTATGCAGGCCGCATCGGGAAAAGCGCGACGCATTCCACGACCGTGAGCCTTGCTCGCACGGATGATTTGGTGCGCGGTGTTTATCAGCTCCGGCTCGATGTGAAAACGCCCGCCGACTTTTCGCGCTTCGTCATTTTCCAAATCGGCGCGGACACCTACAGCGACACCGCCGAACGCAAGGTGGCGCTCGGCAATGAAAGCGGTCTGCTCAAAGAATGGGACACCCAATGGGGCGGCAACATCTACCGCACCGCGCCGCTCGAATGCTCAGGCCGCATCCCGTGGATTTCGATGCACGAAGCGGTGCCGCGTGCGGGTCAAAAGCCCGGCGCATGGGCGAATCGCGGCATCATCATCCGCTCGTGGAAAGCGCGGCTCGGCGGAAAAGACGCGGCCCCATTCATCGCCGAGCGCGGGCTCACTCGGCACAAATACGAAACCTCCACGCTCGACCTCGTTCCACCGCCCGGTGTCACGCGTTTTGAGCCCGGCGACTTCATTGATGCCACCATCGAACACATCGTCATGCCGCAGTTCGCGAAGGATTACTACGGCCCCAGCGAGTATCTGCGCACCGCATTGACCAAAGACGAAAACACCTGGCGCATGATCCACCGCGAAGCCGTCGGCAGGGACTTTCAGATCGAATTGAAAACCGGTAAACTCACGCGCACGCGCCCAGCCATCACCATCGCCACTGCGGACGACCTCGCGGAGTTTACCGTCATCGGCGGAATCGGCTACGTGCCCGTGACATTCACCGGCCTCCGCTCGCCAAACGGCCACGCCCTGCGCGTGGATGATCAACTCGTGAACCAAGCCATCCACGGCAACGACTTCTGGCAAACCGACTACGACGCCGCGACGAAGCGATGGAGCCAGACCTACAACGTGCCGCTCAAAGAAGGCGCGCCACACCGGCTGCGCTTCAGCGCCCAAGCCGGTTCGACGCCGGAAACAAAGTAATCGTGTTCGCACTCGCGCTCCGAGCTGACACATCGGCTATTTCTTTTGCTTTTTGCCGCACTCTCACCAATGGCGCGGCACTTGGACCCTCTAGTGCTCTGTCAGTCGTCGTGTGATGGTAAGCCAGCGTGTTTATCGGCGGTGATTTGTGACTGGTGAGAAGTGATTAGTCGCAAGCGGGGAACCACGCCAACACGCTTGCGACCAGTCACCACTCAC
>JAYTMG010000479.1:0-13719 GCA_043728745.1 Verrucomicrobiaceae bacterium
GCCCGCGACATCGAGGAAGGAGCCGACATCGTCATGGTAAAACCCGGCCTCCCGTACCTCGACCTCGTTTTCCGTGTGAAGGAGCGCTTCGGCCTGCCGACCGCCGTCTATAACGTGAGCGGCGAATACGCCATGCTCAAAGCCGCCGCCGAGCGAGGCTGGCTCGACGAACGCGCCAGCGTCCTCGAACAAATGACCGCCTTCAAACGCGCCGGCGCCGACCTCATCATCACCTACTGGGCGAAGCAGGTGGTGGGGTGGCTGAAGTAGGCGAAGTCTGAATGACGAATGACGAATGACGATTTCGCAGGCGTCGGGGCACAAAAAAGGCCGGGCTTTTGGCCCGGCCTTTTTTGTGAATTATTACTGGAAGCGATTAGCGGTTGCGCTTGTCGGTTTCCTTGTCGTTGAAGGTGGTCGCCAGTTGCGCGAACAGGGTTCCGTCTTCGTATCCGGCCAGAGCGGCTGGGATGAGGTTGTTTACGTCGGCGATCGCGCCCTTCAGGGCATTTGAATCCGGCGTCAGAGCCTTACCTGCGAGTTTGAGAAATGCCTTTTCCAAAATTCCGCCTGCTTTGAGCAATTCTGTGCGCTGAGCAGCCGGGAGATTACTGCTGTTGATGGTCAATGCGATGCTGCCTGCGATGTCGGCTGCGGCGCTTTGGTCTGCGAGAAGCGTCTTCGATTCCTCGACAGACTTCTTGGAAAGAGCCTTGAGGATTGCGGTTCCAACGGCGGTAATAAGCTTATTACGCGCTTTGATTTTCTTCGCGTCGGTTTGTCCGCTTCCGCCGAATGCCTGAATGATGGCATTCGTGAGGAGTGCGGCATGCTCGCCTTCTTCGTCTGCGCGGTTTTTGGTCGTGACGTTGGGTTTCGTCTGGATTGCTTTCGCGAGTGCTGCGGCGAGCGTTTTGAATGCTGAGGCTTTGATTGGTTTTGCGCCTGCTCCGGTTTCGCTCACGAGTTCGCCGACACGGTAAGCGACCTCCGATGCGCGTTCTTCGTCCACCGCGCTTGCGACGGCTCCTGCAATAAGCGGCGCTTTGGCGATGCCGACTTTGTTGCCGGGAATAGAAATAACGGCTGCGGTGATGGCACCCGCGTTGGCCTCGTCAGCGAGCGACGCTCCGACTGCTGCGTTGAGCGAGAACTTGTTATTCGCGGTTGCGAGCGCAACGGCGAATGTCTGCTTGTTTGTAATGGAGCTGAGGTCGGCGATGCGGTAAGCAATGTCGGTGGCCGCTTTCGAGGCCTTCGACATGATCGAATTTGCAATCCCTGGAGCGTTGCTGACATTCAATTCCGCAATCCCGGCGGCCATGAAACCGACTGCGGAATAAGACTTCACCTTCGGTGCAATCGCCACACCGATGTTTAGACGCGCTGTGTTGTCGGTGATACCGGCTCCGTCGAAGAGATTCTTGATTGCGATGTCTGCTGCCTCTGGATTGAGCACGCCCACTGCGGAAATCACAGCAGTGCCGATTGCGGTCGCTGATGCAGCCTGCCCCTCTGAAAGTTTGAAGACGATGATTGCCAACTTTGTTTCGCTGTCACCATTTCCGGCGACGACGATTCCCGCCACTTTCGCACGATCTGGGTTGGTGGCAATATACGCAGTCATGACGGGAGTTGCGTCGGCGGCGTTTCCGGCCCGGAGAACGCCTTGGGCGATGACGGGCTTACCGGCATCTTTCAGACCTGGGGCTCCGAGCAGGTCGTTCAGAAGAGTCACTTTGGAGGTATGTCCGTCCATTGTGTAAGCGAGGACATCACCAAGAGCCTTGGCGAGTTTGGAATTTGCAACGTATGCAAGACCGGCATCACGAAGCTGAGTGTCGGTTTGAGCGCCCAACGAACCGATGAATCCACCGAGAATACTTCCCGCCGCTGCCGGGGTCTTTGTCGAGGCGATTGCTGCTGCCTCGGCTTGCGACTTGCGGGACGCCACGTCGGCGGTTTCTTCGAGCAGGAAGTCTTTTGCAAATGCCTCCACTGAGCTCGCAGCTTTTCCGGAACTGGTTCCGAGTGCTTTTGCCGTATTTGAGAGAAGCGCCACGACATCGCCGGTGAATTCTCCACCTGTGGAACCGCCAAGGGCTTTGCCGATCTCAGTCGCGGCAGAAGGGCCGGCCGCTTTCAAAGCTCCCGAAAGCGCGACGCCTTGTCCGACGACGGTCAAAGCAGCTCTTGCATCACCGGTGTTTACATTGAATACCGCTTTGGTAATTGCGGCGATGATTGCCGGGTCGGTAATCTTATTGTTTGCAATTGCGGTCGCAATGACTTGACCGGCGATTTTGTCTTTATCTTTGCGGAACTTAGACGCTCCGTCTTTTTGAAGCGCGGCTTCAACGAGCGCTGCATACTGGGCGGCAGTGGCGTTGGACGGCAAAGTGTCGAGAGCGAGGGTCAGCGCGTAAAGGAGTGCATCAGGCTTTGCTGTTGCGACGGTCGTTCCGACTTTCATTCCGGGAATCGTACCCAGCTTCGTATTGATGAGGGCCACGCCAGCGGAGTCCGCCATGGCGGTGCCTGCGGCTACCAGTGAGAGTGCGACGACGGCAGGAGCAATCCCGCGTGTTAGAATTCGGAGTGTATCGGACGAGGAGTTCATGATTCGAGAAATGTTAGTTTTTGTCAGTCGTTTCGGCTGGCTGGTAGTTGCGGTGTAATTTTCCCAATTAGAGACGGATCGCAATCACTATTTCAAAAAATGTTTATTGGATGCGTGCGGCGTCCTGCTCTTCTTCCGGCGCGGCAAGCTGGCGAAATGCCGGTATCGGGGCCAGATTCACCCGTGAAGCTTGGGACGCAAACGCCTTCTGTTCTTCGGCCTCAGCCTCCCTTCCGACCCTCCGCAGATGCCCGCTGTAGTGGCTGCGTATGATGCCGAGATTTGGGTCCAAATTGATGGCCTCGCGGTATGCCTCCCCTGCGGCCTTGAAGTCGCCGAGCCCTTCCAGTCCCTGTGCGTAGCGCACCCAGAGTTCCTCATCTTGCGGGAAAAGGTCGAGCCCGGCCTTGAATGCTTCCACCGCCGCCGTGTAGGTGGTGCTGCGGGCGGCACGCGGCATTCTTTGGGCGGATAACTGGTATCCCCGGCCGAGGTGGAGGTAGATGAAAGGATTCTTCTTTTCGGATTCGAGCGCTTTTTTTCCGTGCGCGATGGCAGCCGGGTAGTCGTGGTTGCGAACGGCGACTCGCGATTTTTCACACCAATATTCGCCGGGGAACTTTGGCAGTCCGCCGATTACCATCCACACACCGAGTCCCGCGACGGTCCATGCGGCGGCCTTGCTGGCAGGGTGCCAGGGGAGGTGTGCGGGGAGAATTTTATCGTCATCACCGTTTTCCGGGTCTGATGCGTCCAATGACCCTCCAGAGGGTTCCGGCAGGGAGTTTTCAGTGTCGCCAGAATTGGCCAGGAACCCAAATATGATCGCCAGATAGATCGCATTGCCTGGCAGGTGCATGTTGAAATCGACCACGGCATGAGCTGCGTGGGCGGAAAATGCGCAGAGTGCTCCGATATTGAATGCGAGCTGGAGCCCCGGTCCGTGAGGATCCTCCTTCCGGAGATTTACCAGCCTGCGAAACCCGCCCAGGCCCGCCCTTCCATGCACCGCGAGTAATGCCAGCATCCCGACTACACCGACGATTCCATATTCGGCGAGCAATTCCAGATAGTCGCTGTGCGCATGTTCGGGGTCCGGCTGGAGCTCGGGGCGGCGAAAAAGACGGCCATAGTAAAGATGCGTCCCAGCACCCGTCCCCAGCACCGGTGCGACTTTCCATTGGTCGAGCGCGGCGGCCCAGTTTGCTAGGCGGATATCATACTTGCCGGTGGAGAGAGCTTTTACATTAGCAATCGACTCCATGCGCTTCTTGAGCATCTCGCTTTGCGCCATCAGCGGGTAAGCAATTGATGGGATCAAAAAGATCGTCAATATCACCCCGTAAACAGCCGCCGGAAAGCGTGCGCGGTTGGTTCGCCGTGTTACGATCAACCCGAGAATCGCCATGACGAATAGTGAAAACAACGACGCCAGCCATCCGCCGCGGCTGGCGGAAATCACCACTCCAATGTAGCAGAGTAGTGCGATATAGATACACATCCAACGTGCCCAAGTCTTCTGCGTTCCCCAGAACGCAATCGCCAGCGCGAATGGAGCCACCGCTTCGAGAAATCCCGCAAAGTGAATCGAGCTGATAAACGTCCCGCTGGCCCGAGGGTCCAACCCTTTGGTGAAACCGAACGGCATCCAACCGATGTCTCCCGAGAACTGACGGACCCCGAAAATGACCTCCGCCATGGCGAGTCCGAAAATGCAAATTGTCAGCGCCAGTCGCGTTCCTGATTTTTGGAAAAACAATGCAGAAATCCCATAAGCCATCAGACAAGCGAGCACCATGTAGATGTCCGCCCGTGCCAGATACTCCACCGGCGAATTGAGGGCTCTCCACAGGATATAGGAGAAAAAAACCCAAACTACGGCGAGGCACCACTTTTGCGGCTCGCGGCCCGTGCGGCGAATCACGGGCACCATCAGCGCGCATGCCGCCAGCACGGCGTAGGCCGGGAGACTAAAAACGAGACGCGTCCCGCTGATCGATAGTTGAATATAGATCAGCGCGGAGGTGACAAGAGCAGCGAGTAAGGCATTCACAAAGGCCGCAGACATTACGCCAAGCGCACTCCCGCGCAAGGTCTCGCCGTTGAAAATAGCGAATTTAAGCCAGCAGAACCACGCTCGCCGTGTAGCCGTGGATGAAGTTGCGCCCGCCCACCGGGCCCACCTCGCCATTGCAGAAAAAGCCCGCGCTTGCGTGGGGCGTGAAGTACTCGGCGAGGATTCCAGCGTCGTGGTTTGCCGTCTTGAACAGGTTCCGCCCGCGCCCGCCGCAGGAGAAGACGAGCGATGCGAACGGCTTGATCCCGTCCGCAGCCAGGAGCGCCGAGAGGTGCCGCAAGTCTTCGTCCGCCGTTTTTGCGTCGCGGAGTTGATACTGAATCGTCTGCCCTACGCGGGGGAACGCTCCGATTGCCACGACTCCGGTGCCTTCATCAGCGCCGAGGATGTTGCGGATGAGAAAGTCCCCGCGGTGAAATTCCTCGCGGTCCTCGCGAATCGCCAGACCTGCAAAAAGATTGCCCTTTGCGCGCTCGCGCTCTTTTTCCGGCAAGGCTTGGTAGGCTTCGTCCAGCACTTGATACGCAGGGCGCGAGCCGAGTGTGTGGATGAGATTCTGCTCCGCTCCCGTCACCGGCAGCGGCTCGCCGATGGGCCGGCAGCCTTGGCTCACCAGCGTGTGAATCTGCACGCCGCCGCGTAGCCCGATGGCGATTCCGCCGCCTTCGAGGACTTCGCGGTTATGAAAGACAAAGGTCTCCGTCCCGTCGCGTCCGCCGCTCGCGATTCCGCCGATGCACGGCACGCCGGGAAATGCCCGCCCCCAAGCACCCAGCCAAGGCTCCATGGGGATTCCAGTCGGGTCTGTGAGCATCAGCCAAGCGTCCACCTCGCCCACGCCGACCGCATTTTTCCAGCCGTCCGCATCGCCCCAATCCGGCGCGGTCGCCTCGGTGAAAGTAAACGGATGCAGCTTCGTGTTCGGCAGATCCAAGAGCAGCAGGGAAAAGCCGCTCGCCCGTTCCGCTTCCGCATTCGTCCCGATAAAGCCTGACGCACTGCACCCGACGAGCAGCGGGATGTGGGCGTGGACCTGGAGGACCTCCAGAAATTCTTCGAGGTGCTCGCGGTAGTCCAGAGAGCAAAACACGATGCCCATCGACACGCGCCCGCCGATTTCTTCGAGCAGTTCGCGCGCGGTCTTAGTCACGAGCGATTCGGAATATTTCGACAGGACCAAGCGCGAGACGGATGCGTTTTGCATACCTTTGCGATAAGCGCATCTTCCCGCGCTTGCAAGGAATCAGGACAACATCCGCCGCAGCACGTTTTCCGTGATTCGTTGCGCTCGGGCATCCGGGCCCTTCGGCTCCGTGTAAACCTTCGGGCGCACGTAGCCCGGCGGCGCGCTGAGGCCGTCCGCCCACCAACACGTCCCCGCGTTGAACACAATATTCCCGCGCGGTCCGGGATACACCGTCGCCGTGTGCGTCCCGCCGTTCGGCTTGCCGGGCGCGGATTGCGTGGGCGCGGTGGACACGATTTCCAAGTCAGGGATCGCCGCCGGGTCGCCGTGCCATTCCCAGCCGATGATCCCCGGAATCGCGTCGCCCGCCTTCATCCCCGTGCCCTCATAGATCCAATGCTCCGGCTTCCCGCAAACCCAGTCCGCGCCGCCCGTCACCGGCCCCGTGCTGTGCGCGCCGATCAGCTCGTTTGCGTAGGGCCGCTCGTGCGAGAGCGTGCTCATCGCGTCGAACTCATGCGTACCTCCCGGCGGGCCAAACACGCCCGTCCGCTCAAAGGCGCGCCGCTTTTCGTCGATGACGATACGCCCGCATACGGCGTTGCCGGAAAAAAAGCCCACGCTCACACCCGCAGCGATTGCCGCTTGCACATTGCGGAACATCTCGATGCTCCAATATTCATCATGCCCCACGCTCAGAAAGCCCCGCGCCCGCAGCAGCCCGGCGGCATCGGCGTGCGTGTCGGAGTTGGAAATATACGTCACATCGTAGCCCTTCTCCTCCATCCAAAATGCGAACGGAAACTCCCACAAAAACCATTCCCCCGAGCCGGTAGAAAGCGGCGCATCCACGATCTGACAATACTTTCCATAGGGCCGATTAAACCCCACCTGCACCCCGCCGCCCCAATACCACTGCCGCACCCCGTCATCGTACAACGAAAACTGTGACGGCCAGCGATTGTAAGCCTGCCAAGTGTGGTCGCTGCATTGGAAAACGAAGTCGCACTTCCGGTCATCGCGCACGATGAAAATCACATAACTCTGCGTGCCATCCGCCTCCGCCGTCAGCTTCCCTAAATAGACACCGCTCACCGCATCGGCGGGCACCTTCCACTCCGCGCCCGCCGACCACGCACAATCGCGCAACCGCTTCTCGCCCACCGGCGGCTCCGGCTGCTCCACGCCATCGAACGCCCCCAAATCCGCCACCAATCTCCCGCCGTCGCCGCCGTAAAATCCCATCCGATAAATCGACAACTTCCACCGCGAGACCGGCCTCGTGCTCACAAAAAAACGCACCGTATCCCCTGCCCGCACACTCGTCGCCGAGGCATAGCCCTCGATCCACGGACACCGATACTTCACCGCCGGATCGACCGTCGCCTTCGTGAGCATCCAATCCCGCGTCCCCGCCTTCGCATTCTCCTCCGCGATCACGCCGCGCTTCCCACCCGCTTGGGCGAGCGAGGCAAGGCTGAGACTGGCGAGGGTCTGGATGGTCTGGCGGCGAGTGTGCATGGGCAACAGTAATGTCAGAAACGACTTTGGATTGACCGCGAAAATCGCTAAAAGGGCGAGATAAGTCACTGACGAAAAATGATGCCCTCACCCAAGTATCTGGATAGCCCCACCTGTCGGCTTCTGAACGCGGAGCGAACGGGTGAGGCGCTACGCGCAAGCTAGGTCGGCGAATAAATTCGCCGCACCATGCCGCGCCCCCCAGCACGGAGCCGCCTCGGCTGACCGCAGTTGTGGCTATTGGTAGTCGGAGAGGATTTGCGCTTTGGGCAGCGCCGCCTTCAGCGCATCAACGATTTCTTTTGTCAGCCCGGTGCAGCCCTTGAGGATGACAGCTTTGAGCGTCGGACGGTTTATGAGCGCGTCCACGTCTGTGAGCCCCGTGCAGCCTTCGAGATAGACGACTTGCAGCGCGGTGAGATTCTTCAGCGCATTCAGGTTTGTCAGTTTCGAGCAGCCGGTGAGGTTGACACCTAGCAGTGCGTGTAGGTTCACGAGCCCGTCAACATTCGTGAGCCCCGCAGAGTCAGCAACCAAGACAAAGTTCAGCGCGGTGAGGGTCTTGAGTCCGTCCACATTTATCAGCGCGGTGCAGCGGAAGAGTTCGAGGCGTCGCAAAGCGGTGAGATTGTTGAGCCCGTCCAAGTTTGTCAGCCCCGTGCAGCGGTGGAGCGAAAGGTTTTCCAGCGCGGTCAGGTTTTTGAGCGCATCCACATTCGTCAACGCTGCGCATTCGGAGAGAGAGACGTCTTTGAGCGCCGTTAGGTTTTTGAGGGCGTCCACGTTTGTCAACGCGGTGGCGGTGTCGAGCGAGACGACTTGCAGCCGGGTGAGCGGGGTGAGCGCCGAGAGATCGTGCATGGTGGATGCGTCTTTGATGGTCAGCTCCTTCGGGTTCAGGCGATGGATGAGGGCGGCGTGGGGCTCGAATGATTTGCTCTTCGGGATGATCACCTCCGTCACGCCATCGAGCCAGGTCTCTTTCTTGAAAGCCGCCTTCCAGTTCTTCCGAATCGCTGCGCCCGGGTCGGTGTATTGCACCTTCCACCCCAGCGCCTTTGCCTCGGCGAGCGCGGAGCGAAACGCGTATGCCCGCCACCCGCCCCAGCCAAACGTGGCGATGATGAGGACGATGAGCCAGCGGGTGAGGTGCCAGTTGCGGGGCGGTGGTTTCGGGGGTTGGTCCATATTAGATGTCGGTCTTTTTTGCCGGGGGCGCTGCTTTTTGCAATGAGAGGTGGGTGTAGGTGACTTCTACGCTGCCTTTGTATTCATAGACGAGCGTGACGGTGCGGCGGCCTTCTCCTTTGAACTCCCAGATGCATTCGAAGCTGTGGTGGCCTTTTTCGGAGTCGGGCTTGCCGTATTTCTTGGTGAGTTGGGCTTTGAGTTCGTCGTAGGTGGGTTTTTTGACGTTATCGATGACGACTTTGCCGGAGGTGAATTTGTCGCCGGAGAAGCTGAGCGCCCATTCTTTTGCCGGGTGGTCTGCGAAGGTGCCGCCGGTGAAGGTGACGCGGTCGCCTTTGGCCGAATCGGGCTTTACTCCGGGCCGTGCGGCGAGGGCGGTCTTGGCGACTTGCGCCGATGCGCCGAAGGGGATGTCGAGAAAGCCGGTGGGGGATTCGGCGTGGGCGATGGTGGTGAGGGCGAAGGCGGCTAGGATGGCGCGGATTTTCATGTTGGAGAAGAGGCGGTTGCCGGGGTGTCCTTAGCGGCTTTTCGTTGTGGGCGGTTACTTTCTGGCTTGGAGGTATGCGAGGAGGTCGGCGAGTTCTTGGGGGGTGAGGATGGTGTCGAAGCCGGGGGGCATGAGGGAGGCGGGGGCTTCGGTGAGGGTGGCGACTTGGGCGAGGGGGATGCGGATTTCGGTGGTGGCGGCGGTGGCGACGGTGAGCTCGGTGGCGGTTTGGTTTTTTAGGATGCCGAAGTGTTCGGTGCCGCTGTGCTCTTTTATTATGACGGGCTCGTAGCTGCGGACGTAGCTGGCGCTGGGGTAGGCGATGGCTTCGAGGAGGTCGCGGGCGGTGCGGATGCTGCCGATGGCGGTGAGGTCGGGGCCGAGGGTGCCGCCGTCGCGGGCGATGGCGTGGCAGGTGTTGCATTGGGCTTTGGCGCTGCGGAAGACTTCGGCGCCGCGCTTGGGGTCGCCGTCTTTGGTGAGGAGGAGGAGTTGGTCGATGCGGGCGGTTTGTTGTTTGAGAATGGCGGGGTCGGGCCGGGCGGCGGGGGCGATGAGGGGGAGGGCTTGGGACATGGCGGGTTTGGGGAGGGCGATCATGGCGCGGACGGTGTCGGCGAGTTTGCTGGTGCTGTCGGGGGCTTGGCCGATTTCGTAGAGGGCGTAGGCTTTGGTGTGGAATTCGAAGCGGTCGCCGGGGTCGCCGCTGGTGAGGGCGGGGATGTCGGTTTTGTCGCCGATGCGGCCGAGGGCTTCGGCGGCGGCGCGGCGGGTGTGGGCGTCTGGGCTTTGGAGGAGTGGGAGTAGTGCGGGGCGGGCGGCGCGGTCGCGGAAGAGGGCGGCTCCGTGGGCGGCGAGGGTTTGGGTGGCGGGGTCGGTGAATGCGGCGCGGATGGCGGGGCGGTCGTCGGCGCGGATGTGGGCCCAGAGGGCGTCGAGCTTGGGGGCGGCGTGGGTGTTGGGGGGAAGTGGTGCATTTTTCCGGATGCGGTAGATGGCGCCGAGGACTTCGGGTTTGAGGTCTTTGGAGGTGGGGCAACAGAGTTTGTACCAGCCGCCGGTGTCGGCGATGAGGATGGTGCCGTCGGGGCATTCGAGGACGTCGGTGGGGTGGAAGTCGGTCTGGTCGCTGACGAGGAGGTCGCGGTTTTCGGTGCGGTAGGTGGCGCCGTCGGGGATGAGTCGGTGGGCGGAGACGGTGCGTTTATTGAATTGGGTGCAGAGGAGTTGGCCGTGCATTCCGAGGGTGTCGGTGTGGAGGATTTCGAGGCCGCTGGGGGCGGCGGCGCCGAGGTGGGTCATGGTGGGCATGAGGTCGCCGGTGCGGGGGTGGCCTTGGAGGACGCCGTGTTCTTTTCCCCAGACGCCGCCGTGGACTGCGTGGAGGATGCCGTCGCGCTGGCCGCCGCCGGGGTTTACGAAGAAGGTGCCGCAGATGAAGCGGTCGCCGGTGGGGGAGAAGACGAGTTCGACGGGGTTGTCCATGCCGCCGGTGATGACGACTTCGAGGCCGGTGCCGTCGGGCCGGGCGCGGAAGAGGTGGGAGGCGCGGGTGACGAAGTCGCGTCCGTCGGCGAGGCGGTGGCGCTGTTCGGCGAATGCGCCTTTGCACCAGTAGATGTAGCCGTCGGGGCCGGCGTAGGGGCCGTGGAGATCGTTGGCGCAGCCGGTGAGGGTTTTGCCGTCGAACCAGACTTCGCGTTTGTCGGCGGTGCCGTCGGCGTTTGTGTCGGTGAGCTTCCAGATGACGGGCGGTGCGGCGACGTAGAGGGAGCCGGCGAGCCACATGCAGCCTTCGGGGAATGCGAGTTTGTCGGCGAAGACGGTGCTTTTGTCGAAGGTGCCGTCGCCGTCGGAATCGGTGAGGCGCATGACGCGGTGGGTGGGATTTTTGACTTGTTCCTCGGGCTTTTCGTTGGAGCCGGAGCTGTCGGTAACGTAGAGGGCGCCGGTGGCGTCGAGGGCGAGGTTGATGGGTCGATCGACGAGCGGTGCTGCGGCGACGCGCTCGACGGTGAAGCCGTCGGGGACGGTGAAGGTGTGCGGCTCGATCTTGAATTCGGCTGCGGCTGCGACGGTGGCGATTGTGGCTGCAAGGAATAGGATGCGCATGGTCTGATTGGTTCGCCATTTTGGATCTCAGGGCACGGCCTGAATGTCGATCCGCTAAATCCCCGCGCCGCCGACGGTCACCGCCAGCCCGGCCTCGACACACGCGTCCGTGCCGCCCTCGACGACGCAGATATTCGCGATGCCTTTTGCGCGGAATTTCTCCGCAGCTTTGCCGGCTCTCATGCCGCTCTTGCAGAGGATGTAGATGGTCTGGTCCGGCTCGACGCCGAGGGCCGCGAGGACTTTCTCCGGCTGAAGATCATCCAGAGGAAAGAGCCGTGCGCTTTCGACATGGACGGCGGCAAACTCGGAGGGATTGCGGACGTCAATCACGTGGGGAGCGCGGTTCCTCTTAAGCAGGTGGTCTAAATCGGACGCGGAGATATTCGAAGGCATGGCGGATGTTTGCAGGGCCGCGGGGTGTGGGGAAGACCGGAACTGCGAGTCGCGGGAGCGAGGCATGAATTCCCTGTGAGGTTAATTTGTTGTGACATCGGGTTGGCGAAATGCTTCTTCGCTAGTATAGTCGCGTGCATGGTGGCACTAAGACGAAGTCCAAACTGATCAACCGCCCATGAACATCCTGCTCATCGAAGACGAAAAGAAAATCGCACAGTTCGTAACCAAAGCTCTCACGGAGGCCGGGCACGAGGTCGTGTCCATTCTTCGCGGGGACGAAGGTCTTGTTTCCGCGACTACGCAACCTCACGACATCATCATCCTCGACCTCGCGCTGCCGGGAGTGGACGGCATCGAGATTCTCCGGGCCGTCCGGCAGAAGAGTATCGCGACGCCGGTGCTCATTCTCACGGCACGCGGGAGCAAGGACGACCGCATTCAAGGACTGAACGAGGGCGCCGATGACTATCTGCCAAAGCCATTTGCCATGGAGGAACTGCTGGCCCGTGTGAATGCGCTGACGCGACGCAAGGGAGTGGATCGATCGCCGATTCTCCGGATCGCGGACCTCGTGCTGAACGAGACGACGCGGGACGTCATTCGCAACGGAACCAAGCTCTACCTTTCCGTGCGCGAGTATGGTCTGCTGAATTTTTTGATGCACAATCCGGGACGTGCATTTACACGCACGGAGCTTTGCGAGCATGTGTGGAAGAGCGCTCTGGATGACGAGACGAATGCGGTGGATGTGTACATTCAGCGACTGCGGCGGAAAGTGGACGAAGACTTCCCGGTGAAGCTGATTCATACGGTTCGTAGCGTCGGATACATGATTCAGGAGCAGCCGGTGGAAGTCGTGGTCGAGACTGCGGCATGACGCTTCAGCGGCTGCGATGGCGCTACTGGCCGATTCGCGCGAAGGTCGCTCTCGCGTGCGCGGTGGTCGCGGGCGGAACGATCGCAGTGGGCCTGATTGGCATGTATTTGTTCCTCCATTTCGAACTGCTGGATACCGTGCACCAACGGATGGACCGAGATGGGAGGGAGGCCCTTTGGGAACTGGAACGCACTGCGCTGCGAAAGCCCGATGGCGGTCTTATTATTACAGCGGAGATGCTTCCAGATTCGATGACTAACCGATTGATGGAGGTTTTCGACCCCGACGGCCGGCTTGTTTACCGCTCGCAGCAACTGCGCGATGTTTCGCTTGATGCGTCCGCGCCCGCCGTGAATCGGTTCTCGGAGTTCACGATGAATGGGCGCAATTTTCACATCGGGCACTACGAGCATCCCCAGATGAAACTGCTTCTAGCCTCGCCGCTCGGTGCCTACGAAAGCACCATGCAGCGGGTGTTGTGGGCGGGAATCATCGCGCTGCCCTCCGTGATTCTGCTGAGTCTCGTGGGCGGAATCTGGGTGGGAAGACGTGCGCTTGCTCCCGTCCAGAAAATCATTGATGGAGCGGAGAGCATCACAGCCGAGGAGTTTGAAAAGCGCATCCCGATACCGGAGCCGGAGGATGAATTGAAGGCGCTGACGGAAGTGCTGAACGGCACGTTCGACCGGCTGGAGGGTGCTTACAAGCTGGCCATCCGCTTTTCCGCCGACGCATCCCACCAGCTCAAGACGCCGGTCACCGTGATGCGCATGACGATCGAGGATTTGCTGAAAGGCCAGGATCTCTCGGAAGAACACAGCGCAGGATTGAGCGATCTTCTGCAACAGACGCGGCGCCTTTCTTCGCTCGCGGAGGGGCTCATGCTTCTGGCCCGTGCAGATGCGGGAGCGCTCGAAATCAGGACCATCGAAACGGACATCCGCAGCGTCGTCGAAGGGTGTGTCGAAGACGGTGAAGTGCTCGCTGAGCGCCGCGGGGTGACGATGCAATTTGAGGCGCCGGAGACCCTCCTCGCAATCGCCGACCCGCCGCGTGTCGAGCAAGTGCTGCTGAATCTCATCGAGAACGCGGTGAAGTACAACTACAAGGGAGGCATGATTTATATTCGTGCGTTTCGTTATGGGAAATGGGCGCGAATCGTCGTTTCAAATACCGGCAGCCCGATTCCAGAAGAGCGGCAGCCCTTCATCTTCGACCGCTTTTCTCGTGGCGATGGGAACGAGGA